>CAYTTC010000038.1:0-31959 GCA_964440525.1 uncultured Propylenella sp. | reverse complement strand
CGTCCGGATAGAGCGGCGTCAGATTGTCGAAATGCACCTTGTGGCGCGCTTTGTCGGGATCCTCGAAATTGATGCGGTTGACCTTGAGCAGCGCGAAATACCGCTCACCCTCCTTGGGGCTGCGGATCTGGCCTTCGACCGTATCGCCGGTCCGGAGCGAGAAGCGCCTGATCTGCGAGGGCGAAATATAGATATCGTCCGGTCCCGGCAGGTAGTTCGCGTCGGGTGAGCGAAGAAACCCGAAGCCGTCCTGCAGCACCTCGACGACGCCCTCGCCGATGATGTCGACCTCGTTGTCGGCGAGCTTTTTCAGGATGGCGAACATCAGCTCCTGCTTGCGGAGCGTGTTGGCGTTCTCGACCTCGCGCTCTTCAGCGAAGCTGAGAAGCTCGGTAGGCGATTTGGACTTCAGGTCCTGAAGTTTCATTTCTTGCATGGATTGCGATCCCGGCGGGGAAAAGAGGCGGGGGAGGGGAGTGTCGAACTCGGGCGCGTTTCAGTCGAACCGCCGCTGCGGCGGAGACGCGTCCATGCGTGCATTTTCACGCTAGCGCCCTAAATAACCGCAGGACCGGCGCGATACAAGCCCATTTCGTCAGAAGGGCTTCACTACAACGAGGATGACGATGACGACCATCAAGAGCGCCGGGACTTCGTTCACCATGCGGAAAAACCGCGTCGGCCGCGTGTTTCGATCCTCCGCAAAAGCCCGAACCCAGTGCACCACGAGGCCGTGATAGGCGGCAAGCGCCAGGACGAACGCGAGCTTCACGTGCAGCCAGGGGTCGATCCAGACGCCCATGAGCGTGGCGAGCCAAATCCCGAAGACAAAGGTCGAGATCATGGCCGGTGTCGCTATCTGCCGAAGCAGGCGCCGCTCCATGATCTTGAAGGTTTCCGACTTCTCCGATCCGACCACGCTGTCGGCGTGATAGACCATGAGCCGCGGCAGATAGAGCAGCGCCGCCATCCAGGCGATCACCGAGATGATATGCGCCGCCTTCACCCAGAGCATCATGCTCGCCGCCTCCGCACCCGTTCGATGAGCCTTTCGACATGCTCGATCGGCGTATCCGGCGTGATGCCGTGGCCAAGATTGAAGATGTGTGCGCGCCCTTCCATCGCGGCAAGGATAGCGTCTACGCCGTCGTCGAGCGCATCTCCGCCGATGACGAGGCGGAGCGGGTCGAGGTTTCCTTGCAGCGCCGTCGGGGCCGGGACGAGCTCGCGCGCCAAGATCATCGGCGTCGTCCAGTCGACAGCGACGGCATCGACACCAGTCGCCATTGCGAAGCCTCCGAGCCGCGCGCCGGCGCCGCGCGGAAAGGCGATGATCGGCACATTGGGCGCAGCAGCACGCACTCGGTCAACGATTGATTTGATCGGGCGAATGCACCAGCGATCGAACCCCTCCTCATCGAGCACGCCGGCCCAGCTGTCAAAAATCTTGACGACATCGGCGCCTGCCTCGATCTGCCCAACGAGGTAACGCGTCGAGGCATCGACAAGAATGTCGACCAGGCGCTGAAGGCGATCCGGATCCTGAAACGCAAGCCGTCGTGCCTCGAACTGGTCGGGCGTACTCCGACCCGCGAGCATGTAGGTCGCGACTGTCCACGGCGCTCCGCAAAAGCCAATCAGCGCTTTATCCGGCGAAAGCGCCCGCCGCACCAGCCGAACCGTCTCGTAGATCGGCGCGAGACGGTCTTCGACGCTAGTCAGATCGAGCAATTCGACTTTGGCGTCGAGCGGTTCGAGGATGGGACCCTGTCCCTCCTCGAACGAAACCTTTTGCCCCAGCGCATGCGGCACGACGAGAATGTCGGAAAAAAGGATCGCCGCATCAAAATCGAAGCGGCGGATCGGCTGCAGCGTCACTTCTGCTGCAAGCTCCGGCGTTAGGCAGAGGTCGAGGAAGGACCCGGCTGCCTTCCGCGTCTTTTTGTATTCCGGCAGATAGCGTCCGGCCTGTCGCATGATCCAGATGGGCGGAGGCTCATCTGCCTCACCAGCAAGGACGCGCAGGAGTTTTGAGCGCTTGCTCACCGGGCAACGGTCTTCCCTAACAGAGTCTTAATGACACTATTGTTATTGTTGTTAGGGCTTGGATTAGAGGGATTGTTGGTGCTCCACAATCCGTGCGGCAATCAGCTCGCGTTCGAACGCGTCGATCGCATTGTGGTAACTGGTGGGATAAGCCGCTTAACGCCATCGATTGCCCGCTGTTTCGGGGGCTTCCGTTAAGGGAAGTGAGTAGCTGGGCATCGCCGTGGCTGTGGATGAAAGAGCCTATTCACAGCGGGCGGATATCTGTCATGACATATCCATAGCCAGCAGTGCTGTTGAAGCTTTTTGAGGAAGCGGTATCTCGCTGCGGCAAATTCCGGCCAGGGGCCGGACTCTCGTGAATCCTCCACAGGATGCCAGCACGTGGCGACGCAGCGTTATTTCCATCTCCACCTCGTCTCCGACGCGACCGGCGAAACGCTGGTGACCGTCGGGCGCGCTGCCGCTGCCCAGTACAAGCACAGTCATGCGATCGAGCACATCCACTCTGTGGTCCGCACGCAGGCCCTGACTGAGCAGGCGCTGGCCGAGATCGAGCAATCGCCAGGAATCGTGCTCTACACGCTCGTAGATTCGTCGCTGGCGACGATCCTGGAGAGCGGATGTCGCAAGCTTGGCATTCCCTGCCTCTCGGTCCTCGATCCCGTGCTGACCGCCTTCCAGTCCTATCTCGGAACCCGCTCGGAAGGACGCATTGGCGCCCAACACGTTCTCGATGCCGAGTACTTCCGGCGCATCGACGCGCTCAATTTCTCGCTGGCGCATGACGACGGCCAGCATGTCGAGGCGATCGACGAGGCCGACGTCATGCTCGTCGGGGTGAGCCGCACCTCCAAAACCCCGACGGCTATCTATCTCGCCAATCGCGGGATCAAGACGGCGAATTTCCCGCTCGTGCAGGGCGCTCCGATCCCCTCCGAGCTATTGAATGCACGAAAGCCGCTGATCGTCGGGCTCGTCGCAAGCCCCGACCGCATCGTGCAGGTGCGGCAGCATCGCGTGCTCGCCATGAAATCGGACGAGCTCACGGAATCCTACGTGGATCGCGGCCTGGTCACCGAGGAGATCGCCTGGAGCCGAAAACTTTGCGCCCGCCAAGCATGGCCCGTGATCGACGTGACGCGGCGCTCGATCGAGGAGACGGCGGCGGCGGTCATCGCGCTCCTCGCCGCGCGGAAGCCGGCATGAACCTCATCCTCGCCTCCGCCAGCTCGTCGCGCCACGCGCTTCTCGAAAATGCCGGGCTTACGTTCGAGGTCGTGCCTGCCGCGCTCGACGAGCGCGCCGCCGAGCAGCCTTTGATTCAAGCCGGGGCGATGCCCGAGGATATTGCAATCGCCCTGGCCATGGCGAAGGCCGCGAGCGTGAGCGAAGCGCATCCTGGCGCCCTGGTGATCGGCGCCGACCAGGTGCTCGAACTGGAGGGCAAGCGGCTGACCAAGCCCGCGGACATGGAAGCCGCGCGGCATCAGCTGTTGCTGCTCTCCGGAAAGACGCACCTCCTCCATTCAGCCATCGCCTGCGCACGAGGCGGAGCGATCGCTTGGGAGCACATTGAGACTGCGCGGCTCAAAATGCGGCGGCTCGCGCCGGCCTTCATCGGCCGTTATCTCGCGGCGGCGGGGCCAGACGCGCTGACGAGCGTCGGCGCCTACCAGATCGAGCGCCGCGGCATTCAGCTCTTCGAGAAGGTGGAGGGCGACTATTTTGCCATCCTTGGCCTTCCGCTCATTCCGCTGCTGGCGTTCCTGCGCTCCGAAGGGATCGTGGAATGACACCAAAGGCCTTCGTCGTCGGCTGGCCGATCGCTCACTCGCGCTCGCCGCGCATCCATCGATTCTGGCTACGACGGCACGGGATCGAGGGCGATTACCTGCCCGAGGCCGTGCCGCCGGACACGATCGAGGCCTTTCTCGCGAGCTTCGAGGAAAAGGGCTACGTCGGCGGCAACGTGACGGTTCCCCACAAGGAGGCCGCGTTCAGGGCCTGCGCGGTTACGACGCCAATTGCCCGCCGCCTGGAAGCCGCAAATACGCTGTGGCTGGAAGGCGGCCGGATCTGCGGCGACAATACGGATGCCTATGGCTTCACCGCCAATCTCGACGACCGCGCGGCGGACTGGCGGCCCGGCTCGATGGCGCTGGTGATCGGCGCCGGCGGCGCCTCGCGCGCGGTTCTGCAGGCGCTGATCGAGGCGAAGTTCAAGTCGATCGTGGTCCTCAATCGGACGCCCGCGCGCGCCGAAGCGCTGGCGCGCCATTTTGGCGATCCGGTTTCCGCCGGCGCGCTTGAAGCATTGCCGGATGTCGTCGCGAAAGCCGATCTCATCGTCAACGCAACGTCTGCCGGTTTGCATGACGAGAAAGACCTTGTCGTTCCGTGGGGCGCCGCGAAAAAAAGTGCCGTCGCGACCGACCTCGTCTACGTGCCGCTCGTCACCCCGTTCCTGCAGGGCGCAAGCGAAAGCGGGCTCAGAATCGTCGACGGCCTCGGCATGCTGCTGCATCAGGCAGTCCCCGGCTTCGAGCGCTGGTTTGGAATCCGTCCGACGGTCGATGCCGAGCTCCGCGATCACGTCGCGGCCGACCTGGAGAGGTGAGGCGTGCGCGTCATCGGCCTCACCGGATCGATCGGCACGGGAAAGAGCACGACCGCGGCGATGTTCGCCCGGCGCGGCATCCCCGTGCATGATTCCGACGCGGTGGTTCATCGCCTCTATCAAGGCCCGGCTGCCGCTGCCATCGAAGCCACGTTTCCGGGTGTGACCGTAGGGGGCGTCGTCGACCGCGCACGCCTTGCAGAACGTGTGCTCGGCGATCCGGCCGCGCTCGCGCGGCTCGAGGCGATCGTGCATCCGCTCGTGCGGGAGAGCGAGGAGGCGTTCCTGGCGCGAGCGCGGGCGAAGGGACAGCGCCTGGTGCTGATCGATGTGCCGCTGCTCTTCGAAACGGACGCGGCGGATCGCGTCGACATCGTCGTCGTCGTGACCGCCGACCCGGAAATACAGCGGGCGCGCGTGCTCGCCCGGCCGAGTATGACGGAAGAAAAGCTCGCATCGCTGCTTCAGCGCCAGGCGCCCGATCAGGAGAAGCGGCGGCGGGCGCATTTCCTGGTCGATTCGGGGGGGGGATTGGCCGCGGCCGAGCGAGAGGTGGACGCAATCTTGCGGGCGCTTGCGTTCACCCCCTGACTTTCCGGGGGAGCGATCCGCGCCTATCTTGCGTCGGCGGCCGATCCGGACGAGAAGCCGAACCATGCGAGAAATCGTCTTCGACACCGAAACGACCGGCCTCGACTGCCTGATGGGCGACAGGCTGATCGAGATCGGCTGCGTCGAGCTCCTGAACCACATTCCGACCGGGCGCACGTTTCATGCTTACGTCAATCCGCGGCGCCCCGTCCCGTATGAGGCGGCGTCGATCCACGGACTGACCGACGAGTTTCTGCGCGACCACCTTGGCTTCGAAGATGTCGTCGATGCCTTTTGCGATTTCGTGGGCGAGAGCGCGCTCATTGCGCACAATGCCGGCTTCGACCGCGGCTTCATCAACATGGAGCTCGGCCTCTGCGGCCGATCGCTGATTGCCGAGCATCGCTTCGTCGACACGCTGATCCTGGCGCGCCGAAGACATCCGAACGCGCCGAACAGTCTCGACGCCCTTTGCGCCCGCTATGCGATCGACACGAGCGCCCGCACCAAGCACGGTGCGCTGGTCGACGCGAGAATCCTGGCCGAGGTCTATCTTGAGCTCATGGGAGGCAGGCAGGCGAGCCTTTCGCTCGGCGTGCTCAGCCAAGCAAGCGCGGCGGTGGCGATGATTGGGATCGTCAGGACGCGCCCGCGCCCGCTTCTCCCTCGCCTGACGGCCGAGGATGAACAGGCGCATCACGCCTTCCTCGCAGGCCTTGGCGCCGACCCGTTGTGGCTTCGCTATCGGGCAGCCTAGATCTCAAGATGGCCATAGTGCCGATTAGGCGCTTCTGCTCAATTTAAGGATCTTCTTGTGCGTCCGTTCAGGAGAGGTCTTTTTTGGCAGCAAATCAACAGCGCCACTATACTGGCCAATGCCCTTGCCCGGCTTCTTGGCCGAATCGATTTTGTGGAAGAACAGTTGAGCAATTATCTGTCCTGGGTAAAGACTCAGAGGCGTCTCGCCCAAATTCCTTAGCTCCAGCGTGAGTGTCCCAGCAAAATTAGGCTGGATACCAACCGCAGTGGCGACGATTAGACCTAATCGGCCCCAAGTTGATCTGCCAAGGACATATGCCATCATATCATATGGAAGTCGCAGATATTCCATTGTCGATGCCAAAATAAATTGATGCGGATGAATGACAATGCGTCGACCAAATGGAACGTACTGCCTTCTAAACAGCGCCGATAAGCTAAATGGCTTACCACGCTCGAATTCGTCGACCGCATCTATCAGCGACGGTGTCATCAACGCGAATTGAAATCCGAGCCTTACGTCTATCGAAGCTTGATCATCTCGGAGCTGTTCAGACGGCTCAAGAATTGGACTCACGACAAGCCGCTCGTCTACCGCCTCAGACTCCAGGCGCTCCCGAATTTCCGCACCGCTCAATGCACCCATTTTTGGCCCGCCCTTACGACTGCCAGGTGCGCCTCGCCTCAGACAACTCCACTGCTTTTGAGAGAAGACCCTGAAGCACGTCAAGTCGCCCAGCACCGTACCTGTCTGACTTTGGAACCCTTACGCGCAGATCGTCAAGGCGCGTTAGTAGTACTGCCCATCCCACGTTCAAAATCGAAGCAAAATCCGTTGGTACCTTGTCAGATAAGGTATCACCCGTTTCGATCGGAGGCACTGCCTCCAACATTGAAGGCATATGGAGTTCCAGATCGATCTTGTAACGTTGTGGCGAGTATATTGCGTCAGGCGCCGTTCGGTTCAGATAGTCTCCTGCCTGCGCATACACAGCGTCTATGAGCTTTGGGATCGAGGTATGAAGCTCGGCCATCACCACTGCTTGTTCACGTGAAAAGTCCAAACCTAGCATATCAGCTTCAACCTGAGCCGCGTCCTGCGGAGTCGTCAAGACCAGCGGGCTATTGAACTCTTCTGTTAGCGTCTGACCGGTAGCATCGCTAAATACATCGGCAAATGAATTCGGAGTACCATCGAACAACTTGACAAATAGCGTACGTCGCCGCAGGTCGTGCGCTGGGTGAGTATCGTACATTCCGTATCCACTACCCAAGAACTGAAAGAACTCTGGCAGAGAAAAGAATATGGCGGGACCGGTTAGAAAAAACGCAAACGCGTCAGCCGCGAGCTCTTCTATCCAATTCCAGAGCACCACGTTAAGGATCTTGTTGGTGGATGCCGCTATATGCGAAGCACCGAGACGAGTGGCAATACGCTGCTGTAATGCGGTCCCTTCCGTTTGAACAAATGAAGTGATAGTCCAGTGGTATTGTTGAAACAGGGCATGGCCGATTTCGTGGGCGACAATCGCCATATGCGGAATTGTAGAGAAGGCTTTTGCAGGGACTGTCACCCTAAGGAAGGGCCACTGAATGTCATGGTCTAGGCTTTTGACGAGACCAGGAGTAGGATCCCGGTATCGGAAAGTACGATCCTCAATAGAGCGTAATTCGTAATTGGCCAGTAGCTCCGCACGAAATAGTGTACTGTTCTTGATATTCAGCTCGTTGAACCAGCGTTGGAGAGGAGGAATTATAGAGTATGAAAGCTCATCAGTTCCGGCTCCCTGCATCATGATCAGATAGTGGTACGATTCGGTCGTGAGCTGGGCAGCTTCCCGTATGTAGTCATCCTTTTTGGTATTGGTAATATTGCCTTTGGCTGATTGGCGCAGATAGCCGTCAGCAGTGTCCACTAGGCCGGACACAAGCCGAAGCCACTGTTTTGGTCCAGGGTGATCGCCCGGATATTGTTGGGTTCGGAGGGAACTATATACGATTGTGACCCATTGACGAAACCGCGAATCTCAGCCATTTTCTAGCCTGCATGCGCCAACGACGTGAGTCGTCGGCTATCCCTCAGATGGAGCCAAGATTGGCATACGACGCCCGTCCTCCCAGCATCGTCTGAAAATCTCGCCGCATGGCGAGCGGAACCGCTTTGCAACAGCGGAACCGCTCAGCCACAGGCGCACGCCGTCAGCGGGCAACGCCCAAGCCGCCGACGCACGTGGGCACACAGCAGAAGGCGTCCAGCCATGATCTGGATTGACCCTTACTATCGTGTGCGTTTCGGTAAATTGGAGAGCGTTCGCGGCCACTTCCGAAAGCCGCCCGGCCGCAGAAGATCAGCGCCCCGTGTTGCGCTTCCTGATACGACGCTTCGCTAACGAAGCAACGTTCTCAGCTTGAGCCTGGTCGTCGGACGGCGGGGCCCTCTTGCCGCCCGGCGGCACCTTCTTCTTCGCGCGCTTGATGTTGGCGTGCATCTCTTTCGGCTTCGTGCCGATGAAGCGCTCCAGCGCCTCGTCAAAGGGCATGTCTAGGCGCATTTTGTCATCATAGGTTTTCTTGGCCATCCGCGCGACGATAGCGCATCAGCGAGGGAATATAAAATGGCAGAGACAAAGGATGAGCTTCGCATCATTGAAGTGATGGCGGGCCGCCCTAGCGAAGATGGGGGCGGGGCTGAATTCCGAATCCGAACGGCGCTTGGAGAGGGGGTCATGCGGGTCGCAGCCGATGCTCTTGCCGACTTAGGCTGTCTTTGCCTTCACGCGGCAACCAACGCGCCCCTCCGACCCGGCACGGCGATTCAAGTGGCCAGCTTTCACCATCAACCTTTGCCGGATGGTAGTCAGGCAATTGGCTTTGAAACCATGGATCAACACCGATTGTGGTTCGTGCTTGAAGGAAAGGGACTCGCGGCGTTGCAGGAATTCCTTTCGATTTCCACCGATGCAGCGCCTGCCCCTTCGCCTCCGCGAGGCCAGACACATTGATGGTCACAGTCATTTTGCGATCAAATCCACATACCGGAGCCGCTCATCGGTACGGGCAAGGAATTCACTCACGCGAGAGCCTTCCGCTACGCTGCGGCGATTGTAGCGCCACACGACTTCATCGATGTAACGGGCCAAGTGCTTGGCGCTCACGAAATGATGGATGCCGTAAATCTGGCGCTTCAAAATGGACCAGACGCCTTCGATCCCGTTCACATGGTTGAAGTAGTGCTTGACGTATTCGCCAGCCGCGTGGCTGACCGTGTGGTGATTGAAGCGACCCTGTAGCCCTTTGTAGCCCGGATATTCGTCGGTCATGACGTTGGCTCCCGGCTCGACATGGGCGAACACTTCGCGCTTAGCATCTTTGAGGCTTTCAATTGGCCGGGCGCGCAATTCTCCGCCACGCTCTAGCAAGCCGATCACCACCACCTTGTCATCCTTGCCGCGCTTGTGAGCGTGCTTATTCTTGTCCTTGCCGCCGAAGAACGCTTCATCAACTTCCACGTCGCCTTTGAGCGGGCGATTGAAGGATCGCGTGCGAGCCGCATGGCGAAGCCGATGCAACATGAACCAAGCGGTTTTTTGTGTGACCCCTATGTCGCGTGCGAGCTGCGTGCTCGCGATGCCCTTACGATGCGACGTGATCAACCAAACCGCTGCCATCCATTTGCGCAGCGGGATTTTCGTATCCTCAAAAATCGAGCCGACCTTGATCGAAAAGCGCTGGCGGCAGTCGCCGCACTTGTGCGTGCGGTTGTCCTTGAAATGATAGACGCGGGTTGAACCGCAGTACGGGCAAAACTCGCCGTTTTTCCAGCGGATCGACCGGAAGTGATCTATTGCCGCCTGCTCATCGGGAAGGGCTGCAAAGAGGTCATAAAGACTGGCGAATTCCATCTGTCTCTCCCGTGTCTGAGAGAGAAATTAGGTGTTTATCGGACCCGTGTCAATGGGTCATACTCATATATAGGTCCCGGTTCGGAGATCTGCGACTTGAGCCCGAAGGCGTTCCAGAGAGTAGGCAGCGGCTAGCCGGGCCCTTTCGGTCGGGCTCTTTATCTTACCGACCAACCCGAAGCTCCTGGGGTTGATTTGGAATCCCTAGCTTGGGCTCCCTTATCAGACCCGCGAGTATCTTTTGGAACAGTTGCACGGCAGCATCACGGTGTTCGTCCGAAACCGGCGCGGCGCTGCGTAACTCATTCAACGCTTGCTCCGTTTTTTGGAGCATGATTTGTGAATGATCGTTTTCAGTACCATTCAGAAAGCGGTCTAGAACCGAAAGAGACTCATACTCTCTGCGCTGTGTGGACGTGACCGAAAAGGCACGATTTTGCATTAGATCAGAGCCTCGCTTTGCTTGGAAAACAAGCTCGGAAAGGTCGCTTAAGACATACTCGCGGCGGCCTGGGGTTAAGGCGTGTTCATTGCGGAGGATGGCGAGCCCGTCCTCGATCAGTTGGCGAAAGCCAAGACCGTTTGTCCAGCTCATTTCCCTCGCCATAGCTGCCTCCTCTTGTGTTCTCATTTCGTTCTAATTATGCCCGGCCCGACCGCTGAAAGCGAGAGCCAAAGCAATCCCGGTCTCGCACATTGTTTTGTAAACCCAATCTTACCCGAAGTCACTCCATTTTGTGGTCAAGTCTCCTGCGGACGCTAGGACTTGAGTGAGCACTAGATGGGTATTCCGCTGGCAGAACATGGAGATGTAGCACGAGAGACTCACTGAGTACCGAGTGGTATAATCCACAACCTTTAAACCCATTCTTACCCAAATGGCTCGACGTGGTCGCCCGCCAATACTGGTTCTGGATCCAAAGCGCGACGGCCCCATCGAACAGGCCGTGGCCACCATCGACGATCGAGGACGCCTGCAGCTACCACAGCGGATCGTCGGAGGTATCGGATGGGTGTCGAAGGAACAGGAAACCGACGCGCTCGCGATACTCAACGAGCCTGGGTCTATTATCCTGCGAGCTTGGGTTCCGTTCGGAGAGTCGGTGGTCGAGCGACGACGCCGGTTCATTGAAACGGCCGCGTCAGATCCCAGTGAGCTGGAGCCCCTCCGAGCAATAGAGGATCGTTACAAACGTTTACGCATACCCAAGAGCCATCGTCCGACCCTTCAGGCGGAAATGCTTTTGCACTTGGGCATCCCACTGCTGGCACCAGCCGCCGTATACGTTTGGCGAGTTGCTGACGCGCTAGAGCTGACGTCAGTTCAATACAGGCTAGCGGGCCTTTCCGACGAGTGGGAGGAGCTTAGCGACTTGCCATAAGATCGCGCGCAAATGGGTTTCGCGAAGCGCCAATTGGGTTCTATCTATTTGCTCTAGCTCGCGATCGCGAATTGAGGCCGGCGGGTCCCTCGGTCAGCTGGGCTGCGCAGCCGGCTGCTGGGCGCCCGTCTCGGCCGCGCGCCGGCGATAGAGCGCGGTGAAATCCACCGGGTCGATCATCAGCGGCGGAAACCCCCCCTGGCGCGTCGCATCGGCAATGATCTGCCGAGCGAACGGGAAAAGCAGCCGCGGACACTCGATCAGCACGAGCGGCTGAATATGCTCCGGCGGCACGTTGCGGATCTGAAAGAGGCCGGCATAGGTCACCTCGACGATGAAAAGGGTCTCGTCGCCGCGGGAGGCCCTCGCGTCGAGCTTCAGCTCTATCTCGAAATCGGTTTGCGACTGCGGCCGCGCGTTGACGTTCACGTTAACGTCAAGCGTCGGCGCCTTGTCGCTGGCGCGCAAAGAGCGCGGGGCGCTTGGATTCTCGAAGGAGAGGTCCTTGATGTATTGGCCGAGAACATGGATCCCCGGTTGCTGCTGGGACTGCGTCGCGTCGGGCGCGGTCTGTCCGCCATTGTTGCTGTTTTCGGCCATCCTGGCTCGCCTGCTGGGTTCGGGCGTCCGCCTAGCATGGGCGAGGCGAACAATCTACGCCTCGGGCCCTCCAATAGACGGCCGCCAGGGGCTGTTCCTCGGGCCCTTCGCCCGAGGGGCGGTGCCATATTCGCTCTGATCGAGATCGACCACCGCCGCGCGGGATGGCGAAGCAACGTCTCGCTGAGCTGATCGGACCTGCAGCCGACGGCGGATCGCCCGCCACAGCGCCTCGCGAACAGCCGGGATGAGCAGGAGGATCCCAGCGAGATCGGACACGAATCCCGGAATGATGATGAGCAGCGCGGCCACCGCGAGCACCGCACCTTCCGCCAAGTGTCGCGCCGGCACGCGGCCGGCGGCCGCGTCAGCCTGCACTTTCATCAGAGTCGCCACGCCCTGCCGGCGGAGAAGCATGGTTCCAACGACCATGCCGAAAAGCACGAGCCCCAACGTTGCCAGCACTCCGATCGCCTCGCCGACCAGAATGAAAACGGCGATCTCGGCCAGAATGAGGGTCACGACAACCAAAGAGACCGGAATCCGCATGGCGCACCTTTCCGGTCCCCATATGGGGCAGGCGTAGCAGACTGCAAAGGATCAGGCACGCCGTCGCTGGACTTAACGGGAAAGGTGCTTACATTGCGCCTGAACCCCCGTGACCGCCGCGGCGGGGAGCTGTGAGCCAATTCCGTAATGAGCGGGTTTTTCGACGTCTATTCGATCATCTTCCTGATCATTGCCGTGGTCATCTTCATGCGGCTCGGCAGCGTGCTCGGTCGGCGTACCGGCAACGAGCCGTCCCCCTCTGAGACGCGCGTGAAGCCGCCGGCCGGCGCACGCAACGACAACATCGTGTCGCTGCCTCCGCGCGAGCGTGGGTCGGCGGCGTCTGCCGAGGCGCCGGACTTGAAGCCGCTGTCACGCTACGGCGCGGCCGGCACGCCCCTTTATGACGGGCTCGTCGCGATCGCGAAGGCTGCCCCAGACTTCGACCCAGAGCATTTTCTCGCGGGCGCAAAGGCGGCCTACGAGATGATCGTCACGGCATTCGCCCAGGGCGACCGCGCGACGCTGAAGAACCTTCTTGCCCCCGAAGTCGATGAGGGCTTCGTCACCGCCATCACAGAGCGCGAGAAGAAGGAGCAGAAGGCCGAACTGACCTTCGTCGGCATCGAGGAGGTCAAGATGACCGCGGCCGAGCTCGACGGTCGCGTGGCCCGCCTTTCGCTCCGCTTCGTGGCCGAGCTCATCAGCTGCACGCGCGACAAGGACGGCAAGGTGGTGGAGGGCGACGCGACCGAGGTGCAGACGATCCGCGACGCCTGGACGTTCGCGCGCGACATCGGTTCGCGAGATCCGAACTGGAAGCTCGTCGCTACCGAAGCGGTCTGATCCAGAGCCGAAGCGACCGGGGTCTTCGCGTGGACGAGGTAGCGCCCCCCTTGCACCGTGCGCCCGGAGCGAAAGAACCGATCCTCGAGAAAATCCGCTTCTCCGACATTCCGTCCTGGCGCGACGACGATCACGGCGCTGCGTTTCGAACCTTCCTCGCCGGCGCTCGGCTGATCGCCGAGACACCCCCCAAGACCCACGCGCCCGGGATCGACGGCGCAGACCTGCAACGCATTGCCCGGGAGGCGCTCGTGCTCACCGAGCCGCACACGCGGGAGGCGGGGCGCACCTTCTTCGAGCGCTGGTTCGTTCCGCATCGGATCAAGGCGGCGGGCTTCGTCACCGGCTATTACGAGCCGGAGGTCGAGGCGAGCCGCAGGCGCACGGAGCGCTTCATTGTGCCGCTCTATCGTCGCCCGGCCGATCTGGTCGACGTCTCAGAGGTGGTGGAGCTTCCGCCCGGCTGGGACCCGGAGATGCGCTTTGGCCGCAGGACCGGGAATGGTATCGCGCCCTTTTTCGATCGTGCGGCAATCGAGGAAGGAGCGCTAGCGGGCCGCGGCCTCGAGCTCGCCTTCATCGAAAGCCCGGTCGATGCCTTCTTCATTCACGTTCAAGGTTCTGCGCGGCTGAGGCTCGCCGAGAGCCCTGGGCGCGAGAGAACGATGCGGATCGCCTTCGACGGCAAGGCTGGCCACCCTTACACCTCGATCGGGCGTCTCGCGGTAGAGCGCGGCATCCTTTCGCGCGAGGCGGCGGACAAGGACGGGCTCGAGGCCTGGCTGAAGAGCCATCCGGAGGAAGCGCGCGCGCTGATGCGAGAAAACCGCTCGTTCATTTTCTTCCGCGAGACGGCGCTTGCCGACGCGGACGGACCAATCGGCGCCGGCGGCGTATCGCTCACCGCCTACCGCAGCCTCGCCGTCGATCGCACGCTCCACACCTTCCACACGCCGATCTGGGTGGAGGTGCCGGAGCTTCCCGACCCCGAAGATGATCGCCTGCCCTTCCGACGCCTGATGATCGCGCAAGACACCGGCTCGGCGATCGTCGGCGCGGCGCGGGGCGACATTTTTTTCGGGGCCGGCTCGGCAGCCGGCTCGCGCGCCGGCCGCGTCCGCCATGAAGCGGCGATGATCACGTTCGTTCGAGCCGGCGACGAAAGACAAGGATGACGCGCAGGCTGACGAAGGAGGACCGCGAGATCTGGGATCGCCTCCGCCAGACGGTGCGGCCGCTTCGGAAGCGGAGAGCGGCGAAGCCGACGGAGCCGCCCGAACCCCGCGTCGAGTCGGAGAAGCTCGAGGAGAAGAGAGCAAGAGCCAAGCGACCTACCGCTGCTCCTTCTGTACAGCAACCTAAGGCACCCGCCCCGCCGGCTCTCGCGCCGTTCGAGGAAAAGACTCTTCGCCGACTGGGGCGCGGGCTCGTCGAGATCGACGCCCGCATCGACCTCCACGGCATGCGGCAGGAGCGCGCCCATGCAACGCTCGTGTCATTCCTCCGCCATTCGCAGGCGCGGGGCGACCGCATCGTCCTCGTCGTCACCGGCAAGGGAAAAGCGGGCGAGGGTGGGCGCGGCGTGCTTCGCCAGGCCGTTCCCGGCTGGCTTTCGCTGCCCGACCTTCGCGAGCTGGTGGTTGGCTTCGAGGAGGCGGGCCGCCGGCACGGCGGCACCGGCGCTCTCTATATCAGGATCAGGCGGCGACGAGCGGCGCGTCTTTGAGGCGCGCGCGCCTGATGGAGTAGCCGGGGCAGTTTGGTGGGCGACTCGGTCGCCGCGCCCCTTCCGCTACAACTAGTAATATGCAATCCTGCGCTCAAGACGGATCGGGTCTGCGGGGACGATCCATGTTCAAAGTCAACGGCCTCTTGCTGAGCAGCCGAATTCAGGCGGCTGCGCAAACTTACTTTTCCATTGCTCGTGTTGCCTATCCAGTTGCCCTTATCGGGGCGGGTGCCTATTACTGGCTAGCGCTACTAATATACTGCCGGTTCAACTTAGACGCCTTCGTTCGGTTCTCGTTATCCGAGCCCCTATTTGTATATTTCGATCTCTTTATCACTCCAGCCGTCGTGTTTATCATCTTGTCGATTTTCTCTTCTGCTCAAATGGCAGACGTCATCTTCCACGCCCGAACGCTTCCCTCAAAACTGGTCACCGCAGCCTTTGTCTCAGTAACGATTGTTTCCCCGATGATCCTGGCCGGTGGATTAGTGACCGAAGAATACAGCCCCCCTCACAATCCTATATACTTCGGTGACCGGTTCACTCCGAGCGACCCACAATCGTCTGGGGTGGTTGATCTGTGTTTGCGCGCCTCGTTGATGCAGACTCCACAGATGACGGCCCGCCTAGTCTCGGGATTGAGGCTCGACTGCGGCTATACGAACAATGCGATTGAAAGCGCTGTCGGCAATGGAGGAGCGGGCCACAAAATAGTTTCTGCCGCAGTCGCTCAAACTATTTACAATAAGTTTCTTGAGGCCAAATTTGGTGTAAGTGCAGAAGGTGCGCCGCTTCGGGATTCGATAGTTGTTCCTCCCGCCAGGGTCGGAAATTTCGTCTTTACTTTCATAACGCTCTGCCAACTGTTTCCATTTGATAGTAATATTTGGAGTAATGGTTCTTAATAATCAAGTAGATGGCAAGTCCATAAGCGTCTTTTCAGCGACCTTCGCTATATTCTGTCTATGGTTCCCTTTCCGGGTATTTAAAGCTTGGTATGGTGACTACTTTGATCTTTCAGTGAACGGCCTTGGGTACGGGCCGTATTACTTTTTATTAGCAATGACAGGGATCCTCATAGTTGTTATCTATGCGGCATATAGAAGCGGAAGGCTTGGTTTCAAGGACGTAGCAGCGCTAGCTGCTCCTCTAGCCACCGTGGCCGCTGCTATTTATACAATTGTGCAAAACGACGTTCTGAAAGCTCTTGTTTTACATCTTATTGCGGAAAGTGCATTCCCTGCGGCAGCGACAATCTTCATTATTATTATAGTCGTTCTCGGTATGGTATTGATAGAATACGCTGTAGCGAGGGGAAAGAAGCCAATTTAGGAACGTAGTTCATGTCCATGGCCGCTCAAGCAGCCGCCGCCAGCTCCACGGGCAGCGTGCGGTAGGCGAGCGCCTCGGCGATGTGAATGCGCGCCACCGCCTCGGTCCCGTCGAGATCGGCGAGCGTCCGGGCGAGTTTTAGGACGCGATGATAGCCGCGCGCGGTCAATTGCATGGCCGTCGCGGCGTCTTCGAGCAGGCGCATTCCGGCCCGATCGGGCGTGGCGACGGCCTCGATCACATCGGGGCCGGCCTGGGCGTTGCAGCGGGTTCTCAACGCACCGAGCCCGGCATAGCGCTCGCTCTGCAGCGCGCGGGCGGCGGCGACGCGCCCCGCCACCTCGGCGCTCGTCTCGCTCGGGCCAGGCCGGATGAGGTCGCCAGCGGCGAGCGCCGGCACTTCGATGCGGATGTCGATGCGGTCGAGAAGCGGCCCGGAGATGCGCCCCTGATAGTCGGCCGCGCAGCGTGGTCCGCGCCGGCAGCTGTGCCCCGGCTCGCCGGCATTGCCGCAACGACAGGGGTTCATCGCGGCGATGAGCTGGATGCGCGAAGGGTAGGTGATGCGGTAGTTGGCGCGCGCCACCATGCATTCGCCCGCCTCGAGCGGCTGGCGCAGCGAATCGAGCACTTGCGGCGAAAATTCCGGGAACTCGTCGAGGAAGAGCACGCCGTTATGGGCGAGCGACACCTCGCCGGGCCGGGCGCGTACTCCGCCGCCGACCATCGCCGCCATGGAGGCCGAGTGGTGCGGCGCGCGGAACGGCCGCCGGTCGGTCAGCTTGCCGTCGGTCAGCTCGCCGGCGATCGACGCGATCATGGAGATTTCCAAAAGCTCGCGGGGGGAAAGCGGCGGCAGGATCGAGGGTAGGCGGGAGGCGAGCATGGATTTCCCCGCCCCGGGCGGACCTACCATCAGCATGTTGTGGCCGCCAGCGGCGGCGATTTCGAGCGCTCGCTTGGCGCTCTCCTGGCCCTTGATGTCCTTCATGTCGGGGATGTCGGCGCCGCCGGAACGGATCGCCGGCTGCGGCCGCGAAAGCACCTGAGTCCCACGAAAGTGGTTGGCGAGCGCGATCAGGCTGTCGGGCGCGATGACCGGAAGGTCCTCGCCGGCCCAAGCCGCCTCCGACCCGCATGGGCCCGGGCAGATGAGGCCGCGGCCGAGTGCATTTGCCCCGATCGCGGCCGGCAGCACGCCGGCGACCGACGTGATGCGGCCGTCGAGCGCGAGTTCGCCGAGCACGACGTGCTCGGAGACGGAATCGGAGGCGACGGCGCCCATAGCGACCATCAGGCCGAGCGCGATCGGCAAATCGTAGTGGCTCCCTTCCTTCGGCAAATCGGCCGGCGCGAGATTGACGGTGATGCGCTTTGCGGGAAGCGCCAACCCGGAGGCGTGGAGCGCCGCATGCACCCGCTCGCGGCTTTCGGCGACCGCCTTGTCGGGAAGGCCGACGATGTTGAAGACCGGTTTTCCCGGCGTCATCAGCACCTGCACGTCGACGGGAACCGCCTCGATGCCCTGAAAGGCGACGGTGGTGATACGCGCGACCATCGGCAGCTCCCCCAAGCCGGAAACGCTACCTTAGGTGCAAAGAGGCTTGACCGTCAAGAACGAAAGAGGAACACACCAATCGCGCGGTGTTTGCGATTAGGCGCTCCCCTGCCTCAGCCCCCTACCTTCTCCTCCACCGCATCCCAGAAGAGGGTGGCGCAGTCGAGGCCGCCGAAGCGTTTGATCTCGCGGATGCCGGTCGGCGAGGTGACGTTGATCTCGGTCAGATGGTCGCCGATCACGTCGATGCCGACGAAGATGAAGCCGCGCTTCTTCAGTTCCGGGCCGATCGTCTCGCAGATTTCCCTGTCGCGCTTGGTGAGCTCGGTCGGCACCGCCTTGCCGCCGACATGCATGTTGGAGCGCGCGTCGCCCATCGCCGGAATGCGATTGATGGCGCCCGCCGCCACGCCATCGATCAGGATGATGCGCTTGTCGCCCTTCCTCACAGCCGGCAGATAGCGCTGCACCACGAACGGCTCGGGGAAGCGGTCGAGAAAAAGCTCGAGGAGCGCGGAAAGGTTTTCGTCCTCTTCGCGCAGCCGGAACACGGCGGCCCCGCCATTACCGTAGAGCGGCTTCAGGATGATATCGCCGAACTCGTTGCGAAAATCGCGGATCGTCCCGGGGTCGCGGGTGATGAGCGTCTCGGGCATAAGCGCGGGGAAGGCGGTCACGAACAGCTTCTCAGGCGCGTTCCGCACATGCGCCGGATCGTTGACGACGAGCGCGTCGGGGTGGATGCGCTCCAGAAGATGCGTCGTGGTGATGTAGGCCATGTCGAAGGGGGGATCCTGGCGGAGAAGCACCACGTCGAAGCCGGACAGATCGGCGAGCTCGGGTGCCCCAAGCGTAAAATGATCGCCTTTCAGGTCGCGCACCTTGACCGGCTCGACCCGCGCCTCGACGCGTCCGTCGCGCATGGCGAGGCGGTCGGGCGTGTAGTGATGCAGCGTGTGGCCGCGGCGCTCGGCTTCCAGCATCAGCGCAAAAGTCGAATCGCCGACGATCGAGATTTTCGAGATATGGTCCATCTGGACCGCGACATTGAGCGTCATTCCGGCTTCTCCCCGAAGAACGCGTTAGCCGCGCGTGTGCCTGAACGCAAATCAATAGGCCTTGTCGAAGCCCGGACGAAAAGCGTCGGCAAGATGCATCGGCAGCCGCCAGGGCGTCACCAGGACCATGTCGTAGCGAAGATCGAGCCCGGCGGCGCCGGGGTGTTTGGCGAGCCACAGATCGGCGGCGTCGACGATGCGGCGCTCCGATTGTCGGCCGACGGATTCGAGCGCCTCGGCTCGCGAGCCGCGCGCCTTCACCTCGACGAAGGCTACGAGGCGCCCGCGCTTGACGATGAGATCGATTTCGCCGAGCGGCGTCTTGTAGCGGCGGGCAATCGGGCGAAAACCCTTGGCGAGAAGGAGGACGAGGGCGGCAGCCTCGGCGACATGGCCGTGGCGATAGGCGGCGCGGCGGTTGCGCGAGTGGGGCCGCATGATCATCAGCCTTCGGCTTTCAGCGCGAGCGCCCGCTGGTAGAGTTCGCGGCGGGAGAGGCCGGTCGCCGCCGCCACCGCCTGGGCCGCCTCCTTGACGCCCGAGGAGCGAAGCGCCTCGCGGAGCGCAGCATCGACATCCGCTTCCTCCGGCGGCGCTGCTTCGTCGGGCGGGGCGATGACGAGAACGATCTCGCCCTTGACCGCGCGGTCGGAATAGCGCGTCGCGAGTTCGACCAGCGTGCCGCGATCGAAGGTTTCGTGGATCTTGGTGAGCTCGCGGCAGATCGCCGCCTGACGGTCGCCGCCGAGCGCCGTCGCAGCATCGGCAAGGAGCGCGGCGATGCGGTTCGGCGATTCGAAGAGGACGAGAGTGGCGACGATTGGCGACGCCACCTCGAGATAGGTTTTTCGCGCTGCGGTCTTCGCGGGCAGAAAGCCGAGAAACAAAACTTCGTCGGTCGGGAGCCCGCTCGCGGAAAGCGCGGCGGCGAGCGACGAGGGGCCGGGGATTGGCACCACGCGAAAACCCGCGGCGATCGCATCGGCGACGAGCGCCGCGCCGGGATCGGAAACGAGCGGCGTCCCGGCGTCGGAGACGAGCGCCACCGATTCTCCCGCCGCCAGAGCGTCGAGAAGTCGCTGGTGTACTTTCGGGCCGCTATGCTCGTGATAGGCGGTGACCTTCGCGCGTATTCCGTAGCGCTCGAGAAGCCTTTTGGTGACGCGGGTGTCCTCGCAGGCAAGGATGTCGGCGCCGGCGAGCGTATCGAGCGCGCGGAGTGTCACGTCGCCAAGATTGCCGATCGGCGTCGCGACGACATAGAGGCCAGGCTCGAGCGGCAGTGCCGGGAAGAACTGGCCGCGGATGCGGTAGCCTCGCCTTTCGTCGCCATCGTTTCGTCCGGCTGCCATTTCAGGAATCCCGGCGTTTCGCGGCAGGGGTTGCGCTTGCCGCAAGGTGCAATTCTCCGTAGGTTCGTAATCCGCGATCTGAGGCTTGGAAAGGAGCGTGTGCTTGTCACGCCGCGGCCCATCGCTCGAACCCGGCCGAGCCCCCCGCGTCCTCGCCCCTCGCATTCTCGGGTGCCTGGTGGCAGTGGCCATGCTGTCCGCCTGCGGAAGCCTGAACGTCCTCGGCAATCTCGGTTTTGGCCGCGGCGCGCCGCAGACGTCCGCGACAAGTGGTGAGCTGATCGGGACGGGCGGCGTCCGCGTGGCTCTCCTTTTGCCGCGCTCGGCGAGCGGCAATGGCGCCGAGACGGCTCGAGCCTTCCGCAATGCGGCCGAGCTTGCAATCCGCGATTTTCCAAGCGCCGGCATCCAGGTCGCTGTCTACGATACGCAAGGCACACCCGGCGGGGCGCAGGCCGCAATCGGCACCGCGCTGCAAGAAGGCGCGGAGATTGTGCTGGGACCGGTCTTCTCCAATGAAGTGTCGGCGATCGCGCAGACGGCGCGGCAGGCGGGCAGGCCGGTCGTCGCGTTTTCGTCGGATGCGGGCGTCGCCGGCCCGGGCATCTATCTGTTGAGCTTCCTCCCCTCCGACGATGTGAACCGCATCGTCTCCTATTCGGCGAGCCAGGGCCGCAGATCCTTTGCCGCGTTGCTGCCGGCGAATGCCTATGGCGCCGTGGTGGAGGCGTCGTTCCGCCGCGCTGTCGCATCGGCGGGCGGGCGGATCGTATCCATCCAGTCATACGAGATGAACGAGGCCGATATCCGCGCCAAGGCGGCGGCAATCGCGAGCGTCGCGCCGCAGATCGATGCGCTTCTCATGCCCGATGCCGGCGATGTGGTGCCCTCGATCGCGGCTCAGCTCGCCACGAGCGGCGTGACACGCGACAAGGTGCGCCTGCTCGGCTCCGGGCAATGGGACGATCCGCGCATCCTCAACGACCAGACGCTGGTTGGGAGCTGGTTCCCGGCTCCGGCGAAGCAGGGTTTTGATGGCTTTTCGCGCAGATATCAGGCGGCTTACGGATCGGCGCCGCCGAGGAACGCCACGCTCGCCTATGACGCGACGGTGCTCGCCGCCGGGCTCGTGCGCCAATATGGGGCGAACCGCTTCGACAACTCGGTGCTGACCAGCCCCAACGGCTTTGCCGGCGTCGACGGAATCTTCCGCTTCCTGCCATCGGGCTTCACCGAGCGGCGCTTCGCGATCTACGAGGTGACCGGCTCCGGCGCCCGCATCATCGCTCCGGCGGCACGGAGCTTTGCCGGCGGGACATAGGCGCTAGGTCTCGCCTCCGACCTCGGCGAGGATCCAATCGCGGAAGGCGCGGACCTTCGGCGAGCGTTTTCGCGCCTCCGGATAGATGAGCCAGTAGTGGACCTCCGACGACTGTCGGACCAGAGGGAAGGGCTGCACCAGACGCCCGTCGGCAAGCTCGTCCGCGAAGAAAGCCGGCGTGAGGATAGCGACGCCCTGGCCCGCGAGCGCTGCGCGACCGGCGAGATGCTGATTCTGGACACGGACGGTCGTCTGAGCGGAAAGGTCCGGCGGGGATACGCCGGCCAGCGCAAACCAGTCCAGCCACCAATCGTCCGTCGGGTCGATGAGCGGCAGTTTCAGGAGATCGGCCGGCTCCCGCAGGGGGCCGTATTTCTCCAAGAGGAGCGGAACGAGCATCGGCGTGTAGGCGGCGGCGAAAAGTCCCTGTGAAATCAAGCCCGGCCACTTGCCGCTGCCCCCGCTGCGGACGCCGATATCGATGTCCTCGCGCGTGAAGTCGACAAGACTGTTGGACGCGTGGAGACGGACGGCAATTTCCGGATGTTTGATCTGGAAGGAGCCAAGCCGTGGGACCAGCCAGCTGGTCGCAAAGGTGGTAGCAGCCGTGACGCTGAGTACGCTCTCCGAGGCCCTGTCGAGCTGCACGAAAGCCCCCCGGAGCTGAGCGAATGCCTCGCTGATCGCCGGGGCAAGCCGACGTCCCGTCTCAGTCAGCGTCACACCACGCGCCCCACGCAGAAAGAGCGGACCCCCGAGCCGGTCTTCCAGGACCTTGATCTGATAGCTGACGGCGGCCTGCGTCATGCCGAGCTCCTCGGCGGCGCGTGTAAAACTCTGGTGGCGCGCCGCCGCTTCAAAGCAGCGGATTGCCGCAAGCGGAGGAAGGGGCGAAGACGTGGGAAGGGGTGAAGAAGTCATAAGCCGACCTTATGCTAGGCCATTGGTTTTCGGATGGAAAGTAGCCCGAGATGGGTCCAAATGCTTCCCACGACATAAGCTCATTCAAAGGAGGCATTCATGTCGGAGCATGCCCATTGTGCGGCCTCCCGCGCGCCACGGTTCCAGCTCTTCCAGGGCTGGCGCTGGTCGGACCGGCGCTTGCCGAGACTCGATCTCAATTCGCTACCGGATCATCTGAAGCGCGATCTCGGATTTTCGGGCGGCCGCACTTCACCGGTGCGGGATCTTCTGCGGGATTGATTGCATCACCGAGCGGAGAGCTCATGAAGAGCGGCGGTTTTCGCCGCTCTCATTTTTCCCCATCGGCGCAATACCGCGCACACCATGCGACCTGGATTTCGTCGGGTGGCTCACGGCTCGGTCAGGCGTGAGACTTGCCAATTGCGCCGCAAAGGTCCATCTACCTCTTGATCGACTTTGGCCGGACGACCTGGGCCGTATCGCCTTCGCTCTTGCGGGCGCACGTTCAGAACTCTCTTCCAAAATCGACTGAGCCGGACAGGCCGCAAGAAAGGCGCCTGTTCAACGTGCACACCGTTACCGAAAGGAACTACCATGAGAACGGGCACCGTAAAGTTTTACAACAGCCAGAAGGGCTTCGGATTCATTCAGCCGGACGACGGCGGCAAGGACGTCTTCGTCCATGCGACCGCGCTCGAGCGCGCAGGCCTCCGCGGCCTCGTCGAAGGCCAGAAGATCGGCTTCGATGTTGAGACCGACCGCCGCAGCGGCAAGGACGCAGCCTCGAACCTGCAACAGGTCTAAGCTTAAATCGGAGCCCTCGCACGGCCCCGTGATAATGTGGCCATCGCCGAAAGGCGGTGGCCTGATTGCAAGAAAAGGTAGCGGATGGCGAAGGAAGAACTGATCACCCTTGAAGGGCTCGTGACCGAGCTCCTCCCCGATGCGCGCTTTCGCGTGCAGCTCGACACCGGCCACACCATCGTCGCCTACACGGCCGGGCGCATGAAGAAGCACCGAATCAAGACGCTCGCCGGCGACCGGGTAACGGTCGAAATGTCCCCCTACGATCTCGAAAAAGGCCGCCTCGTCTTCCGCCATAAGGACGAGCGGGCCTCGACGAACCCAAACAGCAGCAAAGCGCCGCCGCGCCGGCCGTTCCGCCGCCGCTGAGATGGGGTTGGCGCGGGGCTCGCGCCGCTATCGGAAAATTTCACCTGGAAACGCCGAACCGGCTTGCGGGAATCGCGCCGAGGCTCCAGATTGTGCGTCCCACGCAACAATCGGAAAGGAGGTGATCCAGTGTCTCATTGTCTAAGGCCGCGGTCGCCGGCTGCTATGACCTGGAATCTCGCCTCTGACGAGTTCCGCGCCGCTTGAAGAGCGGCATTGGTCCAAGCGATACGCGGACCGACAATGGAAGGGCCGCCCCTTGGGGCGGTCCTTCGTCATTTCCAGTTCTTGGAATGCGCTCAGTCGTCGATGTCGAGAACCACGCCAGTCGCGGCGTCGACCGTGATCTCGATGTCGTTGCCGGTTGCGTCGGTCCCATCGACCTCGAAATTCCCATCCCACCAGCGCCGATCGACATCCTCGATCACGACGAGACCGTGCATCATCGCGATGGCGGCGGCGCCATCCGCATCGACCGGACCGACGGCGATCTCGGTGGGCAGCATCGGCGGCTCTGCGATCACATACTGCGAGAATGCCGCGGCCGGGGCGAGCATTACGGCTGCGACCAGCGCGGAACGAAGAACGATCTGCATGAGACACTCCTGGCTCTGAATAAGAGGACGGACCGATCGGGCCGTACGTTCTACCAAAGGGACAATCGTGGTCCTCCTGTGGCAGCAGAACTCAGGCAGCGAGATCGGCGACCACGGAATCGAGCACCAGCCAGCCGTCGAGCGTCGTTCTCAGGCGCCCGTCGCCGGCCGCCTCGATGAGCCCGTGCTCGCGCAGGAATTCGAGCCGCGCCGGGGAAAACCCGCGCCCGCTCATCTCACGATAGCGATCGCTCGGCACGCCCTCGCGGAGCCGCAGCCCCATGAGCAGCATCTCGTCGGCGGCCTCCTCCAGCGTCAGCGCCTCGTCGGTCACGAGCCCATGGCCGCTCTCCGCCACCCTTGCGAGCCAGCGCTCCGGATGCTTCTCGCTCATCGTGGCGCGCTTGACGCCGTCGATGGTCAGGCGCCCGTGCGCGCCGGGGCCGGCGCCGACATAATCCTGGTAGCGCCAGTAGGTGAGGTTGTGGCGCGACTCCGCGCCGGACGCCGCGTGGTTGGAAATCTCGTAGGCCGGCAGGCCGTGCGCCTCCGTCACCCCCTGCGTCAGCGCGTAGAATTGAGCCGCCTGCTCCGGTTCCGGCACGGCGAGCTTGCCGGCTTCCTGCAGGCGGAAGAACGGCGTCTCCGGCTCGATAGTGAGCTGGTAGAGCGACAAATGGTCCGCCGCCATGGCGATGCCCGCCTCGAGCTCGGCCCGCCACGCGCGAAGCGTCTGACCGGGACGGGCGTAGATGAGGTCGAAGGAAAGGCGAGGGAACGTGGCACGCGCGAGCTCCAGGGCGCGACGCGCCTCCGCCACGTCGTGAATTCGCCCGAGCGCTTTCAAGGCGGAATCGTCGAGCGACTGCACGCCGAGCGACAGGCGGTTGACGCCCGCCGCCCGGTAGCCGCGAAAACGCTCCGCCTCGACGCTTCCTGGATTGGCTTCGAGCGTGATCTCCGCGTCGGGAACGACGGACCACAAGCCTGCGATCGCATCGAGCACAGTGGCGACCGTTTTCGGCTTCATGAGCGAGGGCGTGCCGCCGCCGAGAAAGATCGAGGTGACCGCGCGCCCAGGAGTGAGCTGAGCGAAATGCGTCAGCTCGCGCGAAAGCGCGGCAGCGAAGCGCTCCTCGTCCGGCGGCTGGTGGCGGACATGCGAATTGAAATCGCAATAAGGGCATTTGGCCGCGCAGAACGGCCAATGCACATAGATGCCGAAGGCGGTCGCGCTCTCCGGCACGGCGATCCGCGCGCTCATGACTTGGCGCCGAGATAGCGTTCTGCGAAAAGCTGAAAAGCGCGGGCGCGGTGCGACAGCGCTTCCACGCCTCCGGGGCGCCAGCCGTGTTTTTCCTCTGCGCTCATCTCGCCGAAGCTACGCGAATGCCCGTCCGGCAGGAAGATCGGGTCGTAGCCAAAACCTTGATCTCCGCGCGGCGGCCAGACGAGCGTTCCCCCGATGCGGCCCTCGAAGGTCTCGACCTCGCCATCCGGCGCTGCGACCGCAAGCACTGCAACGAAATGGGCTCGGCGCTTCGTGGGTTCGACGGCGCCGTCGGCCTGTAGCCTCTCTTCGACCTTCCGCATGGCTTCAGAGAAATCCCTTTCTGGTCCAGCCCAACGCGCAGAATAGACGCCGGGCTCGCCGCCGAGCGCCTCCACCGCAAGGCCGGAATCGTCGGCAAGCGCGACGAGCCCCGACGCCGTGGCAGCGGCACGCGCCTTCAGAATCGCGTTATCCGCAAATGTGCTCCCGGTCTCCTCCGGTTCGGTGAGTCCAAGCTCAGCCGCGGATCTGATTGCGATGCCGAACGGTCCGAGGAGATCGACGATCTCGCGGACTTTTCCTTTGTTGTGACTCGCTACCACGATCGGGCCCGGCCCTAGGCGGATCGCCATTCTCAGAGCACGGCGAGTTTCTGCAGATCGATCAGCTTCGCGATGCCTCTGCGGGCAAGCTGCAGGAGGCTCGAAAAATCCGCCTCGCTGAAAGGAGCGCCCTCGGCGGTGCCCTGGATCTCGACGATGCCACCCGATCCGGTCATCACGAAATTGGCGTCGGTGCCGGCGCCCGAATCCTCCACATAGTCGAGGTCGAGGACGGCGGCGCCCTCGACGAGGCCGCAGGACACCGCGGCGACATGGTCGGTCAGCACGTTCTCGCCGATCATGCTGCGGATGCGCATCCAGGCAAGCGCGTCATGAAGGGCAACCCAGGCTCCGGTGATGGCGGCAGTACGCGTCCCGCCGTCCGCTTGTAGCACGTCGCAATCGATCGTGACCTGACGCTCGCCGAGCGCCTTCAGATCGACGACGGCGCGCAGCGAGCGGCCGATCAGACGCTGAATCTCAAGCGTGCGTCCGCCCTGGTGGCCAACTGTCGCTTCGCGCCGCATGCGCTCGTGCGTGGCGCGCGGCAGCATGCCGTATTCGGCGGTGACCCAGCCCTTGCCGCCACCTCGGAGCCAGCTCGGCACCTGATCGGCGAGGCTCGCGGTGCAGAGCACATGCGTTTCGCCGAAGCGCACCAGGCACGACCCCTCGGCGTGCTTGGCGATGCCGCGCTCGAGCGTGACCGGGCGGAGTTCGTCCAAGGCTCTCTTCGAGGGTCGCATTCAACCTTCCGGGCTCTTCGGGCCGTGAGCCGGCGTGTTAAGCTGACCCAAGACCGCGGTAAAGCAGAGACTTGCCAAGCCGACCGGCAGTTTCAATATCTGGGGCCGAAGCGAAAGGACTGCCAACGACATGCGCGCCGACGGGCTTGCCGCACTCGACAATCGGTCGCGCGAGATCTTTCGCAGGATCGTCGAGTCGTATCTCGCGACCGGCGATCCGGTCGGCTCGCGCAATGTGAGCCGTATTCTGGCCGCGTCGCTTTCGCCGGCCTCCGTCCGCAACGTCATGGCGGATCTGGAGGATATGGGGCTCATCTATTCCCCGCATACGAGCGCCGGCCGGCTGCCTACCGATTTCGGCCTCCGCTTCTTCATCGATACGCTGATGGAAGTCGGCGACCTTTCCCAGGAAGAACGCCAACGCATCGACCAGGAGGTGAACACCGCCGGTGACGTGAATTCGGTGGAGGCGGTCCTTTCGGATGCCGGCCAGATGCTCTCCGCGCTGTCGCGCGGCGCCGGCGTCGTGCTCGCCGCCAAGCAGGACATCCGTCTGAAACATGTGGAATTCGTGCGTATCGAGACGACGCGGGCGCTTGCCGTGCTCGTGGCCGAGAACGGCGGCGTGGAGAATCGCATCATCGAGATCCCGCGCGGGCTGCCGACCTCGGCGCTGATCGAGGCGGCAAACTATCTGAACGCGCACTTCCGCGGACGAACGCTCGCCGAGGCGCGGCTCGACCTGGAGCGGCAGCGCGAAGAGCGCCGGGGCGAGGTCGACAAGCTCACGGAGCGCGTCATTGCCGCCGGTGTCGCCACCTGGTCCGGAGCAACGGGAGACTCCGCCACCCTCATCGTTCGCGGCATGTCGAACCTGATCGGCGACGTGAAGGCGCTCGAGGACCTGGAGCGGGTGCGGCTGCTCCTCGACGATCTTGAGAGCAAGAAGGATATCGTGCAGATCCTCGGCCTGGCGGAGCAGGGCGAGGGCGTCAGGATTTTCATCGGCTCGGAGAACAAGCTGTTCTCACTCTCCGGCTCTTCGCTTGTCGTGGCGCCATTCCGCGATTCCAGCGATCGCGTGGTCGGCGTCCTCGGCGTCATCGGCCCGACGCGGCTCAACTACGCACGTGTCGTGCCGGCGGTGAACTACACCGCCCAGCTCATCACCCAGCTTCTCGGCCGTTAGCTACCAGGCGGCTTGATTTTCGCCAGCCAAGCTTCGATATCGGCTCGCGAAACCATTTTTGTGACCGACGATGATCGAGGACGATCCGAAGAGAGCGGCCCCCGAGGCCAATCCGCCTGACCAGACCGCTGCGTCGGTGGAGGCGCGCGACGCCAGTCCGTGGTCTGAAAACGCGGACGCGGCCCTGCCGCGCGTCGATTCGGCGGCGGACATCGAGCGGCTCGAAGCCGAGAAAGCGGATCTGACCGAGAGGCTCATCCGCCTCGCCGCCGACATGGAGAACCTCCGCAAGCGCACCGAGCGCGACGTGGCGGATGCGCGAAAATACGCGGTGTCGAAATTCGCTGGCGACATGCTGGTCGTTGGCGACAACCTGCGGCGCACGCTGGAGGCGGTACCTGCCGAGCGGCGGGATTCGGGGGACGAGGTCCTGAACGCGCTCTCCGAGGGGGTGCAGATGACCGAGCGCGAGATGGACCGACTGCTCGAGCGGAACGGCATTGCCCGCATCGCCGCGATCGGCGAGCGCTTCGATCCGCACCGCCACCAGGCCATGTACGAAAAGTCTGACCCGACCGTGCCCGCCGGCACCGTCGTCGACGTCGTGCAGGAGGGCTATCAGATCGGCGACCGGGTGCTCCGCGCCGCCCTTGTCGGCATCTCCAAGGACGGTCCGGCGGCGGAGGTCGCGGGCAGCGCGACGGATCCCACATTGGCCTCTTGACCGGAAGGGCCAGCTGCGTCACCTCCGCCATCGGAGGCGGCGAACATGCAGGATCGGCAAAAGCTGATTGAGATCATCAGACGTCGTTCGTTCCGCGAGCGGGGCGCGTTCAAGCTCGCGTCGGGACGGACGAGCACGATCTATTTCAACCTGAAGCCGACGATGCTCGACCCTGATGGTGCGCGGCTGATCGGTGCTGCCCTTGCCGAAAGAACCGCAGCCCTCGGCGCAGATATTGTCGGCGGGCTCGAAATGGGAGCCGTGCCGCTCGTCGCCGCGGCGGCGGCAATGAGCGCGGTCGCCGGCAAGCCCGTCCGCGCAATCTTCGTGCGGAAAGCCGCGAAGGAACACGGCACGCAGAGCCTGATCGAGGGGCTCGCCGAGGGCGAGAGCCTTGCGGGGAGGCAGGTCGTCGTCGTGGAGGACGTCACCACGACGGGCAGCTCGGCGCTACGCGCCGTCGCGGCGCTCCGCGCGGCGGGCGCGACGGTGGAGCACGTAATCACCGTCGTTGACCGTGAGGAAGGAGCGGGCGAGGCCTTCGCCGCCGAGGGGATTTCACTGCATGCGCTGACGCGGAAGAGCGAATTTGCCTACGACTTGCCCTAGACAGCGCGCAACTTGCCGAGAATAAATCTTAACGATCCCATTTGTCGCTCTCGGCAAGTCAAGTGTGCCGCTTGCAAGTAAGGGAGCCTCGGTCTAAGGCAAGCTAGGAGCCCTCCTTCCAGGGGATAATCGATGAACTACAGATCTGTGATCGCGGGGGCGGCCGTCGCCTCGGCGCTTTGGGTCGCTCCGGCCTTTGCCGAGGACCTGGTCTTCATGCTCGACAACAAGGCGAGCCTCTCCATCCGCGAGTTCTACGCCTCGGCCGTCAACGTCGACAATTGGCAAGAGGATATCCTCGGTCAGGACATCCTCGAGCCGGAGAACTTCGCACGCATCACCATCAGCAACAGCGAAACCTGCGCGTACGATCTGAAGATCGTCTTCGAGGACGACAAGGAAATGGAAGAGCGCGACATCGATCTCTGCGAAACCGGCAGCTACACGGTCACCGATCCGTAATAGTCAGACAGCCGGCGGGCTCACACGTCGTAGCGTCAGATTGAAGCGTCCGCCTTCCGCCAGGAGGGCGGACGTGCCGTTTATGATCCGGTCAATACCGTGGAAGGCGAGGCGCGCCTCGCCGCCGAGCACCACAGCGTCGCCGGATTTCAGCGCGAAGGCACGGGTCGGGTCGTTGCGGCGCGTGCCGCCGACCCGGAACATCGCGTTATTGCCGAGCGACAGCGAGACGACCGGCGCGGAGAAATCCGCTTCGTCCTTGTCCTGATGCAGTCCCATCCGCGTGCCCGGCGCATAATAGTTGACGAGGCAGGCCTCGGGCGGATTCGGATACCCGGAAAGCGCCGCCCACGCCTCGAGCACGATCGCCGGCATCGGCGGCCAGGGTGCTCCCGTCAACGGATGCGTCGGCTGATAGCGGTAGCCGTCGATATCGGAGACCCAGCCAAGCGGTCCGCAATTCGTCATCCTGACCGAGAGGGGCTTTCCGCTCTGCGGCATGCGCGGCTGATAGAGCGGCGCCTCGGCAATGATGGCGCGTAGCGCCTCGAGGAGCGCCTGCTGCCGGTCCTGGTCGAGATAGGCGGGCATATAGAGGACATCGGTCATCGGGGGCCATTGCGCTCTCGGGCCGCTAGGGCGGCGTGGTTCGTCATAGAACAAGCCAAATCACGCGCTTGCGAGGCGAGATAGCCCTTCTTATATGAGCCGCAACCCGCGTTGGAGCCGGCCTTGAACCGGCGACCGGCGCGTACCTACATAAACTTCGTTGGGGGCCGGCGGGGGCGAAAATACCCCCGATGATGGACGCCGTCTCGGGTCCGGCCGGCCTGCCGGAACAGGAGAGAGTGGAAATGGCGAAAGTCATCGGCATCGACCTCGGCACGACCAATTCGTGCGTGTCCGTCATGGACGGCAAGACTCCCAAGGTGATCGAGAATTCCGAAGGCGGACGCACCACCCCTTCGATCGTCGCCTTTACCTCCGACGGCGAGCGTCTCGTCGGTCAGCCGGCCAAGCGGCAGGCGGTTACCAATCCGCAGCGCACCGTCTTCGCGGTGAAGCGCCTGATCGGCCGCCGCTTCGACGACCCGACCGTGAAGGAAGATCAGAAGCTCGTCCCCTACAAGATCGTGCGCGCCGACAATGGCGACGCCTGGGTCGAGATCGACGGCAAGAAATACTCTCCCTCGCAGATTTCCGCCTTCATCCTGCAGAAGATGAAGGAGACCGCCGAGGCCTATCTCGGCGAGAAGGTCGAGAAGGCGGTGATCACCGTCCCGGCCTATTTCAACGACGCGCAACGCCAGGCGACCAAGGACGCCGGGCAGATCGCCGGGCTCGAGGTGCTCCGCATCATCAACGAGCCGACGGCGGCGGCGCTCGCCTACGGCCTCGACAAGAAGGAAGGCAAGACCATCGCGGTCTACGACCTCGGGGGCGGCACCTTCGACATTTCCGTCCTCGAGATCGGCGATGGCGTCTTCGAGGTGAAGTCGACCAACGGCGACACCTTTCTGGGCGGCGAGGACTTCGACATGCGCCTCGTCCATTATTTCGCCGATGAGTTCAAGAAGGACCAGGGCATCGATCTGAGAAAGGATCCGCTTGCCTTGCAGCGGCTGAAGGAAGCGGCCGAGAAGGCGAAGATCGAGCTGTCCTCCTCACAGCAGACCGAGATCAACCTGCCCTACATCACCGCCGACGCCTCCGGGCCGAAGCACCTCACCATGAAGCTCTCCCGCGCCAAGTTCGAGAGCCTTGTCGACGACCTGATCCAGCGCACCATCCAGCCCGTGAAGAACGCGCTGAAAGACGCCGGAACCTCGCCGGCCGATATCGAAGAGGTTGTCCTGGTCGGCGGCATGACGCGCATGCCGAAGGTGCAGGAGATCGTAAAACAGCTCTTCGGCAAGGAGCCGCATAAGGGCGTCAATCCCGACGAGGTGGTGGCGATCGGCGCGGCGATCCAGGCCGGCGTGCTGCAGGGCGACGTGAAGGACGTCCTTCTGCTTG
>CAYTTC010000037.1:0-31987 GCA_964440525.1 uncultured Propylenella sp. | reverse complement strand
GGATCTCCTCCAGCGCGGCGAGCCAGGCCTTCCAATAGGCCTGCGGATCGGCGGCGTTCTCCTGCGTGCCGATCGCGACCTTTGGCCCAAGCGTCTCCGACCATTCCGACCAGGTGAAGAGGCCGCGCTCGTTCAAGGCGACTGCAAGCGCGAAGGCGCGCGCCGCCCAAGACGCCGGGAAGACCGGGCCGTCGACATCGCGTGGGATGGAGGCAATGCGCCCGAGCGCGGCGCGGCTCGCCTCAGCGGCGCTCAAGATACGGCTCCCAGAGATCGACATGTATCGCGTCGCCCTGCCGCGCGTCCGGCCCCCAAACTTCCGTTGCGTCGAAGGCGACGGAATAGAGCCATTGCGGGTCTTCGCCACGACCGGTCGCGTTCACGTCGGGAAAGACATGCACGCCGTGAATGCGGGCGATCGTTCCGCTCCGGCCCCGCAAATAGCGCGGCAGCCGCGTATGCCCCACCGGGTTCATCACCCGGGCACGCACGCTGTCGCCGACGCGGTAGCGCGCCGGAGCCGTCGGCGTTCGTTCGTAGGAGGAGCCCTTCGCGAGGATCGAGGGAACGGCCTCCGCCTTGATCGTCCGCGGCAGAGTTGCCGGTGGCGCAACACTCCGCCCCGCGTCGATCTCGGCCTGTGTCGCAAGGCCGCTCTCGACGATCAACCGTTCGAGTCCTTTCAGCCATTTCTCGTAGTATGTCGCCGCGAGATATTCGGCGGGCGGGATCCGCTCGCGGGCGTGGCGCACCCTATCGATGTTCCACATGCCGCTGGCGTTCATCGCGAGCGAGAGCGCCAGCGCGCGGCGTTCCCATTCGGCATGAAAGACCGGCTCGTCCGGCTCCAGCGCGACCGGGCCGAAGCCTTGTGCGCCGCCGAGATCGTGCGGGCCGTTCATCGGAGCGCTTCGGGTGCGAGCGGGAGTCCGGTGCCGATCATCGAATCGCGGGTGACGAGCGCGGCGAGCTTCTCCTCGCTCCACCCTTCCGTGCCGGCCGGGCGGATAGGCATGACGAGGTAGCGCATTTCGGCAGTCGAATCCCAAACCCTGATCTTCGTCGCTTCCGGAAGCGTCACGCCAAACTCGGCGAGTATGCCGCGTGGGTCGATCACCGCGCGCGAGCGGTAGGGCGGCGACTTGTACCAGACCGGCGGCAGGCCGAGCACCGCGACCGGGTAGCAGGAGCAGAGCGTGCAGACGACCAAATTGTGGGTATCCGGCGTGTTCTCCAGCGCCACCAAGTGCTCGCTCTGTCTGCCGGTAAAGCCGAGATCGGCGATCGCCGCCGTTCCGTCCTTCAGGAGCCATTGCCGATAGGCGGGATCCGCCCAGGCCTTGGCAACGACCTTGGCGCCGTTGCGCGGGCCGATCTTGGTCTCGTAGCTCTCGATGAAGACGTCGAGCGCGGCGGGGTCGACATAGCCCTTCTCGACGAGCAGCGTCTCGAGCGCTTTTACCCGCAGCTCAACGTCGTCGAGATGCGAGCCTTCATGCGCATGGGCGTGCCCGTGGCCATGGTCATGGTGTCGGCGAGGGTCGTCCCGCTGCTGCATCGTTCACTCCCCGGCAAGCGGCAGGTTCTGCACCACCCGCTGCCGTGCTGCCTCGGCGAATGCTCGGAAGAGCGCACCCGATGCCGGGTCGGTCGCCGCCCAATACTCAGGGTGCCATTGGACCCCGTAAGCAAACGCCAAAGCGCCGGCGACGCGGACGGCCTCCACGGTACCGTCGGGTGCCCGCGCCTCCACGACAAGCCGGGGGCTCAGCTCACCGATCACCTGCCGATGCACGGAATTCACCTTGACGCAGCGGGCGCCGAGGAGTTTCGCGAGGCGGCTGTCCCCTTCGAAATTAACGTCGTGGGCGAGCTTGAAGCGCTCGTCGTTCGGCATCCCGAGCGGAGCGCGGTGGTCGAGACTTCCTGGTCGCTCCTGCGCCTCGGTGAGAAGCGTACCGCCGAGCGCGACGTTCAGTTCCTGAAAACCGCGGCATATTGCGAGAAGCGGCACGCCCATCTCCAGAGCGAGCGGGATCAGCTTCAGCGTTGTCGCGTCACGGTCCAGATCGTAGGGCTCATGGCGCTCCGACGGCGCTACGCCATAGCGCGACGGGTGCACATTGGAGCGCGATCCGGTGAGGAGCACGCCATCGGCCCGCGACAGGATAGCCGGGAGATCGAGCGCATCACCCAGGCTCGGCAAGAGGAGCGGCGCCGCGTCGACCATGGCGACGGCCTTCAGGTAGGTGTCGAGCGCCGCATGCCAGACAAAGCCGTCGGCGGGGCGGAGCTCGGTGGAGACAAGGATCAGGGGCGTCATAAGCGCGTGGCGCTTCTCTCAACTGCCGAATATTTCCAACGCACGTTAAGGGAGACAACCGGACCGCGCTAGCGACTCTACTCGTCGCGGAACCATTGAGGCGGCCGTTGAATTGCTTCCAAAGCAACCAGGGAGGCATCAATGCCTGCAAAATCGAAAGCGCAGCAGAAGGCCGCAGGCGCGGCACTCTCAGCAAAGCGTGGCGAAACCCCGAAGAGCGCGCTCAAGGGCGCATCGCGCGAGATGGTGAAATCGATGAGCGAAAAGCAGCTTGAAGATTTCGCCAAAGGAAGCCGTAAAGGCAAACCCGAGCACGTGCGCAAGAAGAAATAAGCCGGGCTCCGGCGTGGTGAACGAACTTACCAAGACGGCCGAATTCTTCCGCCCGGGCCGCAAAACAGGATAGAATTCGGCGTAGGCGACCAGATTCGGAGCAGAGGCGCGGAACGAGCCGCCTGACCTCGCTCCACGCCCTGAGGAATTGATGGCCCGCGGCGTTACGCTTGACGACAAATACGACCTCGCGAAGGATCGGGTATTCCTGTCCGGCACGCAGGCAATCGTCCGCCTGGCGCTCATACAGAAGGCGCGCGACCGCCGCGCCGGACTCAATACGGCTGGCTTCGTCAGCGGCTATCGTGGGTCGCCGCTCGGCGGGCTCGATATGCAGTTCTGGCGCGCGGGCGAGCATCTCAAGGCCAGCGACATCGTCTTCCAGTCGGGTCTGAACGAGGATCTCGCCGCGACCGCAGTCTGGGGCTCACAGCAATCGGAGCTCCGCGGCGAGGGCCGCTATGATGGCGTCTTCGGCATCTGGTACGGCAAGGGACCGGGCGTCGATCGGAGCGGCGATGCGCTCCGCCACGCCAATTTCGACGGCACGTCGCCGCATGGCGGCGTCATCGCGCTGATGGGCGACGACCACACCTGCGAAAGCTCAACGACCGCGCATCAATCGGAGTTCGCCTTCGTCGACGCGATGATGCCGATCCTGAACCCGGCCGGCCTCCAGGAGATCGTCGACTATGGGCTGATCGGCTGGGCGCTGTCGCGCTTTGCCGGCGTCTGGGTCGGGATCAAATGCGTCAAGGACGGGGTTGAATCGACCGGCGTCATCGACGGCACGCTGGATCGCGTGCAGCCCATCATTCCGGATTTCGTCATGCCGCCGGGTGGCCTCAACATCCGGTCCGGGCGACACGCTCTGGAGAAGGAAGAGCTCCTGCATCGCTGGAAGCGGCCGGCGATGGTCGCCTTCATCCGCGAGAACCGCCTCGACCGGATCGTGATGGGTGGCGGACCGCGGCCGCGGCTTGGCATCGTCTCGCTCGGCAAGAGCTGGCTCGATACGCTCGGCGCGCTCGATCTCCTCGGCATCGACGAGAAGCGCGCCGCCGATCTCGGTTTGCGGCTCTACAAGGTCGCCGCGCCGTGGCCGCTTGAGCCCGAGGGCGTGAACCGCTTTGCGGAAGGGCTTCAGACCATCCTTGTCGTGGAGGAGAAGCGCTCGCTCGTCGAAACGCAGGTGAAGGAGCAGCTCTACGGCCGCGCCGACGCGCCGATGGTCGTCGGCAAGAAAGACGAAGCGGGCAACGTGCTGCTGCCGGCCTGGGGCGCGCTCGACGCCAACCAGATCGCCATCATCATCGGGCGTCGAATTCTCGGCTACGCAGAGGACTCTGACATCGCCGCGCGGCTGAAGCAGCTCGAGCAGGCGCAGCAGTTTCTGCAGACGAGCGAGGATATCGGAATCAGGGCCCCGCATTTCTGCTCAGGCTGCCCGCACAACATTTCGACCAATGTGCCGGAGGGAAGCCACGCCTATGCCGGCATCGGCTGCCACTACATGGCGCTTTGGATGGATCGTCAGACCGAGGGTTTCACCCAGATGGGCGGGGAGGGCGCTAACTGGATCGGCGAAGCGCCGTTTTCCACCCGCGATCACGTTTTTCAGAATCTCGGCGACGGCACCTACGGCCACTCCGGCACGCTAGCGATCCGCGCGGCGGCCGCGGCCGGTGTCAACATCACCTACAAGATACTCTTCAACGACGCTGTCGCCATGACCGGTGGGCAGCCGGTGGAAGGCAATCTCACGGTCGACAAGATCGCCCGGCAGGTGGCGGCGGAAGGCGCTAGGCGCATCGCGCTCGTCACCGACGACCCGCACAAATATCCGGACGCCACGGCGTGGCCCGCGGGGATGACAATCTACCATCGGTCGAGCCTTGGAGAAGTGCAGGAGGAGCTCCGCGAGATAAAGGGCCTCAGCGTTCTCATCTACGATCAGACCTGCGCGGCGGAGAAACGACGACGGCGGAAGCGCGGCCTTGCCCCCGATCCCGACAAGCGGGTGATCATCAACACCCTCGTCTGCGAGGGCTGCGGCGATTGCGGCGTCAAGTCGAACTGCGTCTCGATCCAGCCGCTGGAGACCGAATTCGGGCGCAAGCGGACGATCGACCAGTCGAGCTGCAACAAGGATTACTCGTGTCTTGAAGGCTTCTGCCCGTCATTCGTGACGGTGCATGGGGCGCGCCTCAAGGCGGGCAGCGCGATCGGGACCGACGCGCTCCCGCCCGTGCCGGAGCCGGCGATTGCGCGGCCCGAGCGAACGCGAGGGATACTGATCACTGGCGTTGGCGGAACTGGCATCGTGACGGTCGGCGCGGTGCTCGGTATGGCGGCGCATCTCGACGGCCTCGGCGTCGGCATCATCGACATGGCCGGATTGGCGCAGAAGGGCGGGGCGGTCAGCATCCATATGCGGATCGGCCCGACGCCGGAGGCGATCCATTCGATCCGCATCGCGGCGGAGGAAGCCGATACGCTGCTCGGCTGCGATATCGTGGCGGCGGGATCGAAGAAGGCGCTCGGCGCGATCCGGCCGGGCGAAAGCCGGGTCTTCGTCAATCTCCACGAGACATATCCCGGCGACTTTACCCGCGCGGCGGATTTCTCGCTGCCGACGCGGCGCCTCCGCAACGCGATCGAGGGGCGCGTCGGAGCCGGGCGCGCGCATTTCGTGGAGGCCGAGCGGCTTGCCAGGGCGCTCGTTGGCGATGCGATCGCCACCAACATGCTGATGGTCGGGTTCGCCTGGCAGCAGGGCGGCCTGCCCGTCAGCCGCGGGTCTATGCTCGAGGCAATCCGTCTCAACGGCGTCGAGGTGGAGATGAACGTCGCCGCCTTCGAATGGGGGCGTCGCGCAGCCTTCGACCTCGACGCTGCCGAAAGCGCGGCCGGCGTCGCGCCGGATAGCGGCGAGCCGCCGCTCCCCGAAATCGTGGCGCGACGTGGCGCTTTCCTGACCGGCTATCAGAGCGCCGGCTATACCGCCCGCTACAAAGCGCGGGTCGCCAGGGTCACCGCGGCGGAGGAGCGCGTGGCTCCGGGGAGTACGGCGCTTGCGGTCGAAGTCGCGCACTCACTCTTCAAGCTGATGGCGATCAAGGACGAATACGAGGTCGCCCGGCTCTACACCGACGGCTCGTTCGAAAAGCAGCTTCGCGACCAATTTGCCGGGTGGGATCGGCTTGAATTCAACCTGGCGCCGCCGCTCCTCGCGCGTCGGGACAAGCGGACCGGGCATCTGAAAAAGCAGAAATTCGGCGGTTGGATGATGCGGGCTTTTCGGATTCTCGCGCGGCTCAAAGTCCTGCGCGGCACGCTCCTCGATCCATTTGGCCGCACCGCCGAGCGGCGGTGGGAGCGCCAGCTTCTGGCCGACTATGAATCCGTGCTCGACACGATCGGAGCGAATCTGTCTGCCGCCAATGTCACGGTCGCTCTCGCCCTTGCCGCCTATCCGCGAAAGATTCGCGGCTACGGTCACGTAAAGCAGGCGCAGGCGCGCCCAGCGCTGGCCGAGCGCGAGCGGCTGCTCAAGGCATTTCTAGAGCCGGGACGCGAACCGCTCGCCGAAGCGGCTGAATGACTCGGTGTTCAGCGTTTGAACGGGCGGTTCAGGATCGTGTCCCAATCGTAGGGGCTTTCGACCGGAAAGGTCGAGACTTCCAAATCGGTTTCGCTCGACGCCTGGAGACGGGCGCTCTCGTACCCGTCGCGCACCGCTTCGTCTCTGCGTGATTTCAGGCTTGGGTTGTCGCGCAGCTGCCGTTCTACTCTGTTGCGCTGCTCGAGGATCGTGTTCTCCCACGACCGCGTGCGCTTGTCGGGCTGGTGGTCCCACTTGAGCATGTGCATGAGGAGCACGCTCAGCGCGCTTTCGAGCTTGCTGTACTCATTCCGACCCACGTCCAGAATCTCCTCAGCGACGTTCTCGGCATCGACTTGATCGAGGCTGCCTTCTCTCAGGAGGCGCGCCTGCTCGAGCGACCAGGCGTAGAGATCGCGCTCGTAGAGCGGCGCCGGGCGGGGGCGCGTGGTCGAAGTGGCATGCGACATGTGTCAATCTTTAGCAGGAATCGGCTTGCAGAGCATGCACGACGGAACTTGCTGTCGTTATAACGGACGTTATAATCGGGTAACGGAGGCTTCTAGCATGCATCAAGTCAAAGTCACCCAGATCGGCAATTCGCTTGGCGTCGTGCTTCCGAAGGAGGTGGTCGAGCGGCTCGGCATCGCTCGAGGCCAGATGCTCAGTCTTTCAGAGACGACCAACGGCCTTGAACTTTCCGCCTTCGATCCGGAATTCGAGGAACAGATGCGGGTGGCCGAAGAAATCATGGATCGCTATCGCGACACGCTTCGCGAACTTGCGAAATGACCTGGCGCTGGCTCACGCGTCGCGTCGCAATTTCGATCCACCTTCGGCAAATCCAAAGACATGGCGGGGGGCATGGAACCCGCGATGAAGGGTTGCTCGAATCGGCGCTGGCGCGACCGGAAAACCTCGCCGCGTGCGGCGAGCCAACCGTCTTCGAGTTGGCGGCCAGCTACGCCTACGGCATTGCTCGTAACCATCCTTTCATCGACGGGAACAAGCGGACGGCGTTTGTCGCGTCCGTTCTCTTTCTGCGCATGATCGGCCAGCAACTCCACGCCGAGTCGGCCGAAGCCGCCGTCGTTTTTCTCCGCCTCGCCGCGGGCGAATTCTCCGAGGCCGAGCTTGCCGAGTGGTTTAGGCGAAACGCCAGCGCCCCCGAGGCGGCGCTCCGCGGGCAGGAGCAGGATCATTAGAGATGCTGAAGCCGACGCCCGCCGATTCGCATCTCGATGATCGCCGCGAGGAGATGCGCGCGCTCCGCCTGCCGGCGGAGCATCCGCTGGTCGCCGCAGGTCGCGTCGGCGTGCTCCTCGTCAATCTCGGAACGCCGGAGGGGACGAGCTATTGGCCGATGCGGCGCTATCTAAGCGAGTTCCTCTCCGACCGCCGCGTCATTGAAACGCCGCGCCTCATCTGGCAGCCGATCCTGCAGGGGCTCGTGCTCTCGGTCAGGCCGAAGAAAAGCGGCGCGCTCTACGCCTCGATCTGGAACCGTGAGCGAAATGAATCGCCGCTCAAGACTTTTACGCGCGCCCAAGCGAAGAAGCTTGCCGCCGAGCTTGCGAGCGAAGAGACCGTGATCGTCGACTGGGCGATGCGCTACGGCAAGCCAGCGATCGCCGAGCGGCTCGATCGGCTGGTGAAGTCCGGCTGCGAACGGATCCTTCTCTTCCCACTCTATCCGCAATACAGCGCCACCACGACCGCGACGGTGAACGACAGGGCCTTCGATGTGCTGAAGACGATGCGCCGGCAACCCGCGCTCCGCACGGTGCCGCCCTACTACGACGAGCCGGTCTATGTCGACGCGCTCGCCGAGAGCATCGAGAGCTATCTCGGACGCCTCGATTTCGAGCCCGAGGTACTGATCGCCTCCTATCACGGCTTGCCCAAGGCCTATCTCGACAAGGGCGACCCCTATCACTGCCATTGCCAGAAGACGTCGCGGCTGCTCCGTGAAAAACTCGGCTGGAGCGAAAGTCGGCTGCTCACCACCTTCCAATCGCGCTTCGGCCCGCAGGAGTGGCTGCAGCCCTATACCGACAAGACGGTGGAGCGGCTGGCCGCCGAAGGGGTGAAACGAATCGCGATCGTCAATCCGGGCTTCGTGTCGGACTGCCTGGAGACATTGGAGGAAATCGCCGTGCTGAACCGCAGAATTTTCCTTGAGCACGGCGGTGAGCACTTCGCCCACGTGCCCTGCCTAAACGACTCGCCCCAGGGCATGCGGGTGATCACCACGCTCGTGCTGCGGGAGCTGCAGGGCTGGGTCTGAAACGGGTTGTGCGCGCTCAGACAATTGTGTGTGAATCGGGTATCGGAGGCCTGTACTCCGGCAAGCCTTCCATTCGTTTGATCACGCTCGAATGGATCCGCGCATTGTCAGGAATCTTGCGCTGCACCGGCCGCCATAGTTTCCAAAAGCCAGTGCGAGATTCATGCAAGGGGCCAAGCGGGTTCACTTTCAACTGATCGCGCCAGTCTTTCCGCAATTTGAGACCGCAACTCTCGGCCTTGCCCAGCAGCCATTCAAGAGCAATGTCGGAGAGGTCACGCTCGTCGTACCATCCGCCGACGTCGGAATGGACACCGGCAAACCAAACTTGCTCGAGCATTTGATGCGGTTGAAGATTGTTTTCGTCCCATAATGATATCGGAAACTTCTTGCGTTTCTCGTCGATCGCAACCGCCTGATACGCGAAGCTGATGTCGCCGTTGAGGCTGTTATCGGAGAACTTTTTTCCTCGAACAAAGCCGAGCGATGCCACCGTGTCCCAGACACCGATGAAGTACGGCTTGATCTCATGGCAATAGGTGCGTTTGAAACCTGCCGCGACGTCGGCATTGTCTTGCGTCATGTAGACTCGTGTCGCGTAGGGGATCAGGTTTCGACTCCCCTTTTGCAGGACTCCAACCTTGTTCAGCATGCCGGCGAGCACGCGAGCCGTGAACGCTCCCCGGCTGAAGCCGAAGATGTAGACTTTGTCTCCGGTCTCGAACCGATCCATTAGGTACTCGTAGGCGTCCTCGACATTCGTCTCCAGGCCCATGCCGAATGCCTTGCCGAGCAGGAGCCCAATTTGCGTGAACAGGGGCGACCCGAGAAAGCTGAAGGTGCCGAGGCCGGGATCGTAGTAGGCGATCTGCTTGTCGTCGCGTAGGATTCGCTCAAACAGAGCGACGACATTCGTATTGTTCTGGCTGTATTCGTTGCCGGTGCCGTCGCAGCACAGGACGATATTCTTTGCCATCGCACGCCCCGACACCACCTGCATCTGTAGATTGTATCACGCCGCAGCTCGACGGGAAGGGGTGCCGGGCAGGCGCGTAACCGATCGCGCCGCCGAACAGCGCTGAAACCTTCGGTGCGTTAACCGGCGCTTAACCACCACGGCTTCAAATCGTAATGAAGCAGTTAACGAGGCCGTCCGGTGAATCTCGCCGTTCAACCCCGCAAATCACTCCGCTTTCGTGGTCGCTCCTTCATGGCGCTTCTCTTCGCGCCGGAACCGCCGATCGAGGATTGGTTTGCCGAGCTCGACGCATGGTCGAAGAAGTCGCCGGGCTATTTCGTCGGGCGGCCGATCATCCTCGACGTCTCAGCGCTGCCGCTCGACAAAGAGAGTCTGGCGAAGCTCATCGCCGACCTGCATGAGCGCGACATCCGCATCATGGGCGTGGAGGGAACGAAGGCGTCGTGGCTCGGCCTCGGCATGCCGCCGCTGGTCAGCGGCAGCCGCGCGGCGAGCGTGAGCGACTTCCCGCAGATAGCGCCGGCCGCAAGCGAAGACACCACGAAGCAATCGGAAGCGGCTGCCAAGGATGGGCAGGCCGTGCAGGCTACACCACCGCAGACCCCGACGCGTGCGGCTTCGCTCGTTCACGACAAGCCGGTCCGTTCGGGCCAGTCGGTAATCTTTCCGGACGGCGACGTCACCATTCTCGGGTCGGTCGCCTCGGGCTCCGAGGTGGTCGCCGGCGGCTCTATCCACATCTACGGAGCGCTACGCGGGCGGGCCATCGCCGGCTCCACCGGGAACCCGGCGGCGCGTATTTTCTGCAACAAGCTCGAAGCGGAGCTCATCGCGATCGACGGCCTTTACCGCACAGCCGACGAGATGGATCCGCAGTATCGCAGCCGGCCGGTACAGGCCTGGCTTGAAGGCGAGACGATGACGATGGCGGCGCTGAGTTAGGATCGGAGGAGGTTGAAGACTATGGCCAAGGTTCTGGTCGTGACTTCGGGCAAGGGCGGCGTCGGCAAGACGACCTCGACGGCAGCGCTTGGCGCGGCGCTGGCAAAGATGGGAAAGAACGTCGTCGTCGTGGATTTCGACGTCGGTCTCCGCAACCTCGACCTGGTGATGGGCGCCGAAAGGCGGGTGGTCTACGACCTCATCAACGTGGTGCAGGGCGATGCCAAGCTGAACCAGGCGCTGATCCGCGACAAGCGCGTGGAGACCCTGCATCTCTTGCCGGCGTCGCAGACGCGCGACAAGGACGCGCTGACCGAAGAGGGTGTCGAGCGCGTCATGGGGGAGCTCCGCGAAAGGTTCGACTGGGTGATCTGCGACAGCCCGGCCGGGATCGAGCGCGGCGCCACGCTCGCCATGCGGCATGCCGACATCGCCGTTGTTGTCACCAACCCGGAAGTGTCGTCGGTGCGCGATTCCGACCGCATCATCGGCCTCCTCGATTCGAAGACCGTGAGGGCGGAGAAGGGCGAGCGGATCGACAAGCATCTTCTTCTCACCCGCTACGATCCTGCCCGCGCTGAGCGCGGCGAGATGCTGAAAACCGAAGACGTGCTGGAGATCCTTTCCATTCCGCTCCTCGGCATCATCCCGGAGAGCCAAGAGGTGCTGCGCGCCTCGAATGTCGGCTCGCCCATCACCATCGCCAATCCGCTCAGCGCCGCGGCGCGCGCCTACGCCGACGCGGCGAAGCGGCTTACCGGCGAAGTCGTCGACCTCACCATACCGACCGACAGGAGGAGCTTGTTCGGCAAGCTGTTCACGCGGAGGGCGGCATGAACCTGTTCAACCTGTTCAGGAGGCAGCCGACGGCGCCGATCGCCCGCGATCGGCTGCAAATCCTGCTTTCGCACGAACGGACCATCGCCGGTGGTTCGGATCTGGTCGCGATTCTGAGAGAAGAGATCCTGGCGGTCATCAAGAAGCACGTGCAGGTCGATTCCGATAAGGTGCAGGTCAAGATGGAGCGCGGCGAATCGGTGTCGATGCTGGAGGTCGATATCGAGATCCCGACGCCGACCAAGAAGGTGAAGGCCGCCCGGCCGAAGGTCGCCGCAGCCGCTGCGGCCACCTGAAGCGCGCCGTTCGATCGTCCCCGCCTGACCCGTCCCGGTCGGGCTAATTTGCCATGTACTTGGCGAAGGCCTCTTTGTAATCCGGGTGCCAGCGCGAGAGCGCCGGCCGGTTCAGGATCAGGTCGTCCATCGCCCAGCGCATCCGCTTCTCGTCGATCTGGCGCGTCACGTCGTTGTCCGGGCATAGGATGTAGAACTCGCCCGCCGCCAGCCGCGGCAGCATGAAGTCGATGACCTCCTCTGCCGTCCAGGCGCCGGCCGGTTTTTCGGGCGCGCGGTTCTCGGCGATCCCCGTATGGGTGAAGCCGGGAACCAGCAGGTGTGCCGTGACTTGCCCCCCTGCGATGTTGCGAAGCTCGTGGGCGAGCGCTTCGGTCACCACCTTCACGCCGGCCTTCGAGACATTGTAGGCGGTGTTGCCGGGCGGGCAGGTGATCCCCTGTTTCGACCCAGTGTTCAAGATCGCCGCCGGCGTCTGCTGCGCGATCATGGCCGGCGCAAAAACCTGCACGCCGTGAATGACACCCCAGAGATTGGTGTCGATGATGGCCTCCCACGCATCGACGGGGCCGAAGAGCCCTCCATCCCCGCCGCGGCCGGCGTTATTCATAAGAATCGACACCTCGCCGAAGGCCTCCAGCACACGCGCCTTCAGCCGCTCCACGTCCTCGCGCTTCGACACGTCGGTCGGCATGCCGAGGATGTCACCCTGGCGGCCCGAGTGGCGGGATACGTTCGCGACCGCCTTCTCCAGCTCTTTGACATTCCAATCCGCCATGCACACCTTCATGCCGAGATCGGCGAAGCGCTCGGCCGCGGCGAGGCCGATGCCGCTTGCCGCGCCGGTGATCACGGCCACGCGGCCTGGGGCGAGGGCGGGATGTTGCGGCATTTTGAGGTCCTTTCCAGATCGCGAGCGTTGGTTGTCGATGGCATGACGAAGCACAATTCACAACAATCGGTCTGCCCGGGCGGCTCGGCGCAAGCAGCGTCGTGCGGCCGATGAGCGAAGCACCCGTGACACGCCGCCTTGCGGCGATCCTCGCCGCCGATGTGGTCGGCTACAGCCGCATGATGGGTGAGGACGAGGCCGGTACGCTTGCCGCGCTCCGAAAAGTCTGGAGCGAGCTGTTCAATCCCGCCGTCGCCGGTCATCGCGGGCGCATCGTGAAGATGATGGGAGATGGCGCACTCGTCGAGTTCGGAAGCGCAGTCGACGCCGTGCAATGCGCGCTCGACATCCAGAAGGCGATGGCGGAGCGCAACGGCGCGGAGACCGCCGCGAAGGCGGTGACCTTTCGCATCGGCATCAATCTCGGCGACATCGTCATCGAGGGCGACGACATTTTTGGCGACGGCGTCAACGTCGCGGCGCGGCTGGAGAGCCAGGCTCCGTCGGGCGGCGTGCTGCTGTCGGACTCTGTCCATGCGCAAGTGAAGGGCAAGGTCGATCTCGCCTTCGTCGATGCTGGCGAGATCGCTCTCAAGAATATCGAGCAGCCGGTGCGCGTATGGCGCTGGGGCGAGGGCGCACGCGCGTCGACCGCTGCGACCCCGCGGGCAACGGCGAGCGCCGAAAGGCCGACGATCGCGGTGCTGCCGTTCCAGAACATGAGCAACGATCCGGAACAGGAGTTCTTCGCTGACGGCCTGGTCGAGGACATCCTGACGACGCTCTCGAAACTTTCGGGCCTGAACGTCATCGCCCGCAATTCGAGCTTTGCCTTCAAGGGGCGGAACGTCGATGTGCGACAGGCGGGAAGGGAGCTCGGCGCCCGCTACGTGCTGGAGGGAAGCGTGCGGAAGGCCGGCAACCGCATCCGTATCACCGTGCAGCTGATCGATGCGGAGACAGGAACGCATGTGTGGGCCGAGCGCTACGACCGCGCCATCGAGGACATTTTTGCCGTCCAGGACGAGATCACGCTGATCCTCGCCACCGAGATGCAGGTCAATCTCACCGAGGGCGAGCAGGCGCGCATGCGCTATTCCTCAACCTCGAACGTCGAGGCGTGGAATCTTTGGGCACAGGGCCTCGCCTTCTATCGCTCAGGCGTCGTCACCAAAGACGGCGTCGGCAAGGCGCGGGAGTTCTGGGAGAGGGCGCTGGCGCTCGATCCGGACTCCCCCTCGCTGCACGCGATGATCGGATTTATCCATAGCTCGGACGCACGCTTCGGTTGGTGGGATGACCGGGCGACGGCAATTGCTAAGTCAAAGATGCATCTCGAACGGGCGCTCGAGATCAACCCCGACAACGCCGACGCACACCTGTTCTCAGGTATGATCCATAACATCGAGTGCCGCTTCGACGATTCGGTCGTGGCGGCGCGACGCGCTCTGATCCTCGCACCAGGTTCGGCGGACATCGCCGCCTTTGCCGCGGCGATCCTTGCAAATGCGGGTGTCCATGACGAGGCAATTGGGCAGATCGAAAAGGCCATCCGCCTGAGTCCGAAATTCCCGCCGAACTATCTCGGCATCCAGGGCCTCGCCTATCGGCTGGCCGGCCGCGCTGAAGACGCCATCGCTGCCTTCAAGGCATATGCTGAGCGAAGCCCCGGATTCGGCCGTGCCGATCTGGCAATCGTGTATCAGCAGGCCGGGAGGAGCGGCGAGGCCCAAGCTGAAATCGCAAAGCTTCGCGCGGCGCGCCCGGCATTCACTGTCCGCAGCTTTGCCGCTTCGCAATTCCGCAAGGACGTTGCCTCTGTTGAAGCAGACCTCGCAGCGCTCCGCGCTGCAGGACTGCCCGAATAGCACCGATGGCGGAAGCTCCGATGATGCGGCGACTTGCGGCAATCGTTGCCGCCGACGTCGTCGGCTACAGCCGCATGATGGGCGACGACGAGGCCGCGACGCTTGCGGCGCTCAGGAGCATCTGGAGCACGCTCTTCAATCCGGCCGTCGCCAGCCATCGGGGGCGCGTCGTCAAGATGATGGGGGATGGCGCACTGGTCGAGTTCGGCAGCGCCGTCGACGCGGTCCAGTGCGTCGTCGCAATCCAGAACGCCATGGCGAGACGGAACGAGGCTGGACCGGAAGAAAAGGCGGTTCAGTTCCGCATCGGCGTCAATCTCGGCGAAATCGTCATCGAAGGCGACGACATTTTTGGCGACGGCGTGAACGTTGCCGCCCGCTTGGAAAGTCGGGCTCCGCGCGGTGGCGTGCTCATGTCCGATGCCGTGCACGCGCAGGTGAAGGGCAAGGTCGACCTGACGTTCGCCGACGGCGGCGAGATTACCCTCAAGAATATGGATCAGCCGGTGCGTGTGTGGGTCTGGGGCGGCGACAAAGTCGTGCCGGCCGCGAGCCATACGGCCTATGCCGCTCAGCCGACCGGCGCCGAAAAGCCATCGATTGCAGTGCTGCCCTTCGCCGTCATGAGCAACGACCCGGAGCAGGAGTTTTTTGCCGACGGGCTGGTCGAAGACATCCTCACTACGCTCTCAAAACTCTCCGGCCTCACCGTGATCGCCCGCAACTCGAGCTTTGTCTACAAAGGGCTCGCGGTGGATATCCGCCAGGTCGCCCGCGAGCTTGGCGTCCGCTTCGTGCTGGAGGGCAGCGTTCGCAAGGCTGGGCCACGCATCCGGATCACGACGCAGCTGATCGACGCCACCACAGGCGCACACATATGGGCCGATCGCTTCGACAGAAGCGTCGACGACATCTTTGCGGTGCAGGATGAGATCACCCTGACGCTCGCAACGGAGATGCAGGTCAGGCTGACGGAAGGCGAACAGGCGCGTCTGCGCTACACCACCACCACGAACGTTGAGGCCTGGAGCCTTTGGGTTAAGGGACTGAACTACTATCGGGGCCCCGTCACCGGGGAGAACCAGATTCAAGCCCGTCTGTGCTGGGAAAAAGCCCTAGCGCTCGATCCCGCTTCCGCGCCGCTCAACGCCATGATCGGCTTCGCGCATTTCGCCGACGCGCGCTTCGGGTGGTGGGATGACCGCGAGACGGCGATCGGCAAGGCGGAAGCCTATATCCAGCGGGCCCTGGCGATTGACCCTCAAAATCCCGACGCGCATCGCACCGCCGGCGGGATACTGCTCCTGAGGTCGCGATTCGACGATGCCGCGGAGGCGGCCCGCAAGGCCGTCGAGCTCAGTCCAAATCTGCCCGACGGGCTGATGTTCGCAGCGTTCATTCTGGTCTGCGCCGGGCGCGCGCGGGAGGCGGTGGGGCAGATCGAGAAGGCCATGGCGCTGAGCCCTAACCACCCGGCCAACTACCTCGGCCAGCTCGGCAACGCCTACCGGCTCGCCGGCCGCTCCGAGGAAGCGACCGCCGCCTTCCGCGCTTACCATTCACAAAGCCCGGGCTTCGGGTTGGCCGACATCGTGATGATCCAGGAGCAGGCCGGGCGCATCGACGAGGCGCGCCAGACGGCTGCGCAGCTGATCGCGGTGCGGCCGACCTTCACGGTCACGTCCTGGGCGAGGACCCAGTTCCGTAAGGACGTTCAGCAGATGGCAGCCGACATTGCCTCGCTGCGGGCGGCGGGCGTTCCCGAATAGCGCGGAAGCCCAGGCGACCTTCGCCTTCTGCGGCGCAGGCTCGGCGTGGCGGATCTCGGTGCCGAGCACCTTCATATTGCCGTCGAATGGCTTTGGAATTCGAAGTCGCGCAGGAGTATCGTTGCACCCGTCCAAAAGGAGACGGGGACACGAATGTCCGACGCTCCGATGATGCGCCGGCTCGCCGCCATCGTTGCCGCCGACGTCGCCGGCTATAGCAGCATGATGGGGGCGGACGAAGCCGGCACGGTTTCCGCATTGCGACAGATATGGAGCGAGACGTTCAATCCCGCCGTCGCCGCGCGGCATGGCCGCATCGTAAAAATGATGGGCGATGGGGCGCTGGTGGAGTTTGGCAGCGTTGTCGACGCGGTCGAATGTGCCGTCGCAATCCAACGCGCGATGGGTAAGCGCAACTTGGCCGCCGAGCGGCCCGTCGAGTTCCGCATCGGCATCAATCTCGGTGAGATCATCATCGAGGGTGACGACATTTTCGGCGACGGCGTCAATGTTGCCGCCCGCCTTGAAGGCCAGGCGCCGCCAGGCGGCGTTCTCGCCTCAGACGTCGTGCATGCCCAGGTGAGCGGAAAGGTCAGTGTCACGTTCATCGATTCTGGCGAGGTCAAGCTCAAGAACATCGACCGGCCGCTGCGGGTGTGGCGGTGGGACGGCGACGAAACCGCGCCGACGGCAAAGCCCATGCCCAATTTCACCACGACGCTCGGCATCGATAAGCCGTCCATTGCCGTCCTGCCGTTTTCAGTCATGAGCAACGACCCGGAGCAGGAGTTCTTCGCTGACGGACTGGTGGAGGACATCCTCACCACGCTCTCAAAGCTCTCCGGCCTGTCCGTGATCGCGCGCCATTCGAGTTTCGTCTACAAAGGGCGCGCAATCGACGTGCGCCAGGTCGCGCGCGAGCTCGGCGTGCGCTTCGTCCTGGAGGGAAGCGTTCGCAAGGCCGGCAATCGCATCCGGATCACCGCGCAGTTGATCGACGCCACAACAGGCGTTCATGTCTGGGCGGACCGCTTTGACCGCGCCGTTGACGACATTTTCGCGATCCAGGACGAAATCACGCTAATGCTCGCGACCGAGATGCAGGTCAGGCTGACCGAAGGCGAGCAGGCGCGCCTGCGCTACACCACCACGACAAATGTCGAAGCGTGGAGCCTCTGGATACAAGGGCTAACCCACGACCGTCGCCGTCCGAAGACCGCGGACTCGCATACCCAAGCTCTTCGCTGCTGGGAGAAAGCGCTCGCGCTCGATCCTGGATCGGCGCCGCTCAACGCCTTGCTTGGTGACCTGCACTACTCCGACGCACGTCACGGCTGGACGGGCGAAGACCGCGAGATCGCGTTGAAAAAGGCGGAGGCCTATGTCGAGCGGGCGCTGTCGATCGACCCCGCAACTCCCGACGCCCATCGCAGCGCGAGCGGGATCCTGCTCCTGAAGTCGCGATTCGACGAGGCAGCAGCGGCTGCCCGCAAGGCGGCGAAACTCGGCCCCAACCTGCCGGACGTGCTGGTGTTCGGAGGTTTCGTGCTGACTTGTTGTGGGCAAGCCGAAGAGGCAATCGGCCAGATTGAAAAGGCTATGACGCTAAGCCCGAATTATCAGGCGTGGTATCTCGGTGTGCTGGGTAACGCCTATCGGCTCGCGGGCCGACCCAAGGAGGCAATGGCTGCTTTCCGAGGTTATCACGCGCGCAGTCCCGGCTACGGTTTGGCCGACACCGTGATGATCCAGGACCAGGCCGGGCTTATCGAAGAGGCACGCGAAACGGCGGTGCAGCTCATCGCGGCACGGCCGACCTTCACAGTCACGTCCTTTCTGGGAACGCAGTTCCGCAGCGACGTCGACCAATTGGCAGCCGATGTCGCCTCGCTGCGAGCGGCGGGTGTCCCCGAATAGCGCGAAAAGCCTAAGCGGCCTTCGCCTTCTGCGGCGCCGGCTCGGCGTGGCGAATCTCGGTGCCGAGCACTTTTAGGCATTCGCGCATGAATGCCGCGAGGCCCGGCCAGCCTTTGGCGGAGACGAGCTTGCCGTCGACATGCGCGCCGGTCGGGGGCACGTCGATGTACTTGCCGCCGACCGCGGTCACTTCCGGCTCGCAATATTGCAGCGCCGCCACTTCCTTGCCGCGGATCGTCTCCGGCACCGCCATCAGCACCTGCACGCCGTGGCAGATGGTGAAGATCGGTTTGTCCGCCTTATGGAAATGCCGAATGATCTCCTGAACCCGCTTGTCGATGCGGATGTATTCAGGCCCACGCCCCCCGGCGACATAGACGGCGTCGTAATCGGCCGGCCTCGCTTCCGAAAAGGTCTTGCTCAAGATGTAGTTGTGGCCGGGCTTCTCGGTGTAGGTCTTGTCACCCTCGAAATCGTGCAGCGACGTCTTCAGCACATCTCCCGCCTTCTTGTCGGGGCAGACCACGTCGACCTCGTGGCCGACTGCGAGCATCGCCTGCTCGAAGACGAAGATTTCGTATTCCTCGCTGAAATCGCCCGTGAGCATCAGGATTTTCTTGCCCGGCATGTCCTGTCCTCTCCCTCCGATGACGGCCGCTTTTCGCGGCATCTTGATCGAGCCGGTATCGTAGCACGGGTTGCACGGCCGGTCACACGGGCCGACCCAGGTTGAATAATCAGACAAATGCGGCGGAGCGAGTTGACAGTGTCCGTCGTGACGGCCACTTTCACTTTGCCCTGTCCAGGGCATGGGAGGACAAGAATGAAGCGTTTCGCAAGAATGGCCTTGCTGGCCGGAGCGGTCGGCATGGCCTTGAGCACCCCGGCGTTTGCGCAAGCCGACAAGCCGCTGACGATCCTTGAATCGGTGCCGGGACTGAACTTTCCGTTCTTCGTGCACATGATGAACCAGATGAAGGCCGAGGCGGAAGCGCAGGGCAACGTCACTGTCATCGAATCGGATGGCCAGGACCAGACGACCAAGCAGACCGCGGACGTTGAGACCGCAATCACCCAGGGCGTCGACGGCATCGTCATCAGCCCGAAGGCGGTCGACGCCATGGCGCCGGCGCTGCAACAGGCGGTGGACGCAGGCATCCCGGTCGTGACTATCGACCGGCGCGTCGACAACGTTCCCGGCATCCTGGCGCATGTCGGCGCCGACAACGTCAAGGGCGGCGAGGCCCAGGGCGAGCTGATCATGAAGCTGTTCCCGGACGGCGCTACTATCATCAACCTGCTGGGCAGCCCCGGCGCCAGCCCGGCCATCGACCGCGCCAAGGGCCTGCACAACATTCTCGACGCGCATGCCGACAAGTACAAGTTCGTCTTCGAGCAGACCGCCAACTTCAATCGCGCCGATGGTCTGTCGGTGACCGAATCCGCGCTCGGCGGCATGGACGGCCCGCCTGACGTCATCAATGCCGGTAACGACGACATGGCGCTTGGCGCGATTGAGGCGCTGAAGGCGCGCAACTACGAAGGCGTTACGGTCATCGGCTTCGACGCACTGCCCGAGGCGCTGGTCGCGGTGCGCGACGGAACGCTGACGGCCACGGTCGAGCAGTTCCCCGGCGGCCAGAGCCGCGGTGCGGTGCAAGCACTGGTGAAGTTCCTGCGCGACGGCACGAAGCCGGAGCCGCTGGTCCTGCTGACGCCGGTGGCGATCACCAAGGACAACATCAACGAGGCCGAGCGCATCGGCGAGGTGCAATAGAATATCGTAGCGGCGGCAGGCTGGTCCTGCCGCCGAACTATCAACCTTCCTTATCCGGAGGAACTCGCTCCTATGCGGCGAGCTACCTCACCATGATGGGAACTGAGCCAGGAATGACCGCGCCACTCCTGCGCATGTCCGGGATCAGCAAGCGTTTCCCCGGTGTGCTGGCGCTCGACAACGTCGATTTCGAGGTCGGGCCGGGCGAGATCCACGCTTTGCTCGGCGAGAACGGCGCGGGCAAGTCGACGCTCCTGAAGATTCTTTCCGGCGCCCAACCCCCCGATTCCGGCACGATCATCTTCGCCGGCTCCGACGTGGTCGTGACAACCCCGCACGCCGCCCAAAAACTCGGCATCGTCACGATCTACCAGGAGTTCACGCTCGCTCCGAACATGTCGATTGCCGAGAACGTGTTCATCGGCCGCGAGCCCGGTTCAAAGCTCTTCGTCAACTGGCGAAGGATGGCGTCGGAGACCCGCGCCATCACCAAACGGATCGGCCTCGACATCAACCCGATGTCTCTTGTCCGCGACCTCTCCGTCGCCGAACAGCAGATGGTCGAAATCGCCCGCGCGCTCTCGATGAAATCGCGGCTGATCGTGATGGATGAGCCGACGTCGGCGCTCTCGTCGACAGAGGTTGAGAAGCTCTTCCGTATTGTCCGCGACCTGAAGGCGCAGGGGCTCTCCATCATCTTCGTGACGCATCGCCTCGAAGAGGTGTTCGAGATTTGCGACCGCTATACCGTGCTTCGCGACGGTCGATTCGTCGGCAGCGGCAACGTCGCCGAAACCGACATCGATGGCATCATCCGCCAGATGGTCGGGCGGCAGGTGACGGCGCTCTTCGCGCAGCGTGAAACCGGCATGCTTGGCGACGTCGCTCTGGAGATCAAGGGCCTGACGCGGCGTGGCAACGCGCAGGATCCGCATGCGAGTGTTTTGGCAGATGTCGCGCTCTCTGTCCGGCGCGGCGAGATTCTCGGGATCGCCGGTCTTGTCGGCGCCGGCCGCACCGAAATGGCGCGCGCGGTGTTCGGCGCCGATCCGTTCGATGCGGGTCAGGTCCTCGTCGACGGTAACCCGGTCGATATCCGCTCGCCGCAGGACGCGATCCGGCATGGCATCGGGCTTGTGCCCGAAGACCGCAAGCAGCAGGCGCTGTTCCTGGCGCTCGCGGTGCGCATGAACTTATCGATGGCGGCGCTCGACCGCATCGGCATGATGGGCATCTTCGTCGACGAGCGGGCTGAGCGCGCCATGGTCGAGGAATATCGCAAGGCGCTGAATATTCGCATGGCTAGTCCCGAACAGATCGTCATCAACCTGTCCGGCGGCAACCAGCAGAAGGTCGTGCTGGCGCGCTGGCTGGCGCTGCGGCCAAAAGTGCTGATTGTGGACGAGCCGACGCGCGGCATCGATGTCGGCGCCAAGGTCGAAGTGCACAATCTCCTGTTCGACATGGCGCGCTCCGGAATCGCGGTGATCGCAATTTCGTCGGAGCTGCCGGAAGTGTTGGCGATCAGCGACCGGATCGTCACAATGCGCGAGGGGCGCGTTACCGGAGAGATCGGGCGCGAGGCGGCCAACCAGGAAGTCTTGATGAGCATGATGGCGCTTGAGACGGCGCGCGCGGCGTAGAGGACGGGGAGGGGAAGCGTGACTGATATTTCGGGCGTCGCGTCCGGCAAATTCGATGCGTTCGGGTTCCTCGCCCGCTTCGCCCCATTGATCTTCCTGCTGGTGCTGATGGCGGTCTTCGCGATCATCACCCCTGAGCACCGCTTTCTCTCGTCCATCAATCTGTTCAATGTCATGCGACAGGTCTCGATCGTCGGGTTGCTCGCGATCGGAATGACCTTCGTCATCCTGACCGCCGGCATCGATCTTTCGGTCGGGTCGCTGCTGGCCTTCGCTGGCTTGGTCGCCGCCGCAGTATCGAAGGGTGGTCTCTCCAACCGCTTCGCCGTCGGTGAAGGTCAGGATGCGCTGAGTTACGCCTGGTATCTGGCGGCGCTGGCCGCGATCGGAGTCGGGCTTCTCGGCGGCTTCATTCAGGGATTCGCCATAACGCGGCTGAAGGTGCCGCCCTTCGTGGTGACGCTCGGGGGCATGTCGGTGTTTCGCGGGGCCGCTCTGCTCTTCGCCGCTGGCGGCCCAATCTCGGGCTTCGATCCCGCCTTCGTTTGGTGGGGCCAGGGAAAGCTCGGCCCGATACCGGGCCTTGGATGGTTCGTGCCGATCCCGGTGATCATCTTCCTGACGTTCGCGGTGCTGGCGCACATCGTGCTCCGGTACACGCGCTACGGCCGAAAAGTCTACGCGGTCGGCGGCAACCCCGAAGCCGCGCGCCTCTCCGGCCTCAACGTCCGCCGCATTACGCTCAGCGTCTACGTCATCATGGGCTTTTTCGCCGGGCTCGGCGCGTTCGTCCTTTCCGCCCGGCTGAACTCCGCCGAGGCGATCGCCGGCACCGGCTATGAACTGACCGTCATCGCCTCGGTGGTCATCGGCGGCACCAGCCTTTTCGGCGGCGTCGGCTCGATCTTCGGCACCGTGATCGGCACGGTTCTGATCGGCGTGCTACTGAACGGCCTCGTGCTGATGAACGTCTCCTCCTACATCCAGCAGATCATCATCGGCGTGATCATCGTGCTTGCCGTCGCCTTCGACACGTTTGCGAAATCGCGACGACGAACAGCGTAAGCCCACGGGCGAAGGCAGCGCCTGAGATGATTTTCGACATCATCGAGACGCTCGGCGGCTGGACGTGGTGGGTGCTCGGCCTCGCGTTTCTCTGCGTCGAGGTCGTGCGGCCCGGCTTTTTCTTCCTGTGGTTCGGGATCGCGGCGATCCTGATCGGGGTCAGCGCGCTCCTTGTCGATTGGCCGTGGCAGATGCAGGTGGTCGGCTTCGTCGTGCTTTCGGCGGTGACGGCGCTGATCGCCCACCGCTTCCCCGGCAACAGAAACGCCGCCCCCTAACCTCCCCCCTTGCGGGGAGGTCGAAGTTCGCGAGAACTTCGGGAGGGGGTGCTGCGCTTACGGCATTCGCGACGGCTGCCAATTAAGACGCTGCGCCGACCCCCTCCCGGAGTTTCCTGCGGAAACTCCGAACTCCCCTCAAGGGGGAGGTTAACTCGCGCGTCTCCGGCTGAACAAGATGCGGCTCAGGCCACTCCGGTCCTGAGCAAATCGTGCATGTGGACGATGCCGACCGGCTTTTCGTCGTCGACCACCATGAGCGCGGTGATGGCGGCTGCGTTCAGGATCTCGAGCGCCGAGGCGACCAGCGCGTCCGACCCGATGGTTTTCGGGTCGCGCGTCATCACCTCGTCGACCGGCCGTTCAAAAATGTCGCCCGACAAATGGCGGCGGAGGTCGCCGTCGGTGATGATGCCGACCAGATGCCCGGCCTCGTCGGTGATCCCGAGGCACCCAAAGCCTTTTTGGCTGATCAGCAGCAGCGCCTCCTTCATCAGCGTGCCGAGCGGCGCGAGCGGCAGCCGCTCGCCCATATGCATCACGTCGCGCACATGCTGAAGATTGGCGCCGAGCGAGCCGCCCGGGTGGAACTTGAAGAAATCGTCGGCGGTGAAGCCGCGCGCTTCCAGAAGCGCAATCGCCAGCGCATCGCCGAGCGCCAGCTGGATCAAGGTCGAGGTGGTCGGCGTCAGCCCGTGCGGACAGGCCTCTTCCACCCGCGGCATGAGAAGCGCTACGTCGGCGGAGCGGGCGAGCGTCGAATCTCCCCGCGAGGTCACCGCGATGAAGGGCACCCGAAAACGCCGCGAATAGAAGACGATGCTTCGAAGCTCCGCCGTCTCCCCCGACCAGGAAAGCGCCAGCACCACGTCGTCAGGCGTGATCATGCCGAGGTCGCCGTGGCTTGCCTCCGCCGGATGCACGAAGAAGGAGGGCGTTCCCGTCGAGGCGAGGGTTGCCGCGATTTTTGCGCCGATATGGCCGCTCTTGCCCATGCCGGTGACGATGACGCGGCCTTCCGCCTTGACGATCAGCTTGAGCGCCGCCTCAAACGGTTTTCGCATCTCGCCCTCGAGCGCCGCTTCGAGCGCAATCAGCCCCGCCGTCTCCACCTGCAGCGTGCGGATGGCTGGGCTGGGCGCGGCAACGCGGCGCGGATGCAAAACAGAAGTGGGGGCCATGGATCGTCCTTTCCCCTTTGTACCATGCCGGGCACTCAAGGGCGAGGCTTCGAAAAGGGTTGTTAACCCGTCCGCTTTTCGCGGAAACGCTGGGGGTTTGAAGGAGTGGTTTTGCTCGGGGCAACTCTGGGGCAACGGATTTTGATCACCCGCCGTTCGCCGTTCGGTCAGTCTTTCTTCGCGCCGCACGCAACCGGCGACGATTGGAGGCACCGTCGTCTCCTGACCCCAAAAGTGGACGCTTGCGCCAGCCTGACGGCAGTGTGAGGGAAAGCGGAAGGACGATCTCGCGCGACAACCCACGAAAGAAGAACTTGGAAAGTTCAGTATCATCATCAGCGTCGCCGCTTCGCCACACACCCAGCTGTAGCCTCCTCGGCCGGTCGGGCGCGGCATGGCAATCTGAGTTGACTATGATCACAGGCAGGTCTGTAATCCCGAGCTAAGGATGCGTGGTGTGCGACGCCCAATGAGGGCGCAGTGCGCGTCGTTCTCGTCTCTGCAATCGTTGCGCTCGGGGCTCTTGTCGGCTGCGAGCAATTGCACATTCCCATCGGTACGCCCTTCGACGTGCTGATCGTGCCGGGCCGCAGTGTTGGTCGGAACGGTTTTCAAAGGGAGGTATTCATGCGCAGATCGTCAGTATCGATTTTATTCGGGCTTGCGGCTTTTGCAGCTTGTTCAACGATTGCCGCCGCGGAGGAGGTCGGAGCGGGTCATACTCCCCCGAAGACCGACGAAGAAATGATCACCAACGCCCTGTCGGCAGCGCCCGAAAACGTCGCTGCCAACGCGACAGTCATAGCGTTTGGTGCGGACGGTAAGGTCCGGACGCTCCGCGAAGGCAGCAACAATTTCACCTGCATCCCCGACGACCCCACAAATCCAGCCAACGACCCGCTCTGCGTGGACAAGAACGGATGGGAGTGGGTGATGGCGTGGGTGGGCAAGACTGAGCTGCCCAAAGGCAAAGTCGGCTTCGCCTACATGCTGCAAGGCGGCACGACTCCTAGCAATGTCGATCCTTATGCCACCAAGCCGCTGGAAAGCATGGGCTGGATGCAGGAGCCGCCACACGTCATGGTTATGAACTACGGCGACGCCTTTCAGGATTATCCGAAACCCGGCGAGATGGCCGACATGACGCAGCCTTGGGTAATGTGGGCCGGCTCTCCCTATGAGCACTTGATGCTGCCGGTGAAGTAGCTCTCGCCCACACGAGCCCCCGTCGGAAAGGGCGTTGGGAATTGCGACACGGCTCGCTTGCCGCCAATCGATGGCGGCAGGCGCAGCCACAGAACAAGCAAGCTACGACGAAGCTGGCGAGGTTCGAGGTTCGGGGCGGAGACGGAGGGCGGAGGCCGGGGCGCGCTCTGCATGGGCGTAGAGAGGCCCGAGTGCGCAGCGACGCGGCAACAAAGTCTCAGGCTCTGGCACTCATTCTCTCTCCGCCGATCTCGACTGCGACCCCGGCTTTCGCGGCGGCCATCATGACCTGATCAGCGATCTCCTCTTCGGTGAGACCGCAGTTCGGATAAGTGCGGCTGACTTGTGCAGCGACGGCAGCTGCTGAAAGGATCGAGCCACTTTCGATCGCGTCGGCGATGATGCGTCTGCTCTCTTCGGCTACGAGCGCAGCGATGAAGGACGTGACGGTTTGGTCCATTCCCCTTCCTCCCAAGCGCGCCTTCCCGAGCGCGTTGCGACGCCTAGAACTTTAGGCATCCCTCGACGCGACACAACTATACAAAGGTCTGAATGCCCTGGCCGCTTCAGGTTCCCGTTCGGCCGCGCACAAAGCCAACCGACTGGCTGGAGCGGCGCCGATCGACCTCCGCATTCAGATATTCGTTCGCGATGATGAGCGCGCGGATTGCGGCGCGTTGGCTCCCGCCGCAGGCTGCAATGACGGTGTCAACGTCCGCCTCTAGGTCGCCTTCGTCTTAGCGCTGACGTTCCCCCTCAAAGCATGATTTTCTGGTGGACGCGGGCGTCGAAAGAGGTGGATCGTCGATGCTGTGGGACGACCGCGCCTCGTAGTGAATTCCGACAAGACGACATTTGTGACAAGAAAATACCGACGGGTAGTGACCGGCGTGACGTTGACGAACGACGGTGCTCTGAGCATCGGACGCGATCGAAAGCGGATCATCTCAGCTCAAGTTCACCACGCATCTCTCGGCAAGCTATCCGGAGAGGAGCTAGCTGCGCTGGCGGGGTATCTTGGCTTCGCAAATGTTGTTGAGCCGGGCTTTTTAGATATGCTCCGAAGAAAATATGGGGCTGATGTTATCAAAGGAATTCAGAGAGCGGCGAAGGTGCCCTAGCCGGGAAAGAAAAACCCCGGCCAATCGACCGGGGCTGTTTGATGGGAGTTGAGAGGCGCGAGGATCAGGCTTTGGCCTCGACCCGCTTCCGGGCCGCGTCCCAATTCAGATCACGATGGCGACCGCCAGCGCGAAGGAACGCCTCATAGGTGATCCCCGGCGACTGACGAGTACGGCTCGTCCTTTTCCCCAAGTACTACACCACGACTCGCGGCCGACGCCGCCGGAAAGGTGTTGTTAACCACGCGGCTTTACCTCTCGTTAAAGCGGGCCGCGCCGCGAGCCGGGTCCGCGGAGCCGCGCCCGGATGGACTTCTCTCGCATCTCCGCCCTTGCCCTCGGGATTCTGGCTCCCGCCACGCTGACCCTCGCCGCCGCCGCGGCGGCGCAGGAGGCGCCGGAAACGCTGGACGCGCTGGTCGATTTCATCCTCCGCCCCACCCAGGACGCGGTCGAGGACGACGATATCTGGACCTGGGACAACGAGCCCGAGCCGTCGGCCCTCGAAACCGCGATAGGCTCGCCGCTCGCTGGTCCGACCGGGGAGGAGCCGATCGGTCCGCCGCTCGCCGGGCCCATCCCCGAGCCGGTGCAGGAGGGCAGAATCCGGCCGCGCCGCACGACAGCGAGCGATCCCTTCGCTCCGGTCGGCGTCAATCTCGGGAGCTTCGTCATCCGGCCGTCGATCGAGATCGGCGTGAGCGCCACCGACAATGCGGGCGGCTCGGCCGACAAGGTCAGCGCAATCGGCCTCGTCGTCGCGCCGGAGATCGAGGTTACGTCGGAAAGCGAGCGCTACCGGTTCGAGGCGCATGGCCGGGGCGAGATGATCGCTTACGACCGCGAAGAGTTCGATCAGCAGACGGCCGAGGCGCGGGCAAAGCTCCGCTACGACCTTTCGAGCACCACCTCGCTTGAGGCGGAAGCGGGTTTTGCGCGCTTCGTCGAAGGTTTTGGCGACCCCGACACGCCGACCGCGGCGGCCGAGCGCCCGGGCGTCGACGCTTTCGACGCGGCGCTTGGCGTCGAGCAGCGTTATGGCCGACTGAGCGCCCGCCTGACCGGCTTTGTCGAGCGCGCCATCCATGAGGAGGTGCCGCTTTCCGGCGGCGGCGTCGCCGATCGGAGCGAGCTCGACAACACCAAATTCGGCGTAAAACTACGCGCCGGCTATGCGACGAGCGCCAGTCTCAGGCCCTTCACCGAGGTTGCGGTCGGGCGGCGCGCCTTCGACCATTCGCGCGACGACAGCGGCTTTGCCCGCTCCAGCATCTGGGGCGAGCTTCGCGGCGGCCTCGTCGTCGACCGCGGCGAAAAGCTTTCGGGCGAAGTGTCGCTCGGCTATCGCCGTGAGGATCTGGAGGACGCGCGGCTGGAGGATCTCGACGTTTTTCTCTCCAATGCCTCGATCCTCTGGTCGCCGCGCCGGCTGACCGAGGTCAGGGTCGACCTCACGACAGAAACGGTGCCGACGAGCACGCCCGACGCTTCCGCCGCGATCCTCTATGCCGGCACGCTGACGCTATCGCGCAGCCTTACGCCGCGCATCCGTGGCGAAATCGGGATCGGGCTCAGCCACGAGCACCGCGTCGGCGACGATTTTCGCGACCTGACCTTCACCGGATTCGCCGGCGCGAGCTACGCCTTCAACCGCGTCGCGTCAGTGGAAGCGCGCTACACTTACGAGCGCACCGACCGCAACGAGCCGGACGGAAAATTCGACGCGCACGAAATCGGCGTCCGCCTCCGCCTGCAGCGGTAGCGGCTCTACACTGTCGTCATTGCCGGACTTGATCCGGCAATCCATTCCGGAACGGTTGATGCTTCTGGAGCGCTCCGGAATGGATCCCATGGTCAAGCCATGGGATGACGACAATCTGGGGCGACCTCGCCCTACGACCCTTCGTCGCCCAAGAGCGCCGTCAGCTCGGCGCGGAATTCCGGGCCGATGTCGGCGCGCCCCAAAGCATAGGCGACGTTGGCGATGAGAAACCCGGCCTTGGTGCCCGTATCGTAGGTGCGGCCCTGGTAGCGGAAGCCGGTGAAGCGCTGCGTCTTTGAGAGCCGCTTCATCGCGTCGGTGATCTGAATCTCGCCTCCAGCGCCGGGCTGCTGGTCGCCGAGCAGGTCAAAAATTTCCGGCTGCAGGATGTAGCGGCCGGAGATGATGAGGTTCGACGGGGCGTCCTCGCGCTTCGGCTTCTCCACCATTTCGGTGATCTCAAAGCCCGTCTCGTCCTCCGCCCCCACTCCGACGATGCCGTAACGGCTTACCTGGTCGGCCGGCACTTCTTCCACCGCGATGACGTTGCCGCCGTGCTTCTCGTAAGCCGCCAGCATCTGCGCCAGGCACCCCGGGCTCATCAGCATGTCCGGCAAGAGCACGGCGAAGGGCTCGCGCCCGATCAGCTCGCGTGCGCACCACACCGCGTGCCCCAAGCCCAGCGGTGCCTGCTGGCGGGTAAAGCTGATTGTCCCGGCCTTCGGCAGATCGCGGCGGAGGAGCTCGATCTCCTCCGTCTTGCCGCGCTCCGCCAGCGTCGCCTCAAGCTCGTAGGCGATGTCGAAATGGTCTGCGATCACCGCCTTGTTGCGGCCGGTGACGAAGACCAGATGCTCGATTCCCGCCTCGCGCGCCTCGTCCACCACATATTGCAGCGCCGGCCGGTCGACGATGGTCAGCATCTCTTTCGGCATCGCCTTGGTGGCGGGCAGAAACCGCGTGCCGAGGCCGGCTACCGGGAAGACCGCCTTGCGGAGGGGATTTACCACGCGCGGACCTTTCGATTGCCTATCCTTTCCAATCTCTTACCTTCTCAGTCAGCGGTCCGATAGAGGCCGGTGGTGCGGGGTCAAGCGTATGAGCGTTCTGGTAACAGGAGGGGCCGGCTTCATCGGCGGCCACATGGTTTTGGAGCTCGTCGACCGTGGCGAGCGCGTGGTCGTGCTCGACGATCTCTCGACCGGCTTTGACTGGGCGGTAGCGCGTGAGGCCGAGCTCGTCATCGGCGACGTCGGCGACCGCGTGCTTCTCGACCGCCTGATGAAGAGCCGCAAAGTCCATACCGTCATGCACTTCGCCGGTTCGGTCGTGGTGCCGGATTCCGTCGCCGATCCGCTCGGTTACTATCTCAACAACACGGTGAAGTCGCGCGAGCTGATCGCCGCCGCCGTTGCGAACGGCGTTGAGGGCTTTGTTTTCTCCTCCACCTCGGCGGTCTATGGCGTGCCGGAAAAAGTGCCGGTCAGCGAGGACATGGCGCTGAACCCGATGTCGCCCTACGGCGCGTCGAAGGCGATGACCGAGCGCATGCTCACCGATTCCGCCACCGCCTACGGGCTCCGCTCGGTGGCGCTCCGCTATTTCAACGTCGCCGGCGCCGACCCGGCTGGCCGCGCCGGGCAATCGACCCGCGGCGCGACGCATATCCTGAAGGTCGCGCTTGAGGCGGCGACCGGCAGACGCGATCACGTCGCTGTCTTCGGCACCGACTACGACACGCCGGACGGCACGGGCATCCGCGACTACATCCATGTGAACGATCTCGTCCGCGCGCATGCCGCCGCGCTCGATCATCTGAAGGGCGGCGGCGAGAGCCTGGTGCTGAACTGCGGCTACGGCCACGGCTATTCGGTGCTTGAGCTTCTCGACGCGGTGCAAAAAGTCTCCGGCCGCACGCTCGACATCCGCGCCCGCGCCCGCCGCGCCGGCGACATCCCCGTGATGATCGCCGCTGCCGATCGCATCAAGGCGACGCTTGCCTGGGAGCCGCGCTACGACGACATCGAGACGATCGTCGCGCACGCGCTTTCGTGGGAAGAGCAGCTGCAGAAGAAGCTCGCGGCCTGAAGGCGACGATCCTTCTTTGCCGTCATTGCTGTCCCCCGATCTAATCGGGGGACGACCTCGTCTGATCCATCCACGGACCCTATCTCGGAGCGGAGGCCGCTGGATCGCATTAGCGTCTAATGTAACAGCGGTCTGCGAGAGTGCCCGACTGTTCAATCTTGCACCAGTCTTCAACACGATCTGCGTCTTGCCCAATACGGTTCCCGTGAGAAACCTTTCCCCTTAGCCGCCCATCATATCCTCGCCAAATTCGCCCCTTAATCGCCGCGCGCGGGACAAGGAAAAGATGCGGCCACTTTTTCGTCTGATCGCCACGGTTTTCGTCGGATTCGTCCTGATAGGCGCAACGCTGATCACCTCGGCGCGCGCCGACGCGGGTTTCGACCGCTGGGTCAAGGATTTTTGGCCGACGGCGAAGTCCGCCGGGGTCTCGCGCACCGTCTATGACGCGGCCTTCCGCGGCGTCACCCCCGATCCCACGGTGCTGGAGAAGGCGCGCTTTCAGCCGGAATTTTCCACGCCGCTCTGGGACTATGTGGAGGGGCGCGTCTCCGAAAAACGGATCGGGAGCGGGCGCGAGGCGCTCGTCCGCTACCGCTCGCTCCTCGACAAGATCGAAAGCCGCTACGGCGTCGACCGCCACATCCTCGTCGCCATCTGGGGGATGGAATCCTACTACGGCGAAGTTCTCTCCGACCCGAAGATCGTGAAGGGCGTCATCCGCTCGCTCGCGACGCTCGCCTATGCCGACCGCCGGCGCGGAAAATTCGGCCGGCAGCAGCTCGTCGCGGCGCTGAAAATTCTTCAGCGCGGCGACATCTCGGTTGAAGGCATGACCGGCTCCTGGGCGGGCGCCATGGGCCACACGCAATTCATCCCGACCACCTACGAGGCCTATGCGGTCGATTTCGACGGCGACGGGCGGCGCGACCTGTGGAACTCCGAGGCCGACGCGATCGGATCGGCCGCCAATTATCTGAGCAAAGCCGGCTGGGTCGCGGGCACGACCTGGGGCTACGAGGTGGCTCTCCCGCAAGATTTCAATTATCGGCTCGCCGAGGACGAAAACTCCCGCCCGTTAAGCGAATGGGCGAAGCTTGGCGTTGCCCGGGTGCACGGCGAGGGTTTTCCGCGGCCGGGCGACAAGGCGGTCTTGATCGCGCCGGCCGGCGCGAGCGGTCCCGCCTTCCTGATGCTTCGCAACCATTTTGTCATCAAGCGCTACAACAACGCCACCGCCTATTCGCTCGCCGTCGGGCATCTCGCGGATCGCTTGAGAGGCGGCGGCGGCTTCGCCCACGCCTGGCCGAACGGCGAGCGGCCGCTCACCGCGGACGAATCTGTCGAATTGCAGAAACATCTCGCCCGCGCCGGCTATTATGAGGGCGAGATCGACGGAAAGATCGGGCCGGCGTCGCGCGCCGCCATCCGCGCTTTTCAGAGCGGGCGCGGGCTTATCGCCGACGGCTTTGCCGGGCTGCAACTGCTGACAACCTTGCGCAGCGGCTGATTCTTGCGGAGAAGGAACGGATGATACGCGCCGCCACCATTTTTTTCCTTTGCCTTGGCGTGGCGGTCGGGGCTGGCGCGTTCGTCTCTCAGGCCGTCGCGCAGGAGTACGGCGAAGAGATCGTGCTGGCGCAGAGCAATCAGGGCGGCGGTCCCGGCGGCTTTTTCCGCCGCCTGTTCGGCGGCAATCGCCGCCAGGCGGCCCGGCCGCAGCGTGCGCCGCTGGAGCTTTTCCCCCGCTTCGACGCCCCCCTGTTCGAGCCGCGCCGCGAGCGGCGGGCGCGGACTGCGGCGCCGGAGCCGCGCGAGA
>CAYTTC010000036.1:0-32099 GCA_964440525.1 uncultured Propylenella sp. | reverse complement strand
TTGTTGAGGGACATCGCCAGGTCGGGCGTGAAGGCATCGGGCCGTGCCGCCGCGAGGGCGCGGTAGAGCGCCAGAGCCTCCTCCGCGGCCGCCAGCGCCTCCTCCCGCCGCCCCAGATAGGAGAGGAAGCTGGCGAGGTTGCTGAGGGACCTCGCCAGATCGGGCGTGAAGGCATCGGGCCGTGCCGCCGCGAGGGCGCGGTAGAGCGCCAGAGCCTCCTCGCTGGTCTCCAGCGCCTCCTCTCGCCGCCCGAGAGCGGAGAGGCGAATGGCGAGGTTGCTGAGGGACCTCGCCAGCTCGGGCGTGAAGGCATCGGGCCGTGCCGCCGCGAGGGCGCGGTAGAGCGCCAAAGCCTCCTCGGCGGCCGCCAGCGCCTCCTCCCGCCGCCCCAGATCGGAGAGGAAGTTGGCGAGGTTGTTGAGGGACATCGCCAGGTCGGGCGTGAAGGCATCGGGCCGTGCCGCCGCGAGGGCGCGGTAGAGCGCCAGAGCCTCCTCCGCGGCCGCCAGCGCCTCCTCCCGCCGCCCCAGATAGGAGAGGAAGCTGGCGAGGTTGCTGAGGGACCTCGCCAGATCGGGCGTGAAGGCATCGGGCCGTGCCGCCGCGAGGGCGCGGTAGAGCGCCAGAGCCTCCTCGCTGGTCTCCAGCGCCTCCTCCCGCCGCCCCAAATAGGAGAGGGAGCTGGCGAGGTTGCTGAGGGACATCGCCAGATCGGGCGTGAAGGACAGGTTCCGCGAGCGGAAAAAGGAATGCGATGAAACGATTGCAGAGCTGGAGGATCTGCTGAGGAAGGAGCCCGATTATCCCTATCGGGATGCGGTTCTGGAAGACATCGAGCACGAAAAAAGAATCAGGGCGATCATTTCGCGCGCAATACCCGATTGATCTCGATCTGCAATTCTGGCGTGACTCCAATCGCGTTAGATTATCAGCACAGTCTTCAATGAGGTGTGATCCTTTGCTGTGACGAATTCGTCCGGCGCTTCCGAAATTGGCCGAGTCCGTGTCACCAGCGGCATCACGTCGATGCGGCCGGAACTCACGATATCAGCGGCGCGCTGGCAATCGGACGTCGAGCACGCCGTCGTGCCGGTGACGCGAAGCTCCTTGTAGTGGACGATGTTCGTATCGATGGCAGCAATGGATTCAGTCTTCGGCAGGCCGGCGAACCAGTTGATGCGTCCACCGGGCGCGGCAAGATCGAGCGCGGTTACGTCGGCTTCAAGAGAGGGAGCGGCAACGATGATTACATCGAAGCCACGTGCGCCGACCTCTGATTGCGCCGCCTTAGCGAGATTCTGTCCACGAACATTAAGGATGCGGTCAGCACCGAGGCGCCCCGCCAAAGCAAGCCGTTCCGGCCAGCGGTCGGCGATCGTGATGCTGGCGGCGCGCTTCAGCCGCGCCAGCATCACATGAAGAATTCCGATCGGTCCGGCGCCGACGACGAGCACGGTATCGGCAGGTTCGATGTCGAGGTGCTCCTGTCCGCGAAGCACGCAGGCAAGGGGTTCGATCAAGGCGGCGGCGAGAGGATCCGTGTGAGGCCCCAGGGGGATGACGTTTCCTTGAGTGATCGCGCCAGCAGGTATTTTCAGAAATTCCGCGAAGCCGCCATCGTCCGTAATGCCGATCGCGCGAGACTCGGTGCAACGATTGCCGTTGCCTGACAGGCACTCGCGGCAGCGTCCGCAGCCGGTGTTCGGCGCCACCATCACCGGTCCTGTCGGAAGCGGATTCTGCACATTGGCTCCCACCTCGACGATCTCGCCGACGATTTCGTGGCCGGGTATCCGCAGTGTCCCTGCCGGCAGGAGGCGATGCTTTCCCGCTACGATCCGATGATCGGTTCCGCAGATCCCACAATGGCTGACTCGAAGAAGCGCCTCGTCCGCTCCGATCCTCGGTTTGTCCCGATCTTCGATCCTGAGGTCGCCTGGACCGTGATACACGGCCGCGCGCATCAGTTCAGAACCTCGGAAAGGCGCACGGGCCGCTCCTCCTGAAACGACTTAGTGCCGGCAAGCACGCCAGCTATAGCCCATCGCCCGTCGATTCCGCTCGCGTCCGGCTCGGCGCCGCGACGGATGCAATCGACGAAATGCTCCATCTCGCGGATGTAGCCCCAGGCAAATCGCTCCGGCCAGGTTCGATGAATGGGCGTGACGATCCCCTTATCGCGATCGACGCCGACGACCAGTGCCCGGCCGTTCAGTTCCCCGATCTGCATGATGCCCTTTTCGCCTATGATCTCGACGCGGGCGTCGTATCCGTAGTCACAGGGACAGACGCCGGAGATCGTGCCAAGAGAACCATTGTCGAAGCGGATCGAGACGATGGCGGTGTCGTAGAAGTCTGGATCGTCGACACCGCGCGACGCGCCTTTGAAGTTGGCGGTCTCGGCGAAAACACGCGCCGGGTTCGACCCGGCGAGCCATCGGACGCAGTCCCAGTCATGGCTGTTCACCTCGGCGAGCATTCCGTTCGAGAGTTTGAGGTCACGCGCCCACGGCGGTGGCAGGCCGGGGCCATGCGTCAACGACTTCACGATCATCGGTTGCCCGATCTCGCCGGCTTGAATGCGCTCATACGCAAGGCGGAAATCCGGATCGAAGCGGCGCATGAAACCGATCTGCAGCGCGACGCCAGCCTTCTTCGCAGCCTCGATGATGGCGTCGCACTCGGCGAGCGTGAGCGCCATCGGTTTCTCCAAAAAGACATGCTTGCCGGCGTTGGCTGCCGCGACCGCGAAATCGCGATGCGTAAAGGTCGGGGTGGTGATGACCACTGCGTCGAACTCACCCCAGTCGAGCGCATCGCCTACCTCGGAAAAGCTCTTGCCGATGCGGTAGTCTGCTGCTGCGCTTGCAGCAGTTTCCCGGACGCCGTCGACGACCACGGTAAGCTCGGTGCCCGGCATGTGCCGCGATATCGAGTTGGCGTGCACGCGGCCGGCGCGGCCGGCGCCGATGAGGCAGATGCGTATGCGTTCCAGCCGCACGCTCATTTCCGATCCATTCCCTTTTGCCATTCGATGTAGTCTTTGACGACTCTGCTATATGCGGCACGCGCTGCGGGCGCCGGCATGATCGGCGCCTCAGAGGGCTCGGACGCGCGCGCTGCTGCCTCGGCAATATTGGGGATAAGTCCGACGCCGTGGCCCGCCACGAGTGCGCTTCCCCAGGTGGCAATGTCGGCGCGTGGTAGGCGCTGATAGGGCACGCCTAAAATGTCCGCCTTGATCTGGTTCCATCCGGCGCTTGTTGCGCCTCCGCCAACGACCCGTGCCTCGACGCGCTCAAGACCCGGTATGAGGTCTTCGAGCACCGAGAGATAAGAGGAGTACTCGAACCCGACGCTCTCGAGTATCGAGCGGAAAAAATGCGCTCGGGTGTGGCCCCAGGAAAACCCGGTCCATGTTCCGCGACGCGCGGGATCGGTGGGGCAGATACGTCCGCCGAGGTGCGGCGAGAAGAATAGCCCGTCCGCGCCCGGTGCGACTCCAAGCGCGGCCTCGACAAGGTCATTATACGAAATGTCGCCTGGATCAGAGCCCCGGGACTCCGATCCGCCGAATTGCTCGCGAAACCATCGAAGCGCCAACCCGCCGCCGCCGATATAGGCGAGAGGATGCCAAAGACCAGGCACGACGGAGCGCATCACTAACAGAGTGCGGTTCTTCACGTCCGCAACAAAACGGTCGGTGCAGCCCGCGAGCACGGACGCCGTGCCGGCCACGTCGAGCAGCATACCGGGGCGGACAATACCTGCGCCGAGCGCGCTTGCGGCAGTATCGCCCGCGCCGGCGACCATCGGTAGACCGGGCGGCAGACCGAAGTCGCGCGCAGCCTCCGTCGTCGCCCCGCCGACAACATGCCAGGGCGCGACGATTTTTGGCATGCGCAGAAGGTCGATCCCCAGGCCTTCGCCGAGCTCGTCCGACCAGCGCCCCTCTTTCGCATCCGCAACGCCGGTGAAGTGAAGAAACGTGTGATCCATGAAGGCGTCCTCCGCCTTCAGGCCGGCGAGGCGTCCGGCGACGTAGCCGGCCGGTACCACAAACTTCGCGATCCTCTTGTAAACCTGCGGACGCTCGTGCTGCCACCACAGCATCTTCGCCGCATGAGCGCACGTCGGTGGGCAGCCGGTGACGGCGGTCACCTCGTCGGCATGATCCTTCACGAGCGCGTCGATGTAGGGCTGACACCGCATATCTAGCCAGCAATCGAAGCGCATCGCCGGTCGGAAATTTTCGTCGACCGCGCCGATCCCTGCCATCTGGCTGTCGAAGGCGATCGCCGCCACCTCGCTTGGATCGATGCCGCTCGACTTCATGACGTTCCGCACTGTCTCGGCTGCCGTCGTGTAAAAGTCCTCCTGGTCCTGCTCGACCACGCCGGGCGATGGGTAGGCGAGGGGGACTTCGGCGGAAGCTTCGGCGACGAGCGTGCCATCGGGCCGATAAAGCCCGGCCTTGGTGGCGCTCGTGCCGAGATCGACGCCGATCAAGTAACTGCGCGCCATTCCTGTGGCTCAGGCTTGCCGGATGCGGCGGCGGCGCCACTGGTCGAAGATCACCACGAGGATGATGACGAGGCCCTGGGCGATCCGCTGCCAGAAGGGGCTGACGTCAAGCAGATTCAGCCCGTTGCCGAGCACGCCTATGATCAGCGCGCCGATCAGCGATCCGATGACGCCGCCTTCGCCGCCGAAGAGGTTCGTGCCGCCGATGACGACCGAAGCGATGGAGCGAAGCTCCTCGCCGTCCGCCATCAGCGCGTTCGCGGAATTGAGACGTCCGGTCATCACGAGTCCGGCGATCGCCGCCATCAGGCCGGAGAAGGCGTATGCCCAGATCTTTGTGCGCCCGATGTCGATGCCGGAGACGCGCGCCGCCTCGCGATTGCCGCCGACGGCGTAAATCGAGCGGCCAAGCGTCGTGTAGCGAAGGATGTAGAACCCAGCCACGCCGAGGATCAGCGCCACGACGGCGCTCGCGGGGATGCCAAGGAAATGCCCGGCGCCCATCCAGAAGATGGCATCCGGCAGGGCGGTGCCGCTCGCGGCCGCCTTGAACGACGGCACTGGCAGGCCATCCGTCACAAGAAGCGCGATGCCGCGAAAGACGGTCATCGTTCCGAGCGTGGCGATGAAGTCCGGAATCTTGAAGCGGACGATGATCCATCCGTTCAGCGTGCCGCAGACAACGCCGACCAGAAGCGCCACGCCAATGCCAAGGACAGGATGCAGCGGACCGATCGTCAGGCCCAGAATCTCGATCGGCTGAGTGAGAAGCACTGTTCCGACCGACGCCGAAAGCGCGGCGATGGCCGCGACCGACAGATCGATGCCGCCGGTCAGGATCACGAATGTCTGACCGATGGCGAGGATGGCCGTGAAGGATGACTGCCGGAGCACGTTCAAGACGTTGCTGCCCGTCATGAAGTATGGCGTGGCGAAGGAGAGGAAGATGACGAGGAGGATAAGTGCGACCAGCGGCCCGCCTCGGAACAGGAGTTGCTGAAATTGCTCCCACCGCGCCCGCGCAGTCCGTGCATCCGCGCCTTGCGCAAGTTGCTGATCGGCAGCCTTGTCGGTCACGCTTACTCCTTACTCAGGCTGCGTGGCGCAGCATTTCTTCCTGGCTGAGCTCGTCACGCGTCAGCTCGGCGGCGATCTGACCTTTGCGCAGGACGAGAACACGATCTGCCATCCCAATCAGCTCCTCGATCTCCGATGAGATCATCAGGATCGACGCACCGCCCCCGACGAGCTTGCTCATTAACGCGAACACTTCGGCCTTCGCGCCGACGTCGATTCCGCGTGTCGGCTCGTCGAAGATGATGATCCGCGCGCCGCTCGACATCCAGCGCGCCAGGATGACTTTTTGCTGGTTGCCGCCGCTGAAGAACAGCACCTCGCGTGTCAGTGAGGCTGGCCTAATCCTAAGCTCCTCGACATAGCGTCGAGCCTCTTCGCGCTCGCGCCGAAGCTCAAGCAGGGAAATCGGTTGGCGATTGGCGAGCCACGACATGGAGATATTGGGCGCGGCGGAGAGCATCGGCACGAGACTTTGCCGTCGGTCGCGAGAGAGAAGGCCGAGACCCGCTGCGATCGCGTCGGCCGGCTCGCGAAATCTTTTCGGTTCACCTTCAACTTTAATCTCACCCGTCGATCGGCTTTCTAGGCCAAAAAGGGCGCGTGCAAGCTCGGCTTGGCCGGCGCCCATCAGCCCGAAGACGCCAAGAATCTCGCCCTTGCGAAGAGAGAAGGTGACACCGCGGAGCGCGCGGCCGACCTCCAGATTCTCGACTTCCAGAACGGGCGCGCCACAGTCGACTGTCTGCTTCGGGAATTGCTCCGAGAGACGACGTCCGACCATCATGCTGATCAGCTTTGCCTCATCTGCTTCGTTCGCCGGGAGTGTCGAAACGACCCGGCCATCGCGAAGAACCGTGACCCGGTCGGCGATGAGCGGTACTTCCGACAGATGGTGTGAGATATAGATGATCCCGACGCCGCGTTGCTTGAGCCGTGCAATAACCTGGAAGAGCCGCGAGCGCTCTGTGTCTGACAGCGCCGAGGTCGGTTCGTCGAGGAGCAGGATTTCCGGCCGTCGCTCCAGGACACGCGCGATCTCCACAAGCTGCTGCTCAGCCACTTCGAGGCGACGCACCTCGGTGCGAGGGTCGATCGCAACCCCGAGGCCGGCGAGAGCCACGCGGGCCCCCTCGTGCGCCTTGGTCCAATCAATTCTGCCGAGTCGTCCGCGCGGCGGGCGGCCGAGAAAGATGTTCTCGGCAACGCTCAGCGCCGGCACTAGGCTCAGCTCCTGATGCACAAGGCCGATCCCGTGACGCGCGGCTAGGTCCGGCGTCAGCCCCGTAAGTTCTTCCCCTTTGACTACGATGCGTCCGCTGTCAGGTGTGTATTCGCCCGAGAGAACCTTCATCAGCGTGGACTTGCCGGCCCCGTTCTCGCCGAGGAGCACGTGAACCTCACCGGCGCGAAGATCGAGCGAGATGCGGTCGAGCGCGTGGACGCCGGGAAAGCGCTTGTCGATTTCCTCAAGGCGAAGGAGCGTTTCTTGCCCGGCCATCGTCACTGCGCGGTATAGCCGCCGTCGACGGCGAGCACTGCGCCGGTGGCATAGCCGGCCTCTTCACTGGCGAGATAAAGAATTGCGGAGGCGATCTCGTTGGTGGTTCCCAGGCGATTCATCGGCCGGATCGACTCCCATTGGCGACGCGCAGCCGCTGGATCAGGCGCGCGGGCGACGAGTTCCTCGACCAGCGGCGTCGCCGTCGTGCCGGGGCAGACGCAGTTCACCCGTATCCCCCGTGGCGCAAAGTCGACCGCACAGCTCTTGGTCAGCTCGATCATCGCTGCCTTGGAGACATTGTAGGCGACCTGGTTGCGGATGCCCACGAGCCCGGCCTCCGAGGAAACGTTGACGATCGCACCTTTCCTGTTCGAGAGCTCGTCGATCGCGTGTTTGGTGCAAAGGAATGCGCTGGTCAGATTGACCGCCATGATGCGATCCCAGTGCGCGAGTGTCGTCTCCGTGGCATCGCCCGTCATATGGATACCGGCGTTGTTCACCAGAACGTCGAGACGGCCAAAGCGGGCCAGCGTTCGCTCGACGAGCTTGATAACCTCTGCCTCGGCGGCGACGTCGGTCGGTATATGGAATGCGGTCCCGCCGCTGTCCGTGATGCGGAACACGAGAGTGTCCGCCGCCTCCGCCTGCCGGCTCGCGATCACGACGCGACCGCCTGCCGCCGCGAACACGTCACAAGCGGCAGCGCCGATGCCCAGCGAGCCGCCGGTGACGACAATCACTTTCTCATCGAAGCGAAACATATTTCACCTCTACGCACCACCCTCTCCCCTTGTGGGAGAAGGTGTCGTTTCGCTTTGCCAAACGACAGGTGAGGGGCGCAAGTGCTGCGTCTGATCACCCCTCATCCGCCCTCCGGCAGAGCCGGAGGGAACCCTCTCCCACAGGGGAGAAGGTTCGGCTTTGTGCAACTCACCCTTCTTTCTTGCAGTTCGCCCGGATGTCGTCCCACTTGATCTCGGGCAATGCTGGATCGGGATAGAACTGCCGGGCGTTGTCGCGGTAGGCGATGCGCGGGCGGATATCGAAGGTCGCCGCGGTCTCGACACCGCAGACGAGCTGAACGGCAAAGGCGGTGCCGAACCATCCCCAATCCGCGAAGCCGTGCGTCGTTTCGGCGATCATCTTTCCTTCCGCGATGCGGTCGACCGATTCCGGCGTGACGTCGTTGGTGAAGACGGCGATCGTGTTGTCGCCGACCTTAGGCCCGCCGTCGGCGGTCTCAAGCCGGCTGGCGGCTTCAGACGCGATCATCGCACCGAGGCCCATCTCGTTCGACGCGGCCCAGATGAAGTCGAGGCCTTCCGGGTTCGCCTGCAAAAAGTCCTCGGCGCACTTGATGCCCTTCTCGCGGTTCCAGTCGGCGGCGCAGGTATTGCCGACGATCTCGATGCCAGGGAATTTGTCGACGACTTCGTGAAAGCCGTTGACGCGGGCGGTCGAGAAGAAGCCGCCCGCAACGCCCTCGATGATCGAACCGCGCGCCTTGATGCCCGCCTTCTGCTCGTCGGAGAGGCCATTATAGAGGCCTTCCCAGAAGGCGAGATCGAGGTAGTCCTCGGGCTTGACCTCGACCTTGTCGCCAGTTCCGAGCACGCCCGGGCCACCGAAATAGTCGAGCACGGCGTATGCCGTGACCTTGGCAGCGAGCGTATTGTCGAAGCCGATATAGGAGGCGACTTGCGCGCCCTCGATCGGCTCGAGCAGGTTCACAATGATCACCGGGATACCTGCCGCGTTGGCCTGCGCCAGTGCCGGCTTCACGATCTCCACCTCGGTCGGCGAGATCGCGATCACGTCGACCTGCCGCTGGATCATGTCTTCGATGATCGCGACCTGATCGGCGAAAGCCGTATGCGTAGCCGGCGAGCGCGAGATGACCTCGACGTTGAAGCCGTGTTCGTTTGCCTGCTTCGCGGCCATTTCGAAGAAATCGGTTGCGGTCTTGAAAACGCCGGTGATGTCGGGTGGCACCCAGCCGATCGTGACGTCGATCTTGTCCTGGGCCGCAGCCTGATTGGCAGCGATGGAGCTCAGGCCCAATCCGCCAACTCCGACGCCGAACACCGCGAGCGCCGATACTGTGGAACGTAAAGCTCTCTTCATTTCCAACCCTCCCTTTTGAGCCGGTGAACCCCCGGCGTTTCTTGAACAAGTGCGCCCTTTCGCGATTCGCAGGATGGGCGCGTATCCTATTCCTCCGCGTCTCTCTCCTGGTTCTGTTCGCCGTCGTCACGCTGCGCCTTCCGCGCGCGCCGCGAGCCAAGACTGCCACGCATGCGTGCGAGCTTGCGCTTCATCTCGCCGAAGCGATGCGCATGTCCTTGATCGAGATGCAGCGCCAGGCCGGTTGATAGGATGTCGATGATGACCAGCGCGCCGAGGCGCGAAGTGGTTGGCGTGAAGACGTTGGTGTTTTCATGTGTCTCGACGACGAGATAGGCGTCGCAAATCTGGGCAAGGCTGCTTGTCCGCTGGCCAGTGATCCCGATCACTTTGGCGCCGCGTTCGCGGGCCGCTTCGACGCACTGCAAGATCGCTTCGGTTTCGCCGGTGTTGGAGATAGCGACCAGCACGTCGCCCGGCTCCATGGTGAGAGCGGCCATAAATTGCTGGTGCGAATCGATCGTGGCGATGCAGGGCTTGCCGAACAACGGAAACTTCTGCTGCGCGTCCTGCGCCACGATGCCCGAGGCGCCGAAACCGAAGAACTCGATCTTTCGCGCCGCCGCTAGGAAATCGATCGCCAGCGCCACCTGATGCGGATCAAGCTTTCGGCGCGCGCGATCGAGGCTGGCTAATGTGTATTGAAAAATCTTGTCGGTGACCTCGGCAGGCCCGTCGTTCGGCGAAATCACCGAATGCGGCCGGTGCATGCCGAACGCGATCTCGCGCGCGAGCGCGATCTTGAAGCTCTGAAAACCGTCGCATCCTATCGCCTCGCAGAACCGCATCACTGTCGGTTCGCTCACGCTTGCAGCCCGCGCCAGCGAGGCGACCGTCGCGTTGACCGCGCCATCCGGGTCGGCGATCACGATCTCGGCGACCTTCCGCTCGGACTTTCGAAGCAGTGACAGCATGCCCTGCACGCGTTCGAGCACGTGTAGGCCGGGATCGTTGCGAACGACAGTAAGTTTGGGTTGCGTCATCGCGCGATGGCCCTTTGCGTCTTGGGAGCGAAAAGGACGCTCAGCAGGTTCTCGACGGCGATCTCCGCCGCTCTTTGGCCGCCCTCAGTAGTGAAGGCGCCGATGTGAGGCGTCGCGAGTACGCGCTCATGTGTGAGTAGTCGCGACAGGGGCGGCGGTTCGACCGCAAAGACGTCAGTCGCGTACCAGCCGATCCGGCCTTGTTCCAGCGCGTCTAGTAACGCCCTCTCATCGACAAGCGTGGCACGTGCCGTGTTCACCAATAGTGCGCCCTTTTTCATCCCTCCAAGCCGTGTAGAGTTCAGCAGCGGCGTAGCATCGGGCAGGGCAGGGCAGTGCAGGCTGACAACATCGGAGTGGCTCAGCACGTCGTCGAGCGAGGCCCATGCAAAGCGAGGCGAGGGTTGAAACCCGAAGCTCGGCTTGAGATCGTACGCCAGGACCTTCGCGCCGAGCGCGCTTACGGCTTCCGCGACGGCACGACCGACAGCGCCGCAGCCGATCAGGCCGATTGCGCAGCCGCCAACCTCGCGTCCCCGCGTACGGCTCCACGCACCAGCTTTCAGGCTCGCGGCGCTTTCCGGTATGTGGCGCAGGCCGGAGATGATCAGGCCAAGCGTCAACTCGGCGACGGCCGCGGCGTTCGCGCCGGGAGTGGTCATGATCTTGATGCCGCGCCGTTCAGCCGCGGCGAGATCGATCGAGTCAACACCGACGCCGTTGCGGCTGATGACTTGAAGTTGATCCGCCGCGTTGAGCACTCTTGCGGAGATCGACTCGACGCCTGCGAGCCAGCCGACGCAGCCCGGAACAAGCCCAACCAACTCGGATTCATTCGGCTGTCGGCCGGGTGCTGAATAGACCAGATCGAAGCCGGCAGCCTCGAGCGCGCCAAGCTCCTCGCCGGGCGACGATGTCAGCGAGCGCGGCGTGATAAGGATGCGGCTCACGACGCGCGCTCCAGCAGCGGCCGCCCGCCGGCGAGTTCCGAGAGACGCTCGAAAACGGGGCCGCTCGGCGGAATGCTGACGTTGAAGACGCTGGCGATCACGCGCGTCCAGCCGTGAAGGAAATAGGTCCAACCGTCTTCGACGGTCAGCTTCCGCGGGGTTGCGGCAGCACGCGCCTGGCGCAGGAACAACAGATCCCCGCGGTAGTTCAGCTCCCAGGCGAGGCCGGCATTCGGAAAGACGCCTGCATTGGTGATTGGCGAACCAGGCGCATCCTTGCCGAGGCCCGTGGCATTGATCACAAGCGAGCCAACCTTCAGCGCTGCCATGAGGCGGTCGTTGTCCTCGGGTTTCGGCGCGACCATGTATTCGGCCGGCACGCCGAACCCGAAGGACCCGTGAATGCGGCGAATCGAATCAAGCCGCGCTTGGCTCCTGTTCGACACGATCACGCGCGACGGCCGATTGGCTCCGCGCTCTGGCCGCGTCAGATACCAACTGATGGCAATCGTTGAGCCGCCAGCGCCCATGGAGAAAAGCTCAGCTCCGGTCCGCGCGAAGTGGGTGGTCGGGAGGAAAGCCTCGAGCGCGAGGCCGGCGCTGATTGGGTCCTTGGCGGATGCGATGAGCTTTCCGTCGGCCTTGGAGAGGCAGCTCAATTCGCCCATCAGGTTTGCGAGAGAGTCCACTTCGTCAAAGAGATCGCGGCAGGCAGCGAAAAGATCGATTTTGTGCGTCGTCACCAATGCGCCGCGTGACAGAGGATCGGCCTTGATAAAAGACACCACCCGCCGATACGCCTCCTGCGGCGCATGCAGCGGCAGATCGATGCCGACGATCTTTGAGGGCCCGAGCTTCAGCTCCGCCGCCCAGCGCGGAAAGACGCGCAGGATCGACGACTGACCTGTCGTGACGCCGATGAAATAGATCGTCGGCTCATGCGCAGCGAGGAGCGTCGGCATCGCGGGAACACCGGTCATCCCGCGCGCTCCGTCAAATAGCGCCGCTGCTCCGCCTCCGAGCGCGGCAGATAGCGGGGGTTCTCGTTCTCCGCCCAGCCACCGTCGCCGTCTTCGACGATCAGCGTCCGCATGCCGCCGGAACGCTCGATGATATCGTAGTCCTGGCCGGCGTCGGCTGGGTAGCAGAAGGTTGTGATGAACGGCCCCTCGCCTATGTTCACGCTGCGATGAATCCAGAACGAGGGGACATACACGACCGAACCTGGGGCCATCTCGATCGGATTCGTGTTTCCGTCCGGCGCCTCCATGTGCATGACGCCGCGGCCGGCTTGGCAGAAGTAGATCTCGGGGCGGTCAGTGCGGGTGTGGATATGGCCCCGCGTCATAAAGAACTCGTCGCCGACCTTTCCGGCGTGGAGCGTACTTGTGCCGAATACCAATTCGTGCGGTGCCACTCTGTCGGGACGAAATTCGTACACCTCGTATGCGAGGTCGTGTCCACGTTCGGCCACGAGCCGATTGAATGCTCCCGCGTGCGCGAACAGCCCTTTGAGGTCAGCGATCAGGGAGCGTTTGGCCCCGGTGTAACCAGTCAGGTCCCCGCCCGGTCCAACATTGAGAAGCCGGGGGCTGGTGAGATTGCGCAAGTTTCACCCAATCTGGCGTACCGAGGGTAGTATTATTACTCCAGAGGGGGAAGTAAACCGTGGAAGTGCATCTTTTTCAAGCTGAAAACGAAAAATTCTGTTGTTTTGCTACGAATTAGTGAAGCAGCGTGTTTTGATGACGGCGCCGCGACTCCGAGGCGCTGCGCCTCACAGCGAAGGCTTCCATGGTGACCCGAGCGCCATGGACTCCGTCCGTTAGGTCCAATCACCTCTTCGTCTGCCATGAACGGACTCGATAGATGCCGTCGCCATCGGAGCGAGAAAGTCGCGCCGCGCGCGCCGACACCGGAAACGCACACTTAATCACGCGAAATGGCCACGAAGAGCTTCGCGAAATCCTCCGACTGTGACCAAGTGCCCTTGAACCCGCGCGGCAGGAGAAAGCCTTCGCCCGCGCCGAATGTCTCGGACCGGCCTTCGCTGTCCGTCACTGTGACGCTGCCGCGGGTGATGAAGCAGGCCTCATCGACGGGATGTCCCTGGATATCGACTGCGCCCTTGTTGCAGGCCCAAGCACCGAGAATGAGGCCCCGGCCCTCAAAGCTCTTAGCGCCAACCGGTGTCATCCCCGTCGCCAAAAGCACATCGTTGGCATTCCAGGGCCACGGCGCCAGGCCAGACTCGCTTCCAGGTGCGGGCCCTATGCGGACGAATGAATGCGATTGCGACATCTCATCTCCGGTGGTCGGCATGTCCTTGATTCGATCTGAGGACGGCGGATCGGTCGCCTGTTGACGGACAGCCAACTAGCGACCGACCTCGCGGCCAGAGCTCGAGTGACACGTCGTCGAGCGCCAAAGTTGCGCCGAACCGCTTGCTGATCCCCTCGGAGGCAAGCAGCGGAGCCATCGTCAGGTGCCAGTGCGCCGGCTGGCCGGCCTGTCCGCGGCAGCGATGTCTGTCACACCGGCCGAATACGTTTCCTTTGTACGCGCAATGTGTACGTCGAGGACCTTGAGTGCGGACACTGAGTCGCCGCGCGACACAGCGTCGAGCATGTCCTCATGCTCGCGGAATGAGAGCTCTGTGTGCTGCGGTTTGTGCGCGAGATGGGTGCGGAGCGCGGCAATCTTGCCGACGAACATTCCGTAATTCTGCGCCATCAGCGAATTGCCGCAATTCTCGAAGAAGCACTCGTGAAACCGCGTATCTTCGTTCAGGTAGGCTTTCACGTCCTCGCGCGCGCGCGCCTTGCGCATGCGCTGCACGACGATCGCGAGTGCTTCGGCGAAGCGGGCAGGGTTGCGTTCCATCGCCGCGCGGAGCGCGCTTGTCTCGAGCGCCTGCCGGAGCTCGCAGATCTCGACGACCTCTTGCTGGCTGAGCGTGAAAACGAACGCGCCGCGCTGCGGCAAAATCCGAATGAGACCCTCAAGCCGGAGTTGCGCCATCGCTTCCCGTACTGGTGTTTTTGAGACTTCGAGAAGCTCGGCGAGCTGACGCTCCGAAAGTGGTTGGCCGAGTTCAAAGTCGCCGAGGACGATCGCCTCGCGGAGCCGCTTCAAAACGCTTTCGGACAACGATTCTGGGCGTTCGATGGGCTTCAAGACGTCTGCTCTCCAGGCCAGTCCGCGTAATTTGACGCTCGTTGACTGGTATATCAGATACGATATGGTGACTCGCCTTAAGCCGTCAATCAGAGCGGCGGGAGGTAGCGTGTGAAGGCGGAGCTGGTTCTCGATTGCCGCAACGAGCACGGCGAAGGCGTTCTCTGGAACGGCCTCGACTCCCGCCTGTGGTGGACCGATATCCACGGGAAGAAGCTCTGGAGCTACGACCCGACGACCCAAACATCGCAAAGCTATCCCGCGCCGGATCGAATCTGCTGTTTCGCACCGCGCCGCGACGGCACGGTCGTCGCAGCTTTCGCGGATGGCTTCGCATTCTTCGATCCGAAGACAGGCCGTCGAGAAAATATTGCGGCGTTCGAGCCGGATCTTCCCCAGACCCGGCTGAACGATGGCCGCACTGACCGCCAGGGCAACTTTATCGCGGGAGGCATGGACGAGAAGGACTTTGCGCCCGTCTCGTCGGTCTGGCGCCTCCGCGCCGATCTGAATCTTAAACGGCTTTTTGGCTCGGTGCGCTGCGCTAACTCCACGTGTTTCAGTCCGGACGGGCGCACGATGTATTTCGCCGACTCCCCGGAGTGCGAGATCGTGGCCTTCGACTATTCGCCAGGGATCGGCGTATTAGGCGAGAAGCGCACCATCGCTAAGCTTCCGAAGGGGCGCGGCGTGCCCGACGGGTCATGCGTCGACGCCGAAGGTTTCATCTGGAACGCGGTCTGGGAGGGCTATCGCGTTGAGCGGTTCGCGCCCGACGGGCGTCTTGACCGCAGGATCGAGGTCCCTGTCGCCAAGCCGACCTGTGTTGCCTTTGGCGGAGCTGACCTCGACACACTCTTCATCACGACATCACGACTTGGCTCGAGCGCTGAGCTCCTCGAACGCGAGGCGCATTCCGGAGGTCTTTATGCTGCCCAGCCGGGGGTCAAGGGCTTGATCGATGCGCCGTTCGCCGGGTGAGGACGAGGCGAAAAACAAGAAGGAGGAATGACATGAGGAAACTGATCGCATGCCTGCTCGGAGCGGCGATGGGAACGGCCATGAGCGCCGCCTTCGCCATCGACTACCCCACTCCGAAACCGCTGCAGGAGGGAGCACAGGCCGATGCGTCCGCGCTGAAGAACGATGGCCAGATCCGCATCGCCTACATGCCGCCGGCGACGGAGTTCAATTACTACATCGCGATTGGCGAAGGCGTCAAAGCGGCTGCCGCCGAAGCCGGCGCGGAAGTCTTCATGCTTGCGCCGCAATCGGGCGCCGACATAAACGGCCAGATGGGCATGATCCAGGATGTGATCACACAAGACGTCGACGCGATCATCCTCTCTACCCATGACGAGGCCGCGGCGGCGCCTCTCGTCAAGAAGGCGGTCGACGGCGGGATCGCCGTCATCATCGTCAATTCCGACATCGCCAACTTCCCGACGCCGGTTCACGGGGTTGTCGGTTATTCGCAGCGCGCTGGCACCCACAAGATCGGCGACTACCTGCTTGACAGGCTCGGCGGTAAGCCCGCCAAGGTCGGCGTCATCGAAGGGCTTCCCGGCTACCATTCAACGGAGCGGGTCGGCGGCTTCCTCGATGCGGTGAAAGACAAGCCCGGCATCGAGATCGTCGCCTCCATCCCTGGTGGATGGAATGTCGAAGGCGGCAACACAGCCGGCATGGATCTTCTGCAAGCGAACCCTGAGATCAACGTCGTCTTCGCTGCAAATGACTACATGATCATGGGCGTGGCGCAGGCCGCGAAGGCGCTCGGGAAGAGCGATCTGATCCTCCTCGGTAACGACGGCGACACCGGCGCAGGCCTTGAGCCGGTCGCCGCCGGCGACGTAACCGCGACCGTCAACACGACTCCCTTCGTGATGGGCCAGATCGCGCTCCAGGTCACGCTCGATGCTTTGAACGGAAAGTTCTCCGGCGGGTTTGTCGAGACGCCGACAACGATCGTCGACAAGGACAGCGTGATTCCGGTGCTGCAGGATGAGGCCTCGCTCTATCCGAAGCCCTCGAAGTCCTACTGATATAGTGTAGACCGCCCGCTTTGAGCGGGCGGTCCCTCCCTCGCTGGAGAACTTGATGATCGAGGGCACACCCGCTTGGGAGGTCGTCGGCCTGACCAAGCGCTTCGCCGGCGTGACGGCCGTCAATGCCGTGTCGCTTCGTATAAGGCCGGGCGAGATCCACGGTCTGGTGGGCGAGAACGGCTCGGGCAAGTCGACGCTGATCAAGATGCTCTCCGGCGCCTATCAGCCCGACGAAGGCAGCATCCTGAAAGGCGGGGTTCCGATCGTGCTTCCCGAGCCGAGCTACGCCCGCTCGATGGGTGTTGCCACGGTTTTTCAGGAATTCTCGTTGGTGCCAAGTTTGTCGGTCGCCGAGAACATCTTTCTCGGCCGACTTCCGAAGAGGCGACGGCAAATCGATTGGAGCTCGCTCCGCGCTTCCGCCGCGCGCGTGCTTGCCGAAATCGATGCGCTGATCGACGTCGAAGCGCCAGTCGGCCGTTTGTCAGTTGCCGAGCAGCAACTGGTCGAAATCGCCAAGGCGCTGGCTGCCGACTCTTCGATGATCATCCTCGACGAGCCGACCACGGCCCTCGGTATTGCCGAGATCGCACGCCTGCACGCACTTTTGAAGCGCCTCAAGGCGAGGGGCCGCGCCATCCTCTACATTTCGCACCGCCTCGACGAGGTGGTGGAACTGGTCGACTGCGTCACGATCCTGAAGGACGGACGTGTCGCCTCGTCGGCCGACCAATCAACAGTCGACATTCCGTTCATCGTCCGCACCATGGTTGGCGATGTCGAGGAGCACTATCCCAAGGATCGAAACGCCACCGGCAAAGTGCTGCTGAGCGTCAATCACCTCTCGACGCGCAATCGCGTCAGCGACGTCACCTTCGAGGTCCATCGCGGCGAGGTCTTCGGAGTCGGCGGCGTCCTCGGATCCGGGCGGACCGAGCTCGCCCGTGCGCTTTTCGGTGTCGATCCAATCGTCGATGGCTCGATCGTTCTGGGAGGAAAGCCGGTTTGCTTCACGAATTCCAAACAGGCCATTGCCGCGGGCGTTGCGCTCGTTCCGGAGAACCGGAAATCGGACGGCCTGTTCTTCAACTTCGCCGGCTATCCAAACATCTCCATCGCCGCGCTCGGGCGGCTCGGACAATATGGCTTGATCAGTCCGTCCCGCGAGCGGGAGGAGGGGCGGAAGCTCGTGCGCCAGCTCGAAATCACGCCCGCTGCGGAAACGAAGGAGGTCGGCTTTCTCTCCGGCGGCAATCAACAGAAGGTCGTCATCGCTCGTTGGCTCTTTGCCGATGCCGATCTCTTTATCCTCGACGAGCCGACGCAGGGGATCGACATCGGCGCTCGCATCGCGGTTTATCGCCTGATCAATAAATTGACCGCCTCGGGCAAAGGAGTGATCCTGATTTCCTCCGACGATGATGAGCTTCTGTCGATGAGCGACCGCGTCGGCATCATGAGCCACGGACGTCTCGTTGGCATTCATCGCCCGGATGACCTTGATGCGACCAGCTTGGTGCGTGCCTCGGCAGGGGCGCGGGCGCTGGAGACAGCGGCGTGACGCGCATTCTCGGCAGTCCGATCGCTGGAGCGCTCAGCGCTATGATCCTGGTGGCAGTGCTGGTCGCCACGACAACGAACCACTTCCTCGATCAGGGAAATCTTTCGAATCTCGTGTTGCAGGTTTCGATAGTTTCAATCGTGGCGATCGGGTCGACCGTGGTCATCCTGACCGGCGGAATTGATCTGTCACCGGGCTCGGCGATTGCGCTGATGACCATGGTGTTCGCGATACTGGCAAAAAACCTTGCTCTGCCGCTCGCCATCGCTGTCCCTTTCGTGCTCGCGCTCGGACTCGCTCTCGGACTGATCAATGGCGTGCTCACCGCCTATCTGCGCATCCCGTCCTTCATCACGACGCTCGCGACGCTTTCAGCTTTCCGCGGCGTTGCGTTCATGTTCAACAACGGCTCGCCGATCTTTACGGTGTCGCCAAACATCGAGCCGCTCTTTTACGGCACGGTCGGTGGGATTCCGCTGCCGCTCTTCTATGTCGTGGCGCTCTACGCCCTAGCCTATTGGTTCTTGCGCTACACGGCGCTTGGCCGCGCCATCTACGCGGTTGGTGGCAACCCAAACGCTGCACGTCTCTCCGGCATTGACGTGCGGTTGACGCAGTTGGCGGCGTTTCTGATCGCCGGCCTCACCGCAGCGATCGGTGCCGTTTTGATGACAGCGCGTCTCAATTCGGGCTCGCCCAACTATGGCGTTGGTATGGAGCTGTCGGCCATCGCTGCTGCTGTTATCGGAGGCGCAAGCCTCGCCGGCGGGCGCGGGCACATCGTCAATACCGTGATCGGCGCAATGACCATCGTGATTGTCCAGAACGCGCTTAATCTCAACGCCGTATCGACTGCGGCGCAGAACGTCATCATCGGCTCGATTATCGTCCTCGCCGTCGGCATCGACATGTGGCGGGGCGAGATCGTTGCCGCGCTGCAGGCCGTCGTGGGCCGAAAATCCAAACCCTGAATGAGGATCAAGAATGGCGCCCGTCACCTTCTCGCATATCGGCATCTCCGTCACCGACCTCGACAAGGCGGTCGAGTTCTACTCGAAAGTCTTTGGGCTCTACGTGATCATGGGTCCGACCACGATCAAGCATGATGCGAGCGCCATCGGCCAGATGTGCGACGACGTCTTCGGCGAGGGCTGGGGCTCGTTCCGTATTGCGCATCTCTCGACCGGAGATGGTATCGGCATCGAGATCTTCGAATTTCCGAACGCCGAGAAGCCGGCCGATAACTTCGAATACTGGAAGTCAGGCGTTTTCCATTTCTGCGTCCAGGACCCGGACCTCGAAGGGTTGCTGGAAAAGGTGAAGCAGCATGGAGGAAAGCAGCGCATGCGGCAGGTGCGCTACTACTATCCCGGCGAGAAGCCGTATCGCATGGTCTATTGCGAGGACCCCTTCGGCAACATTTTCGAGATCTATAGCCACTCCTACGAGCTGACATACTCGTCGGCGGCGTATGTGTGAGGCGTGGAGCCCTGAATGCCGCGCTTCAAGGTGGTGATCACCGATTTCGACTACGGCGACAACGACATCGAGCGCGCGATCCTCGAACCGGTCGGCGCCGAGGTCATCGCACTGCAGGCGAAGAGCGAGGAAGACCTTCTCGCCGACATGCGCGATTGCGACGCGGTGATGAATCAATACGCGCGCGTCGGCAAAAAGGCGATCGCCTCCATGCAGCGCTGCAAGGTGATCGCCCGCTACGGGGTCGGCGTCGACATCGTCGACGTCGAAGCCGCAACCACCCGCGGCATTCTTGTGACGAACGTGCGGGACTATTGCACCGAAGAGGTGGCGGACCATGCCATCGCGCTTTGGCTCACGCTTGCGCGCAGGCTCTGGCAGTACGATCGCGCCACGCACGAGGGAGTTTGGCACTGGAAGTCAGGCCAGCCCGTTCGCCGTCTGCGAGACCAGACGATGGGTATCATCTCCTTTGGGAAGATCGGTCAGGCGATCGCCGAAAGGGCTCGCGGTTTTGGCGTAAATGTTCTGGCCCACGACCCTTATCTGCCGGAAGCATTCTTTCGAGCCCGAGACGTTGAGCCGGTTGCCAAGGACGAGCTTCTGTCGCGGTCACATGCCGTAATGATGCAGGTGCCGATGACCGCGGAGACACGTCATTTCTTAGGCCCGGACGAGTTCGCGCGGATGCGTCCAGGCGCGATTGTCGTGAACACAGGCCGCGGCCCGACCGTCGACAACAAAGCACTCTACGACGCGCTGGTGTCTGGTCATCTGGCCGGCGCCGGGTTGGACGATCTGGAGGAGGAGCCGGCCAAGCGGCCCGCCTGGCGCACGCGCGACAATCCGCTGTTCAGCTTGCCGAATGTGATCATAACGCCGCATTCGGCCTACTATTCCGAAGAGTCGATCCGCATCGCGCGCGAGACGGCAGCCAACGAGGTTGCACGTGTCCTGACCGGAGAGCGCCCGCGCAATCCGGTGAACAGCGTGCTGGCCGCAGCCGTTCCGTGACCCTCATCCACTCATTGCTAAAGGGGAACTCATGTTGAAGGAGTTCAACGATTTTGAGCGCCGGCCGGACCTGCTGGCGAAATTCGACGAGGTTGCGAAATGCTATTCGGCGTCTTGCGTCTTCGCCGATGTGATGTATCGCATGGGCGTGATGGAGAGCGGCATCAAGCCTCCCTTCAAGGCCAAGGCCGTCGGTCAGGCGATCACGGTTCAGCTTTCAAAGGGAGACCTCGTCGATCCGCTGAAGGCGCTCGAAATGGGAAAGGCCGGCGATATCATCGTCGTCGACGCCGGCGGCGACACGGAAACGTCGGTCTGCGGCGGACTGATGGGCGGTCTTGCGAAGAATCGCGGCATCCGCGGCATGGTCGTCGATGGTGCTGGCCGCGATATCGACGAGCTGGAAGACATCGGCTGGCCGATCTGGACGCGCGCGATCGTCGCGCGCGGCACGCACACAATGTTCTCCGGCCGCAAGGAGGAGCTTTCGATCAACGTGCCGATTGCCTGTGGCGGCGTGACTGTCTCGCCCGGCGATTTCATCATAGCCGACACGATTGGTGTCACGGTCGTTCCGCTCGCGAAGGCGGAAGACGTGGTGGAGCTGGCGCGCGAGCAGGCCGCTCGCGAGCAGAACACGCGCGAATGGGTCGCCAAAGGCAAGACCGTCGAGGACCTGCTCGCGGAGTTCGGAAGAATCTGAAATGATTTTTGGGTGCTGCTTTCAACCGCCGAGAAGAGTCTCAACTAGCGGCCCCGCAGGCATGAGGGAGTATGTGCTTCGCTGATCTGAATTGACTGCGATCAGCCGATCAACAGAAAGCACTGGCAATGCGCTCAAATCGGAGCATTGCTGTTCTCGACAAGGTGCGCTGATCCAGCGTCGCTCTAGTCTCTCCGGCCCCTTCGGCTTCGTTCCGTCCGGGGCCTGCGGTGGTGGCGGCATCTGCCAACAATGCAACGGAGAGACCGATGGGAAAGACGGTAAAAGGCCCGTTGAAAGGGGCACGAGCGCTCACACGCGAAAAGGCGAAGAAAGCCCAACCAAAGGCCAAACAAAGTGGGCGCGATCGGGCGACACCGAACAAGCAGATCCGAACGGGATCGAAGCTTGAGAAGGTGATTCAGCTCCTTTCGCGCATGAGCGGAGCATCGATTGTCGAGCTTACGGCAGCTACGAATTGGCTACCCCATACGACGCGCGCCGCTTTGACCGGGCTTCGCAAGCGCGGCTACATGGTCGAGACCGCGCGAAGCAAAGACGGTCCAACAACCTATCGGGTCTTGTCCCTTAAGCAGAAAGGCAAACGAGGCTCCCTCACGCTCGACACAAGGGCGTGAGATGCCAACCATCTTGACGGCTAGTGGAGGCGCCTCCGCGGCGTCTCCAACTCCCGCGTCCGTTCAACCCTCGTTGGAAGAACAGATCGCTTACGAGGTGGCGGCGTTGAAGGAACTCGATATTCACGAGCTGCGGCTCCGCTGGCGGAAACTCTTTCGCAAAAGCGTGCCCGCGCATCTGCCGCGCTATCTCGTACTCCGGATCATCGCGTACAGGATACAGGCGAACGCCTTTGGCGACCTCGACCGAGAAACAGCCCGCTACCTGGACCGGATCGCCAAAGACTATGTCCGGCGGCGCGATGCGGGTGAGAAGCGATCCCGCAAGAAGCCGCCGCCGGTTCCGCCCGTGCCCGATCGGCGGCGCCTGAAACCCGGCACCATCCTCGTCCGTGAGCACGACGGAATGTTGCATCGGGTGATCGCCGTCGAAGGTGGGTACCTTTGGAACGCGGCGACCTACAAGAGCCTGTCGGAGGTCGCGCGGGCCATCACCGGTACGAACTGGAATGGACCGCGGTTCTTTGGCCTTCGGGAGAGGAACGAGCCTGAAGCCGCCGCGGCAGCTCCGAAGGCGGCGGCGCTATGAAGGCCGAGAAAGCGAAAGCCTTTCGCTGCGCCATCTATACCCGTGTCTCCAGCGATTTGGGTTTGGAGCAGGAATTCAACTCCCTCGACAATCAGCGGGAAGCTTCAGAAGCCTATGTCAAAAGCCAGGCACATGAAGGGTGGACGTGCCTGCCTGATCTCTATGACGACGGCGGCTTCTCTGGCGGATCGTTGGAGCGACCTGGCTTGCAGCGGATTCTGGAGGATATTCGGGCCAAGAAGATCGATATCGTTGTCGTCTACAAGGTCGACCGACTCACCCGCTCGCTGGCGGATTTCGCAAAGTTGGTGGAGTCGTTCGACGCCAACGGCGTCTCCTTCGTCTCCGTTAGTCTTCGAACCAGTCTCCGCCCAGGCCCGAGTCATCTTTCCCGCAATCGCCCTTGCCGAACGCGTTAGAACGATCTAGTAGATCGATCTACAAGCCAGCCGATGGGATCTAGAGACCAATTGAGCTTTCAATCGCGCACCCCACTCTTCAGCGACACTTTTGCGGCGCTCGAGATCGTGGTCGTTTGCGTTGGGCCATAAAAAAATGGTTGACCGGCCGCGCATTAGCGATGTCGCCACCCTGGCGAGGACCTCCGTCAGCACAGTTTCCAACCTGCTGAATGGGCGCCCCGACCGGATGCGACCGGAGACGGTGCGGCGGATCGAGGAGGCCATCGAGCAGCTCGGCTACCGGCCAAGCTGGGCAGCGCGTCAGCTGAAGACGGGTTTCAGCCCAATGATCGGGCTACTCGTCCCTTCGGTCGCCAATCCGTTTCACGGCGCTTTGGCGCGGGCGGTCGAGGTCGCCGCGCAGGCGCGCGGCTTCCAAGTTGTCCTCGGCAACAGCCTGCGTGACCCGGCTCGAGAGCGCCAATACGCCGAGGATTTTTTTGACTTCGGGATTCGTGGCGTCATTGCCGGTTCTTCGTCGTTCGACCTCGATCATTTCACCGAGTTGATAGCGCGCGGACTTTCGGTGGTCGCATTTGACCTCGTGACGACGGGCGAGGGGGCCGAGCCCGCTATGGACAGCGTTAGTATGGATAATCGCCGCGCTGGCTATCTAGCGACCCGGCACCTCATCGACCTCGGCCACCGTCGGATCGGCTACATCTCAGGCGCCACTCCGACGATGTCGCGACGCGAGCGCCTCGGAGGCTACCGCCAGGCGCTCATCGAAGCCGGTATCGAACTCGAAGATGAAATGATCGGGGCCGGCGACGGCGCCCTCGGCTACGACGACACACACGCCGCCGAACATGGGCGCGCTGCGGCGCACGGTTTGCTTCGCGTCGCCGATCCGCCCACCGGATTGGTCGCGCTAAATGACATGCATGCGGTCGGCGCCTGCGCCGCCGTGCGCGATCAAGGGGGTTCGGTGCCCGGCGACGTGTCGGTCGTCGGGATTGACGACATCACGCTTGCGGGCCTCGTCCACCCGCCACTGACGACGGTGCACCAGCCGATCGAGAAGTTGAGCGAGGCTGCCGTCGACATGCTGGTCAAGCGCGTCGGCGGCGACGCCTCTTATCCGCCGCGCCACATCGTTCTGGAGCCTCATCTCGTCGTCCGCGCCTCGACCGCGGCGCCAAGGAGCATCAATGACTCGCGAGTTTGAGAACAAGGTCGTCCTCGTCACGGGGGGTGCTTCCGGCATTGGCCGGGGCATCGTCGAAGCGTTTGCCGCGGAGGGAGCGAAGGTCGCCTTCAGCTATTTCACGAGCGAGGCGGATGCACATGCGCTTGCCGAGAAGACGTCGAGCGTCGCGATCAAGAGCAACCTGACGAACGAGCATGCCGCCGGGCTGCTTGTCGCCGAGGTCAAGAAGAAGCTCGGGTCGGTAGAGGTGCTTATCGCCAACGCCGGCGGCCTCATCCGGCGGAGCTCGGTGCTCGAGTGCGACCTCAGCCTCTGGAACGAGGCGCTTGCGCTCAACCTGACGAGCGCCTTCCTCTCCTGCCAGGCGGTTCTGCCGGATATGCTCGCGGCGAAGCGGGGCGTGATCGTCACGATCAGCTCGCTCGCCGCTCACAACGGCGGTGGCTTCAGAGCCGTGCACTACGGCGCCGCTAAAGGTGGGCTCTTCACCTTCACCAAAGGCTTGGCCCGCGAGGTTGGGCCGGAAGGGATTCGCGTAAACGGCGTCGCCCCAGGTCTCATTGCTACACGCTTCCACGACATGCACACCACGCCGGAATCGCGCCGGGCAAGTGTGGAGCAGACGCCGCTCCATCGCGAGGGCACTCCCGCCGACGTCGCCGGCGCAGTGCTTTATCTCTCGTCGGAGCGGGCTTCGTTTCTGGCCGGAGAGACGATCGAGGTGAATGGCGGCCTCGGCCTCTTCTGAGGCTTCGGCTTTTCGCGAGGCGGCTTTAGGGTCTGGGTCGCCGAGCACCGCAAATGACAGACCGAGTACCGTGCCGGCAAGCAGAGTTCAGCTCGTTGCCGGCAAAAACCAGGGAGAAGTGTCATGAATCGTGCCAAGCTGCAGTGGAGAGGCGTCGCATCCGCGCTCGCGCTTGCGGGCCTCGTCTTCGCGGTTCCCCAGGCGTCCGCCCAGGACGCGCTGAGCATCTGCGTCGTCCACAACAACGCCGACCATCCGTCGATCACCGCCATCGTCAACGGCATGAACGACGAAGGCGCTGTCTACAGGGCAGAAATCACCTATTTCGACCCGGCCTTCGACCCGCAGAAGCAGGCGTCCATGGTCGAGGACTGCATCGCGCGCAGTCCGGGCGTTATCGTCGTCAACGCTGTCGACCCGGCTGCCGTCGTGCAGGTGCTGAAGAAGGCCAATGAAGCGGGCATTCCGGTCGTCATGCAGAATGCCGACACCAACGACGAAGGCCATCAGTACACGCGCACGTTCATCGGCTCGCAGTCCTACGACCAGGGCTACGCCGTCGGTCAGATGATCGTGAAGGCGACCGGGGGCAAGGGCAACCTGGTGATGATCACCGGCAAGCCCGGCCAGTTCGACGTCGTCCAGCGCGCCGATGGCGCCAAGGCGGCATTTGCCGATGCCAACGCCGAAATTACCATCCTCGCCGAGGAGCCGGCCGACTGGAGCAAGGACAAGGCCCTCACCGTCATGCAGGACCTGCTCACGCGCCATCCCGACATCAACATCGTCTTCGGACAGGATGATCCCATGGCGCTCGGCGCCCTCCAGGCGATCAAGGCCGCGGGCGTGGAAGGCATCAAGGTCTTCGGCGTCAACGGCAACAAGGACGCCTGCGAAGCGATCAAGGCGGGCGACATGTATGGCACCGCCATGCAGCTGAGCTACATGGTCGGCGTCTACACCGTCCGCGCCGCCTATGACATCGTCAAGGGACGCCAGGTGCCGGCCAAGATCCTCGCCCCGACGGCGCCGGTCACGCCCGAGAACGTGGCGGACCTCGAGGCGCAGTGCTGGTAGGCATCGACTGATCTGTCCGGCGCGCCCGATCGTTTTTCGGCGCGCCGGAAATCCTCGCCTGAAATCCTCCGCCGTGGGATGATGACGCTGAGCCCGGAACGATGAGCGTGACGCCGATCAAGGACATCGAAGCGCCTCAGACGGCAAGCGTGGCGGGTTTCCGCGTCCCGTTTGCCAGGCTTGGTCAGGGCCGGTCGGGCCGGGTTGTGCGGCTCGCGCGGGAAAACACAGCGCTCATCCTTCTCGTCGTGCTGGTCATCGCCGGCGGCCTGCTCTCGGACGTGTTCCTGACGCCGCGGAACCTCCTCAACATCATGTGGGCCGTGTCGATCCTGGGCATCGTGGCGCTCGGCCAGACGATGCTGCTGATCACCTGCAATTTCGACATGTCCGTCGCCTTCGTCGTCGGGCTCGCCGGCATCATCACCGTGCTCGCACAGATCGCCGGCTTTGACCTCGCCACCTCGATGGCGTTCGGCCTCGGCGGCGGGATGGCCGTCGGCCTCGTGAACGGACTGCTCGTCGTCTACACCGGCGCGAACCCGTTCCTTATAACGCTTGGCACCGCTTCGCTCGCTTATGCGGCGTCGCTTACGCTCACCCATTCGCAGACGCTCTACGCGACGATCCCGGAGTTCAACGTCCTGGGGCGTGGCCGTCTGTTCGGCGTGGTGCACTATTCCGTCGTGCTCCTTGTCGTGCTCGCGCTTGTGCTGGAATTCGTGCTACGCCGCACCACCTTCGGCCGTTCGCTTTACGTGATCGGGCTGAACGAGACCGCGGGAAGGCTGTCCGGTCTTCCGATCCGGCGGGTCAAGCTGATGGCCTTCACGCTCTGCGGCGGCACGGCCGCGCTCGCCGGGCTCATCATGACATCGCGGACCGGAAGCACCGTGGCGAGCGCCGGAATCGGCATGGATTTCGACTCCATCATCGCCGCCGTGCTCGGCGGGACGAGCCTCTTCGGCGGACGCGGGGCGGCGCTGCGAACGGTGGTCGGCGTGCTGGTTCTCGGCGTCCTCAACAATCTTCTCATTCTCTTGAGCGTGCCGATCGAGGGCCAGCAGATCGCCAAAGGATTGGTCTTCCTCGCGGTCGTCTGGGCCGACAGCGTGCTCAGGCATCCATAGAGGCGAAGGTGAACCGGCTTCTCTCCATCGGCGGACAGCAGACGGCGGCCCTGATCGCGATGGCGATCTTCATCACGTTCGCGCTTTCGGTGAGCGAGTACTTCCTGACGCTGGGCAATGCCGGCAACGTCGCCCGCCAGGTGTCTCTCGACGCACCGCTGGTGTTCGGGCAGGCCCTCGTCCTCATCGCCGGCGGCATCGACATTTCGGTCGGCTCCGTCATGGCGATGGCGGCGGCACTCACGATCGGGCTGCAGCCCTACGGCACGCTGACCGCCGTTGTCGCGGCGCTGGCTTTCGGCGCCGCAATCGGCGCCTGCAACGGCCTCCTGGTGACGCGCGGCGGGATCGTGCCGTTCGTCGCGACGCTCGGAACGATGAGCGTCGTGCGAGGCATGCTTCTGACCTATACCGGGCAGCAGCCGCTTTCCGGGACCGACGATTCATTCACCTGGTGGGGCGGGGGAAGCATCGGCTTCGTTCCCGTGCCGATGCTGATCACGCTCGCGCTCCTCGTCGCGCTCGCGATATTCCTGCAGCGCACGCGGGCGGGTCGCAACCTCTATGCGATCGGGGGCAACCGCGAAGCGGCCTACCTCGCTGGCATCGCCGTCGATCGCTACCTGCTCCTCGCGTATGTGATGAGTGGAACGCTCGCCGCCGTCTCTGGCGTGCTGCTCGCGTCGAGGCTGAATTCGGCGACGGTTCAGCTCGGCAACGATTCCGCGCTTCTCTCGATTTCGGCGGCGCTCATCGGCGGGGCGAGCCTGCTCGGTGGGCAGGGCCGCATCGTCGGGGCCTTCCTCGGTGTCCTCGCGCTCGGCATGCTGACCAACGGCATGAATCTTCTCGGCGTGACCACCTACCTTCAAATCGCCGTCCGCGCTGCGATTCTCATCACGGTCGTCGCCATGGACGCCTTTTCCAGAACCGTAGCCCGGCGCCGCACCGTGGCGGCGGCCGGGGCCGATCCCTAACGTGGCCGCTTTCCGAAACAACGCCCCGAAGACCGATCAAGGAGGCTAACAAATGGCACGCATCGCAAAAATCGCCACGACCTCGCTGGCGACGCTGGAGGACACGGCGCCTCCCTTCAATCTCCGCTATCCCGACGCCGCCGACACGCTTGAGCTCGGCCTGTCGCTGCTCGACGCGGCGGGGGGCGAGGGCGCGGACCTCGCTTTGCTGCCGGAAGGCTTCATGGCCGCGGGGCTTCCCGCATCCATGCTTCCCAAAGTCGCGGAGCCGCTCGACGGACCGTCCTTCAAGGCTGTCGCCGAGCGCGCGCGCCGGCACAAGATGTACGTCGTCGCGGGATTCTACGCCGAAGTCGACGGCGGCATCTCCAATCTCGCGGCGTTGATCGACCGGTCCGGCCAGCTGGTCGGCACCTATTCGAAGCGGCATCCGACCGAGGGCGAGATCGACAATGGCGTCATGCCCGGCGGCCCGGTCCGCGTGTTCGACACCGATTTCGGGCGCGTTGGCCTCGCGATCTGCTTCGATCTCAACTGGCAGGACATGTGGTCGCGCTTGGCGGAGAAGGGCGCGGAGGTCGTCTGCTGGCTTTCCGCCTACGAGGGCGGATTGCCGCTCCAGGCCTATGCCTGGATGCACCAGTACGCGATCGTCACGTCGGTGTGGCCCTACCACGCGCGGGTGATCGAACGCACCGGCAAGATCGTGGCGCAGACCTCGCGCTGGGGGCGGCTGGCCGTGCACTCACTCAATTTCGAGAAGCGGCTCTTCCATACCGATGGCCAGCATCAGCAGATCGTTCCGATCCAGACGCGCTACGGCGATCGCGTCCGCATCGAGAGTTTTACCGAAGAACACCTCTTCACGCTCGAAAGCGTGGACCCGACCCTTCCCGTCGACGCCGTGATGCGCGAGTTCAAGCTCGTCGAATACAAGCCGTTCCTCGACCGTTGCACGAAGGCGCAGGTGGCGAACCGGGCGAAGACGCTCGAACCGGCGGAGTGACATAAGGTGGCCGAGCCGCTGTTCGAGCTGCGCGACATCGCCAAGAGCTTCCCCGGCGTTCGCGCGCTCGACGGCGTTAGCTTCGATCTCCGCGCCGGGGAGGTGCACGCGCTCCTCGGCGAAAACGGCGCCGGCAAGTCGACGCTGGTCAAGGTGATATCCGGCATCTACCGGCCCGACAGCGGCACGATCCGGCTCGCCGGCAGCCCGGTCGAAATCGCCGATCCGACGCATGCTCAAAGGCTCGGCATAAGCCCGGTGCATCAGGAGCTGCATCTCGAGCCCTATCTCAGCGTCGCCGAGAACATCTTCCTCGGCCGGCAGCCGGTCGGCCGCTTCCGTCTGATCGACTACCGCCGCATGAACAACGACGCCGGCGAGCTGCTTCGGCGCCTCGGCGCCGCGCTGGACCCGGAGGCCAAAGTGGGCTCCCTCTCCGTCGCGCAGCGCCAGATCATCGCCATCGCCCGCGCAGCGTCGACCACTGCGCGGATCATCATCTTCGACGAGCCGACATCGTCGCTGACCGAACGCGAGACGACGCTTCTCTTTGACATGATCGGACGGCTGCGCGCCGAGGGCATCGGCATCATCTACATCTCGCATCGGATGGAGGAGATCTTCCGCCTCTGCGACCGCGTCACGGTGCTGCGCGACGGCCGCTACGTCGCGACCAAGCCGGTCGCGGAGACGGACATGCGCGACCTCATCGGCATGATGATCGGCCGCGATATCAGCGACCTCTTCCGCAAGGAGCCGGCGACAATCGGCGACATTGTTCTGGAAGTGCGCAATCTGACCAAGCGGGGCTTGCTGCGCGACATCTCCTTTTCGGTCCGGCGGGGCGAGATCGTCGGCGTCGCCGGTCTCGTTGGCGCCGGGCGGACCGAGCTTTCGCGGGCCATTTTCGGCGATCTGGCGATCGACAGCGGGGAGATCCGTGTCGACGGCAACGTCGTGCCGCCCGGCCACTCGCCGCGAAGGGCGATTCTCGCCGGCATCGGCCTCGTTCCCGAGGATCGCAAGGAGCAGGGGCTCGTGACCGGCCTATCGGTGCGCCACAACATCTCCATGCCGATGCTGCGGGCGCTTTCGCGGATGAGCGTGTTAAGTCTCGGCAAAGAGCGGCGCCTGGCTGAATCCTACGTGACCAAGCTTGCGATCAAGACGCCGAGCATCGACCAGAAGGTGACGTTCCTGAGCGGCGGCAATCAGCAGCGCGTCGTCATCGCCAAATGGCTGGCAACGCAGCCGAAGCTGCTGATCGTCGACGAACCGACCCGCGGCGTCGATGTCGGCGCGAAATCGGAGATCCATGGTCTGCTCTGCGATCTCGCCAAGGAGGGCATGGCCATCATGATGATCTCGTCCGACCTGCCCGAGGTGCTCGCCATGAGCGACCGCGTTCTGGTCATGCGCAGCGGACGCATCGCCGCCGATATTCCCGCCGGCGAGGCGACGCAGGAGCGCATCATGCACTATGCGACCGGGCAGGAAGCGGCGCTCGCGACTGCGCCGGTTTCCGCCGCGGTCCACTGATCGCATTTCGGGCATGACGCAGAAAGAACGGGAGCTTCGCTCGCAGGCCTGGTTCGGCGGGCAGTCGAAGATAGCGCCCTCACGGACCCGTCTGCGAACGCGTCTCCAACGCGAGCGAACTCGGTCTCTGGGAACCAAGGACTCCCGCGTGCATGGCGTCGGGGGCGGGCCGCGAGATCGGCTCGTCCCAGCATTTGCCAAGGGCGGGGGTTCTTCTACCTGCTCTTTCGGGGCTTTCTGGCCTGACGTTTTTGTGGCCGGATAGGCGATCCGTCATCGTCGTAGCGTTCCGGTAGGTCGTCGGTATCCTCGTCCCGCAGGACAGTCGATTCGACGCCGGGCGCACGGAGGAAATACTCAGTCGGCGTCTTGCCGCCCTTGCCGCTCACATAGCGCGTGTGAGTTTTGCCCTGAGCCTGGTTGTCGACAATCATCATCAGGTCTTCGTCGACAGCTTCGATGACGAGGTAAATGTGATCGGCGCCAGGGATCGACGTGTCATTGTCGTATGTGACGCCGACATCGCCGGGCTGTTGGTCGCCTAGATCGATCCGGTCCCAATCGCGATCGTTCCGCAGCCGAGATGCAAGTTTGCCCGCGCCGTAGGTCATCGGCACGCCGATCCCGGCTTCTTGCAGGAAAGCGCTCAGCGTCGCAGCACAGGATTTGGTCGGGTATTTGTACCCGATATCTGCCATCGCCTTGGCTGCTTTGGCCTGGACCTTCTTGATGCTTGCGGGCGTGCTGCCGATCATGATCAGCTTCGGTATGTAATAGCCGTCAGGTTGCGCCTTTTTCTTCGCCTTCTTTGCCGCAGCTTTCGCTCTTTTCGCCATGGAATGCCTCCCCAGGTCCCCTACACGTGGTAAGTGAAGCACCAACCGAAACGTGTGTCGAGAGAGGAAGAGCCGTCGCCCACGGATATCGGCCAGTGGGGGAAGGCCATCCAGCCGTCCGTGGCAATGCCAGGAAGCAGCTCCTCGGCACCGTTTTTTGCGGCCCTGCTTCGTCACGCTCTCTCAGCTCCAGCTGACCTGAAGATACGCAACGCGGTCATCGAAGCGGAGCTGAACCGCTTAAGGAAGTGCTCGCCCGCGAGCGGCGCTGCGCCGATGAGATTCGGAAAGATCGCGAGCGGTGCATTCCCGGGCCGAGCGTTTCGCGCTCATTGCACCAACGCAGCCCGCTGGGGAAGTCAGAGCCGAGGCTAAGAAGGAAGCGAACCGGTCTCCGCGCCGTACGAACTAAGTCTCTGTCGGTGAATGCACACGCCGCGGGAAAGCGCTATTCGGTAGTCCGAGACCTTGGCTCTCGATTGCGCAAATATTGGGCCGACATGAGCACTAAGAGACGCGAGGTAGCCTGCAGAATGGCTGTAATGCGTTGAGATTGCCCGGTCTTTCTCCGGGTCCGCGGAGACGCGACAACTAGGGCGAGTGGGTGGTGGGTCCGCCAGGACTCGAACCTGGAACCAGACGGTTATGAGCCGTCGGCTCTAACCATTGAGCTACGGACCCGAGGCGAAATCGAGTAGCGCTTCGGGCGCCCGGTTACGATGTTCCGCGCGTGCCGGCAAGCATGGG
>CAYTTC010000035.1:0-33463 GCA_964440525.1 uncultured Propylenella sp. | reverse complement strand
TCACGATCGCCTCGGGTTCGCGGGCAAGCGCATTTTCGACGCTGATCTTGTCGTTCCGGACGACGACCGGCTCCGCCCCGAGCTCGCCGAGATAGTGGACGAGATTCCAGGTAAAACTGTCGTAATTGTCGATGACGAGAAGCATTTTTCGGCCCGCTTGGCACAGCGCCGTGAGGATTAAGCCGCGGGGAGGGTAGGGGTCAAGGAAGAGGAAGCGGTGCCGAGTGGCGCGGACGCGAGGCTCAGAACAGCGCGCCCGGCCGGCGCTGAGCGAGTTGACAGGCTCAGGATCGCGCCTTAGCTAACGAGCTTAGCTAAGGAAGCTCGTCAATGGCGACCGTAACGATTCACCAAGCGAAGACGCAGCTCTCGAAGCTCATTGTGCGCGCGGAGGCGGGTGAGGAGATCGTCATCGCGCGCGGCAAGGAGCCCGTGGTGCGGCTTGCGCCGGTGAGCCCTAAACCGCATCGCCGCGTTCCCGGGGCCATGAAAGGGATATGGCCCGATTTGCCGGACTCGTTCTGGTTCGATCCGCTGCCCGAAGAAGAGCTGCAGCTTTGGGAGGGCGGCGGTGAGGATCCTTCTCGATAGCCATGCCTTCGTCTGGTTCCTGACGGACGATCGGAAATGTTCACCGCAAGCACGCGAAGCAATCATGGCGAGCGACGCCGCAGTCTTTGTCAGCGCCGCGTCCGCCTGGGAGATCGCGACAAAGGTGCGCGCCGGAAAATGGCCGGAAGCGACCGAGATCGCGCATTCGTTGGATAGGTTCCTATCGGAGCGCGACTTCAACGGGCTCGCCGTGACCATCGAGCATGGGGCTCTCGCAGGCTTCCTTCCCGGCGCGCACCGCGACCCATTTGACCGCATGCTCGCCGCCCAGGCGATCGTGGAGGACATGCCGCTTGTCACCGCCGATCCTGCGTTCCGGGGCTTCGCCGTGAACGTGCTGTGGTGAGGGGTGGTTAGCGCCGCACTAAGCCCAGCCGAGTTTGCGCCTAAATCCTCGAATACGCCGCGCATGGTCTGAGCCACAACACCGGCGGCTCGGTCGGATGGCGGGAGGCAGCCCGATGCAGACGAAAACGCTGACCATGGGCGACTTCGCCGAGGGCCTCCTCGCGCGAGCCAGAGATCTCGTGGAGCTCGGCACGCGCGACTATCCCCCGAAAACGCGCCGGCGGCTGAAGAGCGTCAACGTGGGAGCGTTCACCGTCGCGGTTTCGTGCCTGCTTTTCGCGCTCACCTATGCGATCGAGGACGCCGCGCTCTACCGCGACGCGATCATTCTCAATCTCGTTCTGATGCTGATCGCCTTGAGCACCCCGGCGTTCCACCGGATCAATGAGATCGCCGGTCCGCTCGTCATCGCCATCTCATTCATGATCGGGCTCTTCCTGCTCGTGGCGCTGGTCGGGCGGCAGTCGGGCATCCAGATCAACTTCATTGCCGCCTCGGCTGCCGTCTTCCTGATCTTCGACCTGAAGCGACTCGATCTCATCGCGCTGCTCATCGGGATAGCCATCGCGCTTCATATCGCCTGTTGGCTGCTGTTTCCCGAGGCGCTGGTTGCCGGGCACGTGGACCGGGAATTTCTGCTCCGCCTTACCATCACCACTGTCGTCACGATCTCCATCATCATCGCGGTGCTCGTCTACTACGCTTTCTGGACCGCGGAGCAGGCCGAGGCGGAAACCGAAACCCTCCTGCATCTCATCCTGCCGGCTTCGGTCGCGGAGCGTCTGAAGGAGCGTCCCGGCGAGCCGATCGCCGACAGTTTTGGCGAGGCCGCGGTTCTCTTTTCCGATCTCGTCGGCTTTGTGCCGATCGCGCGTTCGCTCGGCGCGGCCCGCACGGTCGCGATGCTCAATCATCTCGTGCGAAGTTTTGATCGGCTTGCTGCCGAGCATGGCGTCGAAAAAATCAAGACGATCGGCGATGCGTACATGGCGGTGGCGGGGGTTCCACGCCCGGCGCCCGGCGACGCGGCCCGCCTTGCCCGGATGGCTTTGCAAATGCAGGCCGCGGCCGACGTGACGGCGGCCGAGTTCGATGTGTCATTGCGGCTTCGGATCGGCATCGCGATCGGGCCGGTCATGGCCGGCGTGATCGGCACCGAGCGCTTCACCTATGACGTCTGGGGCGATGCCGTGAACCTCGCCGCCCGGCTCGAACGAGTCGGCGAGCCGGGGCAGATCCAGGTTTCGCAGGCGTTTCGGGACGCGCTCGCGGAAGACTTCGCCTTCACCCGCCGCGGCGCGACAGAGATCAAGGGCGTGGGTCTGGAGGACACCTGGTTTCTGGTCGGGGAAGGGGGGAGTGCGGAGGGCGAGGCGCCGGGGACGGCGCCCTAGTTTGCGCGAGGCGTCTATTGCCCCCTTCCGGCCTGGCTGGCGAAACGCCGTGCCTCGTCGGCGGCGCGGAAGATCGCCGCCGCTTTGGCGATGCATTCCTGCTGCTCGGACTCGGGATTTGAGTCCGCTACGATGCCAGCGCCCGCTTGCACATAGACTTTTCCGTCCTTCACCATCGCGGTGCGAAGCACGATGCAGGTGTCCATTGCGCCGTCGGCTGAAAAATAGCCGACGCAGCCGGCATAGGGACCGCGCTTTTCCTTCTCCAGCTCGTCGATGATCTGCATGGCGCGGACTTTTGGCGCGCCGGAGACGGTGCCGGCGGGGAAGCCGGCGACCAGCGCGTCGAGCGCGTCGTGATCCGGCCGCAGCTTTCCCACCACGTTCGACACGATGTGCATGACGTGGCTGTAATGCTCGAGAAAAAACTGATCGGTGACGCGCACCGAGCCGAGCGCCGCCACGCGGCCCGCATCATTCCGCCCGAGATCGAGCAGCATCAAATGCTCGGCGCGCTCCTTGGGATCGGCCAGAAGCTCGGCGCCGAGGCGCTTGTCCTCCTCCGGCGTTTTTCCGCGCGGACGGGTACCTGCGATCGGGCGGATATTCACCTCGCCCTCGCGCACACGGACAAGGATTTCAGGGCTCGAGCCGACGATCGAAAAACCGTCGAAGTCGAGAAAATAGAGAAAGGGCGAGGGATTCACGCGGCGGAGCGCGCGGTAGAGCGAGAAAGGGGGAAGCGGGAAGGGCGCTTCGAAACGCTGCGACAGCACCACCTGAAAAATGTCGCCGGCGGCGATGTAATCCTTGGCGCGCGCCACCATCGCCTTGTATTCGGCCGGCGTCGTATTGGAGACCACCTCGCCGGAGAGCGCGATGTCGGCGGGCTCGGCCGAGTGGTCGACCGGCCGATCGAGCGCGTCGATCACGTCGATCAACCGGTCGACGGCGCGGTCATAGGCTTCGCGGGCCGCGACACCTGGCTCTGGGCGGACCGGCGTCACCACGGTCAGCTCGTCCTTCACGGCGTCGAAGATCGCCACGATGCGCGGGCGGATCAGAATCGCATCCGGCACGCGGATCGCTTCGGGGTTCGGTTCCGGCAGCTCCTCCATCAGCCGCACCATGTCGTAGGCGAGATAGCCGAAAATGCCGGCTGCCATCGGAGGAAGCCCTGCCGGCACGGCGATGCGGCTCTCGCCGATCAGTTTTCGGAGCGCGGCGAGCGAATCCTCTATGCAGGGCACAAAGCTTGCAAGATCCGGCGCCCGCGCAATCTCCGCGCGCGCTCCCTCGGCGCGGAAGAGGAGATCGGGATCGAAGCCTAGCATCGAGTAGCGCCCGCGCACGGCGCCGCCTTCCACCGATTCCAGCAGAAAAGAATTCTGCCGGCCACCGGCGAGCTTCAGGAAGGCGGAGACCGGCGTTTCGAGATCGGAGACGAGGCGGGTGAAGACGAGCTGCGGCTCGCCCCGCGCGTATTTCGGCTCGAAATCCTCATAGGCCGGCTCTATCTGCATCGCGCCACCAGCCTCGGCGTCATTGCGCCTGCAACTGTCCGGTCAGCTGCCGATAGGCGACGTTGTTGATCGAGGTCGGACGGGTCTCGAGAAGCTGGCGGTTGTAGGTGGAGATAAGGTCGTTCTTGAGCGCCTCCGACACCTGCTGGCGGATTGTCCCGGCGTCGGCTGCTTCCGTGAAGAAGGCCGGTGCGGTCACCTTGTCGACCATCAAGAGGATGCGTGCCTGGCCCTCGCCCTCGGCATTGGCGACGTGGCCCTCGGGTCCGGCGAAGGCCTGGTTCACGGCGTTGCCGCTGAGCGTCGGCGGCGGCGTGTTGCGCTTCACGTTCTCCACCGTCTGCGCGGGCTTTCCGATCTCGGCGGCGAGCGTGACCAGCGAAGTGCCGGTCTTGAGACGCGCGAGAAGTGAATCCGCCAAGGCGGCGATGCGGCTTGCCGTCTCGTCCGCGGTCCAGGCCGCCACGACCGCGTCGCGCACCTCGTCAAGCGCGCGATCGCGAGCGGGCGTGATGTCGAGCACCTCAAAGAACACCCAGGAATCGGCGGTCCCACGGATCGGGCTGTTCTCGACCCCGACGTCGCTCTCGAAGGCTTCCTTGACCACGGCACCGGCGTTCGGAATGTCGGCGATCACGCTGCCGTCCGGCGCCTTCAGCTCGGCGGAGACCGCGTCGACGACACGGTAGGGGAGCTTGAGCTTCGCCGCGGCTTCCTCGAGCGTGGCGCCGCCGGCGCGCTCGTCCTCCACCTGATCGTAGAGATCGTGGGCGCTCTCGCGCGCGGCGCGGACGGCGAGCTCCTGGCGAAGCCCCGGCCCCGCCTCCACGAGCGAGGTGACGGATCCCGGCTCGATCGCGGTCACCAGGATGACGGAGGGCTCGAGTGCGCCCTCGGTCACCAGGACCGCTTTGTTCGGCTCCGCCGCGAAGGCCGCCTCCGCTACCGCCGGATCCAAAACTTCCACCTTGGTCTTGACGCCGAGGTCGGTCACTTCCCTCCCGCTACCCGCTGCCACGTCTGTGAAAACCTCGCCGCCCTCGATCCTTTTCATCGCCGCCTCGGCGGCCTCGGCGCTTTCGAAGCGGACCTGCTCGATGCGCCGGCGCTCCGGCTGCGTGAGGCTCGCCTTGCGCCGCTCATATTCGGCCGCGAGCTCCTCCTCCGTCACGTCGCTCGGATCGGCGATCGCCGTCGGGTCGAGAGTGAGCAACGCGAGCTTGCGATATTCGGGCGCGCGGAAACGCTCCTTGTTCTCCTCGAAATAGGCCTGTAGGTCGCTCTCCCCGTGCGCGCCGACCGGTTCGATGATCGTCGCGTCGACGACGATGAAGGAGACCGTCCGCTCCTCGTTCTGCAGCCGGTAGAGCGCCGCCACCAATGGCTGCGGCACCTCGAGGCCGGCACCCAGCGTGTCGGCGATTTGCGCGCGCACGAGGTCGCGCCTGAGGTCGTGGATGAAGTCGTCGCGATTCATGTTGGCGTTGCTGAGAAGAACGGTGAAACGCTCGCGATCGAAGCCGCCGTCGGAGTTCAGGAAGGCTGGATTCTTTGCGATTTCGGCGGCGACGCGATCGTCGGAAACGCCGAGGCCGTATTGGCTCGCCGCGTCGTCGAGCGCGGCATTCATCAGGACGAGGGAGAGAACCTGATCCGGATTCACCTGCTGGCCGGACTGGCGGGAATTGCGCTGCGCCTGGTCGAAAAGACGCGCGAATTCCTGCACGCTCACTTCCGCATCGCCGACCGTTGCGAGCGTGCCGGTGCCGTAGCCCTGGAATCCGCCGATCCCCCAGATCGCGAAGCTGAGGACCAGAAGGCCCATCAACGTCTTCGAGACCCAGCCCTGGGCACCTTGACGCAATTGATCGAGCATGAAAAAGCCTCGCCCATAAGAAAAGGCCGGGTCACGCGCTGCCCCGGCGCCTGAAACATAAGACCCCCGTCCCGCGCTCACAAGCGCATCGATGTGCCCGCCCATCCGGCGGCGGCGGAGTTTCGCCGAAATGCACCATTTGATCGCCGGAAACTGGCACTCAGAAACGCTTAACGCAGACCGCACGACCGTCACCGTTTTGTTGTAAGTGCGTTCGCAAGACCTCCGGCAGGACGAACGCGCGATTGCGGCAGATCGCACCGTTAATTTCGGGCACGCCTCTTGCCGGTTTGCCTAACGGTAGCGGATTTGGTTCCAGCGATGGCCGAGAAGCGAGAGAATAATGATGAGGCCGTTGAAGAACTGCACGTAGAAGCCGCTCAAGCCGGCGCCGACGATTCCTGTCTGGATGAATGACACCGTAAGTGCGCCGATTGCGCCGCCGAACACCGTGCCGATGCCGCCCCATGGCGGTGTGCCGCCGACGAAGACCGAGGCCAGAACCGGCAGCAGATAGCCGTCGCCGGCCGTCGGCCACCAGGTGAAGTTGATCATTGTGGAGAAGACGCCGGCAAGCGCGGCGCCGATGCCGACAAAGACGAAAGTCTTCACCCGGATGCGCTTGACGTTGATGCCCATCTGCTGGGCGCTGTCCGGATTGTCGCCGACGATGTGCACCTGAACGCCGAACCTGTGGCGGCGGTAGAGGAACGCCGAGAAGATGGTGAAGGCGATGGCCCAGTAGATCTGCACCGGCACAGTCCACAGCACGCTGGAGAAAATCTTGAAGGCCCAGGTCTGGTTGAGGGTGACCAGCGAGATCGACTTGCCCTCGGTGAAGATCAGGATGACGCCACGCAGCACGAAATTCATGCCGAGCGTCGCAATCAGCGAGGACAGATTGGCATAGACGACCAGCGAGCCGACAAGGAGGCCGAGCGAGATTCCGGTGACGATCGCCGCCGCAATGCCGAGGAAGGGGTCGTAGCCCGCCTGCACGACTAACGCGAACATCCAGGCGGCAAAGCCCATGGTCGCCGGGAAGGACAGATCGATCTCGCCGGCGGTGACGACGAAGACCAGCGGCACTGTCATGAAGATCGCCACAGGCAGCGTGGTCAGGACCGAGGTGTAGAGCGCCCAGGTCGTGAATACCCGCGGATTGGCGAAGATGAAGATCGCCATCATCAGCAAGAAGACGGCGAGCGAGCCGAGCGACGCCCGGTTGGCGATGATGAACCGCTTGAGGGGATGATCGTTCGGGTGGGTCCAGTCGACCTCGGACATATGCTTTTGAGCCGCCGGTTTCCCCGGCTCGACCATATCGGTCATGGCGCGGCCCTTTCGGCGACAGTCTTGTTCTGGCGGCCTGCGGCGCCGCCGGGATGGGCCACGTCCTCCATGAAATTGATGAGTTGCTCCGCCGACTTTATCTCCGTCCGATCGGTCTCCAGCGCTACCTTGCCGCGATCGAGAACCACGAAGCGATCGGCTATGTCGAAGACATGGTGGATGTTGTGGCCGATGAAGAGGATCGAGCGGCCGCTGGCGCGCACCTGCCGGACGAAGTGGAAGACCTTCGCTGTCTCGGTCAGCGAGAGCGCGGTCGTCGGCTCGTCGAGGACGATCAACTCGGCCTCCTTGTAGAGGGCGCGGGCGATGGCGACGCCCTGGCGCTCGCCGCCGGAAAGCTGGCCGACGATGGAATGGGGCGTGAATACCTTCGAGGTGAACCCGATCTCGCGCATCAGCCGTCCGGCCTCGCTGATTTCCTTGTCGATTTTCAGAAAGCCGAAGCGTCCGCCGAGTTCGCGACCCATGAAAATGTTGCGCACGATCGACTGCTGGACGGCGAGAGCGCGGTCCTGAAAAACCGTCTCGATGCCGGCTTCGCGGGAGCGCGCAGCGTTCCAGCCCGACACCGACTTGCCGCGCACGATGATCTCGCCGCTGGTCGGGGCGACGACGCCGGCCAGAATTTTGATGAGCGTGGACTTCCCCGCGCCGTTGTCACCGATCAGCCCGACAACCTCGCCATCGTTCACCGTCAGGCTGACGCCGCCGAGCGCATAAACGTTGCCGTACGACTTGGTGATGTCGCGGAGTTCGATGAGACGTTCGGCCACGGAAAGCCTCCCTGCGGCGAGGCGCCGACCGGAGGTGTTCCCCCGGCCGGCGCGCAAGTCTAGCCTAGCGCAGCGCTTCCGTGGCGAGCTTCGCCACGATTTCGTAGTTCTGCGGTGTCACGAAGCCGGCGCCGGTATCGGCGTTGAGCGGTGCGAGACCGTAGACGACCTGCTGGCAAAGGCTGAGGATCGGCAGATACCCCTGCAGGAAGGGCTGCTGGTCGGCTGTCAATTGCACCCAACCGGCCTTGAACGCCTCGACGATCTGCGGGCTGGTATCGAAGCCGAAGTTGAAGAGATCGCCAGGCTTCTTGCCGGCCGCTTGCATGTAAGCCGGCACGTTGCCGAGCATCTGGCCGCCGGGATAGCCGACCATCTTGGCGTCGGGGTTGGCGACGAGAGCGGCGGTGATGATCGGAATTGCCAGGTTGGGGTCGGCGGCCCATTCCGGCAGCGAGTCGATCTTGACCACCTTGATTCCGGCTTCTTCCATTGCCGCGACGGTGCCGCGCTCGCGCGCGCCGCGATTCTCGTTGGCAAACGGCCCAAGCATGATGGCCGTGTCGCCGCTCTTCAGGCCGGAGAGCCTCACCGCCTCGGTCCCGAGCGCGCGTCCCTGTGCTTCCTGCTGGGCGCCGACGTAGCCGCCGCCGAATGCCGCGACAACCTTCGGTACCGGCACGTTCTGGTACATCATCTTGATGCCGTCTTTCGAGGCCTGCTCGGAGAGCGGCATGATCGAGTCGTCGCCGGGATGGCCCATCATGGCGATGCCGTCGGGCTTCGAAGCAACCGCCTCGCGCAGCTGCTGTACCATCTTCTCCACGGCCCAGCCGGAGAAGACGTAGTCGACCTGCGCTCCGGTGTCGGCAGCCGCTTGTTTGGCGCCATTGTAGACGATTGTGCCGAACGCATCCCCCTCGGCTCCGCCGACGAAGAAGCGGATTTTGACGTCCTTGCACCAGTTGTCGCGAAGCGATTCTGCCTGCGCGACAGTAACCGATGCCAGCAACGCCGCGGTCAGCACCGCGGCGGCGGAAAATCTCATGAACATCTTATTCCTCCTTTGCCCTCTCCCTGGAGGGCGTTCCTGGTTCCAGCATCCCGGCTTTTCGGCCGGTGTTCTTGTTGTCCGGCAGTGCTGCCGGAGAATCGTCAGTTCGGGTTCGACACGAAGGCCGCGCCGCCACGGCATTCCTTGAGATGGTTGAGGGCGTGGACCTGCCCCGTCATCTCGAGCGCGTCACGGTAGACGGGGTCGTGCCAGCCTTCGATGTCGATGCTGCCGTGATAGCCGGCCAACCGGAGCTCGCTGATGATGCGGGTCCAATCGCTGTCACCGAAGCCAGGCGTGCGCATTTGCACGAAGGGCAGCTTTCCGAAGATGCCGTGCTGGCGGATCACATCCCAGCGCACGGTCGCGTCCTTGCCGTGGACGTGGAAGATTTTCTCGCCCCATTTGCGGATCTGGGGGATAGGGTCGATCAGGTAGACCAGTTGATGGCAGGGCTCCCATTCGAGCCCCAGATTGTCGGCGGGAACAGCGTCGAACATCAGCTCCCAGGCGTCCGGGTTATGGGCGATGTTCCAGTCGCCCGTCGCCCAGTTGCCGTCCATGGCGCAGTTCTCGAAGGCGATCCTCACACCTTTGTCGGCGGCACGCCGAGCAAGATCGCTCCAAACCTCGCGGAAGCGGGGGAGGCTGTCGGTGAGCGGCTTACCGCGCAGGCGGCCGGTGAAGCCGGCGATGGTGGTCGCGCCGAAATGATGCGCGTTGTCGATAAGGGCTTCCCAGCCGGCAAGCGTCGCCTTGTCGAGGTCGCGACCTTCGAGCGGATTGCCGAACATGCCGAGCGTTTCGATGGTCACGTCGGCGTTGCCGATCGCATCCTTGAGCTCGGTGGCCAGTTGCGGCAAATCCTTGTTGCCGATCGTCTGCCAGAAGAACGGCTCGATCGACTCGAATCCATAGGAGAGAATCTGGCGGACATAGCCGGCCGGATCAGGGCCGTTGGCCTTGACCATGGTGCCGATGCGAATGCCGGTGAGCGGATCGCCCAAAATTCTGCTCCTCAGCTCTCGATTTCGACGCGGCGACTGTTCTCGGCGCTCTTGATCGCGCCGAAAACCATGGCAAGGCTTTTCGCGTTGTCGGTTCCGGCGGTCTCTGGCGCGGGTCCGCCCTCTACGGCGGCGATGAAGTCCTGCATCACGCCGAGATGGCCTCCGACGCGGTCATTGGGCGACAATGGCGGCACCTCGATCGGATCCATCGCCCTCAGTACGCGCTGGCCGGGCTCGCCGCGCTCCGTCGCGATCGCCGCACTGACGTCGTCATATCCGTCCCAGAGGATCGAGCCACGCGTTCCGACGAAGCGCCAATTGCTGTCCCAACTCGTTCGCTCGCCATTCGCGCACCAGCTGCCGCGGTAGGTGAATACGATCCCGCCGCTCAGCTCGAAAATCGCAGCGGCACAGGCGCCCTGGCGGTACCAGGAGCCTTGTGGATCCCATTCGTGGCAATAGACGGCGAGGGGCGTCGCGCCGGCGAGGTAGCGCGCGGCGTCAAAGGTGTGGATCGCCATGTCGACGAGCAGAACGTGGTCCATCTCCTCGCGGAAGCCGCCGAAATGCGGCGCGACAAAGAAGTCGCAATGGACGCTGGTCAACTCGCCGATTGCGCCGGATTCAATGAAGCGCCTGATGCGCCGGACAGACGGATTGTAGCGGCGGTTCTGCACCACGGCGTGTATGCGACCAGCCGATCTCGCCGCCACGATGATCTCGCGAGCGTGCGCGATCGTGTCGGCCATCGGCTTCTCGGTCAGCAGGTGGCAGTTCCGCCCGAAGGCCGTGAGCGCCACATCGCGGCGGGCGGTTGGGACCGTGACATCGAAAACCGCCTCAGGCTGGGTTTGCAGGAGGATCGACAGAAGGTCCGTGCCGATAGAAGCATGCGAAGACCGAATTCCGACGCGCGAGTGCGGGCGCGGTCGGCGTCGATATCGACAAGTCCGGCGATCGTCAGGCCATCGATACCGCGCGCGGAATCGAGCCAGACGCCACTCATTGCGCCGCAGCCGACGAGTACGGCCTGTACCATCGGCGGCCTCCTCCCCATTCGCGCATCAGCGGCGCGATCCGAGCGCGTCTTGTAGGTGTTAGCGCGCTTCCGTAAACGTTTACGATGACATACCCAGTTGCGCGCTTTGTCAATCGGCAGCGCGTGCGAAAGAATGCTATCAGTGCGATCTGATCGCGACGGAGGAGGGGCTTGTGTCGGGCATCCGCGACCTGGCGCGCCATCTGAACATTTCCATCGGAACCGTTTCGCGCGCGCTGAACGGCCGCGCCGACGTGAATGCGGAAACAAGGCGGCGCGTGCTCGCGGCGGCGGCCGAGCTCAACTATGCGCCGAACCAATCTGGCCGCAGCTTGCGCAAGGGCGCGACACATTCGGTGGCCTTCATGCTGCAGCCGCATTCGGGCAGCTACTATTTTGGCGAGCCATTCTTCATGCCGTTCATGGTCGGTCTCCAGGCCGGCCTCGCCGAAAGCGGATTTGATCTCATCGCGGTGGTTGGCGCCCCCGGCGACTATCAAATGGAGCGGCTCCGCCGCGTGGTGGAGGCGCGCCTTGCGGACGCAGTTATCCTCGCCTGGACCCGCCGCGACGACGAACGGATCGACTACCTCTCCGGCCTCGGCTTTCCCTTTGCCACGCTCGGACGAAGCCGCTCCGGCGGCACGGCCTACCCGTCGCTCGACCTCGATTTCGAGAAGGCCGCGGTCGAGGCGGTCGACAGGCTGGTCGCCGCGGGGCACCGCCGCATTGCGGCGGTCGGTCCTTCAGCTGACTTGAATTTCGGCCATCTTTTCCGTGCGGGGTATCGGCGTGGATTGCGGCGGCACGGGTTGGAGCTCGACAAGAATCTTACCGCCGACGGCGAGCTCAGCGACGCTGGCGGCTATTCGGTCGTCGCCCCGATGATGCGTCAGAGCGATCCGCCGACCGCCATCATCTTCAACAATGACGGCATGGCGCTCGGGGGACGTCGCGTGCTCGATGAAATGGGCCTGCGTCCGGGGCGCGACGTCGCCATCATCGTGATGGTGGACACGCCGCTCTGCACCTACTTCTCTCCGGCTCTGACAAGCTTCCGCGTGGCGCTTGAGCCGCTCGGCAAGCGGCTGGCCGGCATCCTTGTCTCCGCGCTGCCGCGCTTCGCGGCGACCTCCACGCCCCGGTTCACTCCGGAGATCGTGCCGATGGAGTTCGTGCAGCGCGAAAGCGACGGACCTCCGGCCGACCTCGGTCGCATAGCGGCGGCGGCCAGAAAAAGCCCGCGGGAACGGAAGTCCAATGGCGCACCCACGCGATTGCATGCGGAATCATCGCGACGCTAAGAAATCGACCGCGAAACGCTCGCGGTCGAAGCTGCCGTCATGAAAAAGCCTCGCCAACAAGAAAAGGCCGGGTCACGCGCTGCCCCGGCGCCTGAAACATAAGACCCCCGTCCCGCGCTCACAAGCGCATCGATATGCCCCGCCCATCAGGCGGCGGCGGAGTTTTTGCCGCATGCGCCATCTGATCGCCGGAAACTGGAAGATGAACGGCCTTGCCGCGAGCCTCGATGAGGCGGCGCTGATCGCGGAGGGTGCCGAGGCGTTGAAGGGGCGGGTGGACGCCATGCTGTGCCCGCCGGCGACCCTGATCGAGCGGATGCGGCGGCGGACGTCCAATTCGGCCCTCCTGATCGGCGGGCAGGATTGTCATTCCAAGGTCGCCGGCGCCCATACCGGCGACATTTCCGCCGAAATGCTGAAGGACGCGGGTGCGACGGCCGTCATTGTCGGCCATTCGGAACGGCGCACCGACCACGGTGAAACGGACCAAATGGTGCGCGCCAAGGCGGAAGCCGCCCGCCGCGCCGGGCTGACCGCCATCATCTGCATCGGCGAGACCGAGAAGGAGCGCGATGCCGGCCAGACTCTCGATGTTGTGGCCCAGCAGCTCGCCAGCTCGGTCCCCGACGGCGCGCCAGGCGACATCGTGATCGCCTACGAGCCGGTCTGGGCAATCGGAACCGGCCGCACGCCCGTGGAGGGTGACATTGCCGAGGTGCACGCCCATATCCGCGCCAGACTGGTCGAGCGCTTCGGCGAGGCAGGACGGGCGGTGCGCATCCTCTATGGAGGCTCGATGAAGCCGGACAACGCGGCCGCGATCCTCGTGATCCCGGAGGTGAATGGCGGGCTCGTCGGAGGCGCCAGCCTGAAATCCGCCGATTTCCTCGCGATTCTGCGTGCCGCGGCCGGCGGCGCGTAAGGCTTCAAAGCAATGCCCGCCTCGTGTAGAAGGCGTGGCCCTAGGAAAAGAGACTTATGACCACTGTCGTCATCGTGATCCACCTCATGGTGGTCCTGGCCATGATCGGCCTGGTGCTGCTGCAACGCTCGGAGGGCGGGGCGCTCGGCATCGGCGGCGGACAGGGCGCGTTCATGACCGGACGGAGCGCCGGCAACGTGCTGACCCGCACGACAGGCATTTTGGCCATCGCATTCTTTGCGAGCTCGCTCGGCCTGGCGCTTCTCGCCAAGTTCGAATCGCGTCCATCCGACATTCTGGAGCGCGTGCCAGGCACGTCTGCGCCAGCGGCGACCCAGACACCCGCCCCGGCCGCTCCTATGGGAGCACCGACCAGCGCCGAAGACGTGCTCAAGCAGCTCGGCGGCGCGTCAGGTGGCCCGCAGACGCCACCCGCAACGGACGGCGCGGTGACGCCGTCCCCGGCCGAGGCTCCGCCTCCCACAGCGCAAGACCCGACTCCGCCGGCTCCCGAGACCGCGCCGGCGCCGCAGACCTCACCCGCACCGCAGACGCCGCCAGCCACTGGCCAATAGGCACGCCTCGCCGGGCGAATTTCGGCCCGGCGCATTTTCGACTCGTCGAATCGGTCCGGGGGCGCTATGGCTCAAATCCCATGGCGCGGTACATCTTCATTACCGGCGGCGTGGTCTCCTCCCTCGGCAAGGGTCTCGCATCGGCGGCCTTGGGCGCGCTCCTGCAGGCGCGCGGCTACAAGGTCCGGCTCCGCAAGCTTGACCCGTATCTGAACGTCGATCCGGGGACCATGAGCCCCTATCAGCACGGCGAGGTCTTCGTCACCGACGATGGCGCCGAGACCGATCTCGATCTCGGCCATTACGAGCGCTTCACCGGCCGTTCGGCGAACCGCATGGACAATGTGACGACGGGCCGGATCTACCAGGAGATCATCGCAAAGGAGCGGCGCGGCGATTACCTTGGCGGCACGGTGCAGGTCATCCCGCACGTCACCGACGCCATCAAGAATTTCATCCGCGACGGCAATGACGGCTTCGACTTCGTGCTCTGCGAGATCGGCGGCACGGTCGGCGATATCGAGGGGCTGCCCTTCTTCGAGGCGATCCGCCAGCTCGGGAACGAGCTTCCGCGCGGCCACGCGGTCTTTATCCACCTGACGCTGATGCCCTATATCGCCACGGCCGGCGAGCTGAAGACGAAACCGACGCAGCACTCGGTCAAGGAGCTCCGCTCGATCGGCATCCAGCCCGACATCCTGCTCGTGCGCTCGGACCGCGCGATCCCTGACAGTGACCGGCGGAAGCTTGCGCTCTTCTGCAACGTGCGGGAGGAGGCGGTCATCCCGGCGCTCGACGTGGAGACGATCTACGACGTGCCGGTCGCCTATCACGAAGCGGGCCTCGACCGGCAGGTGCTCGCCGCCTTCGGCGAGGAGCACGCGCCATCGCCGGATCTCGACCGCTGGCGCGAGATTGGCCGTATCCTGCGCCACCCGGAGGGCGAGGTTACGATCGCCATCGTCGGCAAATATACCGGCCTCCGCGATGCCTATAAGTCGCTGACGGAGGCGCTGGAGCATGGCGGCATCGCCAACAAGGTGCGCGTCAACCTCGATTGGATCGAAAGCGAGATTTTTGAGAAGGAGGAGCCCGCGCCCTATTTGGAGAGCGTGAACGGCATTTTGGTGCCGGGCGGCTTCGGCGAGCGCGGCACCGAGGGCAAGATCAACGCTGTCACATTCGCCCGCACCCGCAACGTGCCGTTTTTCGGCATCTGTTTCGGCATGCAGATGGCGGTGATCGAAGCGGCGCGGCATCTTGGCGGCATTAACAGCGCGAGCTCGTCGGAATTCGGCCAGACCGACGAGCCGGTCGTCGGCCTCCTCACCGAGTGGCTGAAGGGGAATGCGCTGGAGCAGCGTCTCGCCCAGGGCGATCTCGGCGGAACGATGCGGCTCGGCGCCTATCCGGCGATCCTCAAGAAGGGGAGCCATATCGCGGAAATCTACGGCGACACCGAGATCAGCGAGCGGCACCGCCACCGCTACGAGGTGAACATCGACTACAAGGAGCGCCTGGAGGCCGCGGGCCTGAGCTTTTCCGGCATGTCGCCGGACAATCTACTGCCGGAGACGATCGAGTTTCCCGGGCATCCGTGGTTCATCGGCGTGCAGTACCACCCCGAGCTGAAATCACGGCCCTTCGAGCCGCACCCGCTCTTCGCCAGCTTCATCGCGGCGGCCGTGGAGCGGAGCCGGCTGGTATGATAAGGGGAGGGTTGCGGGTTACGTAGAATAGACGGCTGGCGGAGACCCAAGATGAGCCACGCAGCTCTCTACGATGACGACATCCTGGTTTGGTCTGAGCAGCAGGCGGAAATAATCCGCAGGCTTGGGCAGACGCGGCGTGATCTTCCGAACGAGCTGGACGTCGAAAACGTGGCGGAGGAGATCGAGAGCGTGGGACGGTCCGAACTGGCGGCGGTCGAGAGCCAAATCCAGAATATCCTCGTGCATCTGATCAAACTGCTTGCGACGCCCGACGCCGAGGCAGCGCCACATTGGCGCGGCGAGATATTCGGGTTCCACTCCGAAATCAGACGCCGCTATGCCCCCTCGATGCGGCAGCGGATCGACATCGCACAACTTTGGAGGCTCGCTCGCGCGCAGGCACTCTTGATCCTGTCTGAACCCAGTAGCCTTGCTGCATCCTTGCCCAAGGCATCCCCATTTTCTCTGGACGACTTGCTCGCCGAACGATTGGATACCGAGATGCTGGTCGAGAGGCTGGCTGGCAAATCTGAACCTGCAAGCCTGACTGAGCTCGCTGAAAGGCTCTTCGGCGAAGAAAACGGCGTGGATTTGGATCTGCCGCCCCGCAGTCCCGTTCGAACGCCTCCCGACTTCACCAAATAGCCACTATAACTTGGTCGCGAGAATGTATCCACCCGTGCCTCCCGCCAGCTCGACGTGTTCCGCCGCGATCGGCTTGACCAGTGCGGCGAGCAGCGTTTCGGTCGAGGTCCAGTAGGGCACGTACCAATTGCGGTCGACGTCCATGATGAGCACGCGGTCCTTCGCCGCATCGTAAGCGCCGATCGCTGAGATATGCGGGCCGTCCCAGTCGCCGGTAATCACACCTTGGTTGAAATAGATGAGCATGACGTTGTCGGCCGAGGTCTCGTTTTCGGCGAGCGCCATGCGCAGACCGTCGAGCGTGGCGGCGTCGGCGGCAGTCGTTGAGACGGCCTCGAGCGTCGCTTCGCCGAGCTCGAAATGGTCGAGCGCCTTCCGGAGATAGCGTTGCGTCTCCTCGAAGGTGACGCCGGAGCCGTCCTCCGTCACTTTGACCATCCATTCCTGGTCGCCGACACCGGCCATGAGCGTGTTCTCGGTGACGAGCTCCTGGTCGGCGTTTTGCGGAAGGCCGCGAAGGGCATTGACCACCATCAAGATTGCCGCGACGGAGCAGTCGCTCGTGTTGCGCTGCGGCACGTAGAAGGGGGAGAGATTCCAATAATCCGGCGCCGGCGCCTCGCGGAGGTACGCGGTCTCCTGGAAGATCGGCACCGCCTCCGGCCCGAATTTCGGCTTCGGCGTCTCCTCGGCAAAGGCGAGGGAGACGGCGAAGGCCACGAGCAGTCCGATGATTTTCAGTCTGGCGAGCATCGCCGTTTTCCTAAAATCGCTGGCCGTTGCTGGCCGCATCATTCTTCAAGCGTGCTGGCCCGTCTAGAGACCTGGGGCCGCTTTGACCTTATGCACGAAGGACGATAGGGACGGCGAGCGGCGCGCCCACGCGAACCGTCTGGATTTTCCGCAACTTGCGACGAGGAGGAACACGAATCCGCGCGATCGACCATCTGGTTCTTCCCGTCACCACGCTCACGCTGGCGCGCTCGCGGCTGACGAGCCTTGGCTTTACGGTTGCGCCGGATGCGCGGCATCCCTTTGGCACGGGCAATTGCTGTGTCTTCTTCAAGGACCGCACCTTTCTGGAGCCGATCTCCATTCTCGACCGGAACGTGGCCGATATCGCGGCGGCGGAGCGGAATGTCTTCGTCAAGCGGATCAAGCGCTTTACCGAGCGGCAGGGCGAGGGCTTTGCCATGGTTGCGCTCTCGAGCGAGGACGCCGAAGCCGACCACGCGGCATTCGAGAAGGCCAAGCTTGGCGGTGAGATATTTCGCTTTAGCCGCAAGGCGAGGCTCCCTGACGGCTCGGAGCGTGAGATCGGCTTCGCGCTTGCCTATGCCGATTATCCTGCCGCGGCCGACGCAGCCTTCTTCGCCTGCCAGCATCTCGCCAAGGACGTGCTCTTTCAGCCGCAATACCTCGAGCATCCGAACGGGGCGGTCGGAGTTTCCGGGGTGATCGCGGTCGCGGAGAATCCGGCCGATTTTCACATCCTCCTTACCGGAGCAACAGGGCAGCGCGAGCTCAAAACGACCTCGTTCGGCGTCGAGGCAGATGTGGACGGTCAGAGCTTTCATCTCCTCACGCCCGCTGGTTTTCGCGCGCGTTACGAGCTCGATCCGCCCCATCCGCGGCGCGGCATGCTCTTCGCCGCATTCGAGGTGCAGGTCTTGGAGCTCGAGCGGGCTGCGCGCTATGCAGGCCGGATGGCGAAGCGCCACGAGGATCGGATCGTGGTGCCGGCGGCGCCGGGCCTCGGCACTGTCATCGCCTTCAGGAGCACCGCGAATGGCTGAGCCGAATGCCGTGGTGAAGGTCGGACCGGTCAGCTTTGGCAACCGCCTGCCGCTCGCGCTGATCGCCGGCCCCTGCCAGATGGAAAGCCGCGATCACGCCTTCGCCATGGCGGGGGCACTGAAGGAGATTTGCGGTCGGCTTGGAATCGGTCTCGTCTACAAGACAAGCTTCGACAAGGCGAACCGCACCAGCCTCCGCGGCAAGCGCGGCATGGGCCTTGGCGCCGCGCTTCCGGTGTTTTCGGACATCCGAACGGAACTCGGACTGCCGGTCCTGACCGACGTGCACGAGCCGGGCCAATGCGCCGAGGTGGCGGAAGTCGTCGACGTGCTGCAGATTCCGGCCTTCCTCTGCCGGCAGACGGACCTTCTCATCGCCGCCGCCAAAACCGGACGCGTGATGAACGTGAAGAAGGGCCAATTCCTGGCGCCTTGGGACATGGGGCAGGTGCTTTCCAAGATCGTCGAAAGCGGGAACGCGAATGTGCTTCTGACGGAGCGCGGCGTTTCGTTCGGCTACAACGCGCTCGTCTCAGATATGCGGGCGCTCCCGATCATGGCGAAGCTCGGGGCGCCGATCGTCTTCGATGCGACGCATTCGGTGCAGCAGCCGGGCGGCGAGGGGGCTTCGACGGGCGGCGACAGGGGAATGGTGCCGGTGCTCGCTCGCGCGGCCGTGGCGGTCGGCGTCGCGGCGGTCTTCATCGAGACGCATCAGGACCCGGACAACGCGCCCTCCGACGGGCCGAACATGGTGCGGCTCGACCAGATGGAGAAGCTATTGGAGCGCCTGATCGCGTTCGATCGGCTTGCGAAGTTGGGCGGATAGACATCGTCAGATATGAAAAGCGCGCGGGCCGGGCCCGCGCGCGAAGTGTCCGAATCTGGCCGCTTCTTAAGCCGCTTTGCGGTTGATATTGCTCTCGGCGAGCGAGGTGAGCTTCTTGTCGGCTGCCTTCTCCTCGTTGAGATTCTGCTCCAACACGCTGGCGCAGTCCGGTCTTCCGAGCTGCTTGGCCCAGGCGACGAGCGTGCCGTAGCGCGTCGTCTCGTAGTGTTCGACAGCCTGAGCGGCGGCGACAATGCCGGCATCCAGCACTTCCTTGTCGGCGATGTCGCCGGTCAGGTGGTTCGCCTCCTTGATGATGCCGTCGATCGCCGGGCAATCGACCGTCTTCGCCTCGGCGCCGTGCATTTTGAAGACCTGTTCGACGCGCTTCACGTGCGTCTCGGTTTCCTTGCGATGGCTCTCCAGAGCCTGCTTCAGCTGCGGGCTGGTCGCCAGCTCGATCATCTTTGGCAGCGCCTTCAGGATCTGCTTTTCGGCGTAGTAGATATCCTGCAGCGTGTGCACGAAGAGATCGTCGAACGTTTTGATATCCTTGGAGAAAATGCCCATGACGTGATTCCTTCCTGTTTGAATGTCCGCCCGCGGCGGCTAGGCTGAGACGCCGCGTGTGCTCCCCCTCCAACGCGAGGGGCGTGGGGCGGTTCCCCGGTAAGGAGGCAACCCGCGCATCGCTGGAAATGGTCCCGCACCGAGCGAAAATGCGCGCCGTGCCTTCCGCCGCGCCCTCGCATCGAATAGAGAGCCGCCGAGCGAAGGAGTCCCAATGACCGCCATCATCGACATTATCGGCCGCGAGATTCTCGATAGCCGCGGCAATCCGACGGTTGAGGTCGATGTGACGCTGGAGGACGGGTCCTTTGGCCGCGCCGCCGTCCCCTCCGGCGCATCGACCGGCGCGCATGAGGCGGTGGAGCTGCGCGACGGCGACAAGACGCGCTATCTCGGCAAGGGCGTGCAAAAGGCGCTCGAGGCGGTGAACGGCGAGATTTTCGACGCGATCGGCGGCATGGATGCGGAGAACCAGATCCAGATCGACGAGACGCTGATCAAGCTCGACGGCACGGAGAACAAGGCGCGGCTCGGCGCCAATGCCATTCTCGGTGTCTCGCTTGCTGTCGCCAAGGCAGCGGCGGAGGCGAACGGTCTGTCGCTCTACCGCTATGTCGGGGGCACGAGCGCCCGGCTCCTGCCGGTGCCGATGATGAACATCATCAATGGCGGCGTGCACGCCGACAACCCGATCGACTTTCAGGAATTCATGATCCTGCCGGTTGGCGCCGAAACGTTCGCGGATGCCGTGCGCATCGGATCGGAGATTTTTCATACGCTGAAGAAGGCGCTAAAAGATGCCGGCCATAACACCAATGTGGGCGACGAAGGCGGCTTCGCGCCGGGGCTCGCCTCCGCCGATGAAGCGCTCAAGTTCATCATGACTTCGATCAAGAAGGCCGGCTATCGAGCGGGCGAGGACGTCTATCTAGGGCTCGACTGCGCCGCGACGGAGTTCTTCAAGGCTGGGAAATACGACCTCGCCGGCGAGGGGCGAAAACTCGGCTCCGATGAGATGGCAAAATACCTCGCGGAGCTCGCCGCGCGCTATCCCATCATCTCGATCGAGGACGGAATGTCGGAGGACGACTGGGGCGGCTGGAAGGCCTTGACCGACCTCGTCGGGGAGAAGTGCCAGCTCGTCGGCGACGACCTCTTCGTCACCAATTCGAAGCGCCTGCGCGAGGGGATCAAGAGGGGTGTGGCCAACGCCATCCTGGTCAAGGTGAACCAGATCGGCTCGCTGACGGAGACGCTCGACGCGGTCGAGACCGCCCACAAGGCGGCCTATCGCGCGGTCATGTCCCACCGTTCAGGCGAAACGGAGGATTCGACCATCGCCGACCTCGCCGTCGCCACGAATTGCGGACAGATCAAGACCGGCTCGCTCGCCCGCTCCGACCGCACCGCGAAATACAATCAGCTCATCCGTATCGAGGAGGAGCTTGGGCCCGCGGCGCGCTACGCGGGGCGGGCGGTGTTGAAGGGGTAGGCGGGCACAGCGGATGAAAATGAAGATTCACAATCCGACAGCTGGAATATACCCCGCGACCGGCGACTACGTTCACGCTCTCGAAGTTCAGCAGCCGAACCGGATACTCTATGTCAGCGGGACCATGGGGCTGGACGAGCGCGGCGCAGCCGGCAAGACCCTGGACGAACAGCTCGTCCTCGTCTGGTCGAATATCAGAACGATCTTGGCCAGCGCCGACATGTCGGTGGAAAACATCGTCAGGGTCACGAGCTACTTGCGCGATCCGGCTTACGTCCGAGCGAACCAGGATGCGCGGCTGGCCGCGCTCAATGGGCACGTCGTCCCCACGACCGCTCTCGTCGTGCAGACGCTAGTTGAAGACTGGCTAGTCGAGCTGGAGATCGTCGCCGCGGCGTGAGAGCGATTTTTTGGAGGTTCCGTTGAACGAAACCAACTGGGTGGAAGTAGACCGCTACATCACCGACCTCTTCGTCTCGCCAGACCCGGCGCTCGACGCGGCGCTGAAGGCGAGCCAGAAGGCCGGCCTGCCTGCGATCGAGGTGTCGCCCAGCCAAGGCAAGCTGCTCATGCTCCTGGCACAGATCAACGGCGCGCAAGAAATCCTCGAGATCGGCACGCTCGGCGGCTACTCGACGATCTGGCTGGCGCGGGCGCTTCCCAAGGATGGGCGCCTCATCACATTGGAGGCGGATGCGAAGCATGCCAAGGTGGCGCGCGAGAATATCGCACGTGCCGGCTTCGCCGATCGCGTCGAGGTGCGTATCGGGCCGGCCCTCGACACGCTGCCAAAGCTCGAGGCGGAGGGCGCCGGTCCATTCGACCTGATCTTCATCGACGCCGACAAGCCGAACAATCCGGCCTATTTTCAATGGGCGCTAAAGCTTTCGCGCAAGGGCAGCGTGATCATTGCCGACAATGTCGTGCGCTTCGGCGCGCTGATCGACGACAAGAGCACCGATCCTAACGTCAAGGGCGTGCGCAATTTCATGGAGATCATCGCACGCGAAAAGCGCGTCAGCGCGACCGCGATCCAGACGGTCGGCGTAAAGGGGCACGACGGCTTCGCGCTGGCGCGCGTCAACGAATGAGGACCGCCCGGGTCGGCCTCCGCAGGCGAAGAATCTATGTCAGGCGCGATCAAACGAGATGCCGTTCTCGTCGAAGACGTGAAGGTCTCCGGTCGCGGCGGTGAGGCCAACCTCGACGCCGCGATCGATATTCGCTTCGCCGTCGAGCTTGGCTACGATCGGTTCCTTCGCGCCGGCGGCGTCGACATAGAGCATCGTCACCTCCCCGAGCTTCTCGACGATCAGAACCTTGCCGCGGAAGATCGCGTCGCCGCCGGTCGCCAGGCGGAGATTCTCCGGTCTGGCGCCGAGGATGCCGGCCTTGCCGATGCTCGCCGCAGGGATCTTCGCGGCGACCCGGACGGACGCGCCGCCCCCCTCCGGCTTCACCCGGGCGGCGCCGTTCGCCCCCTCGACCACGCAGGGGATGATGTTCATCGCCGGCGAGCCGATGAAGCGGGCGACGAACAGGTTTGCCGGGTTGTGGTAGAGCTGCATCGGCGAGCCGACCTGCTCGATCAACCCGGCATTCAGCACCACGATGCGGTCGGCGAGCGTCATCGCCTCCACCTGGTCATGGGTGACGTAGATCATCGTCGTGCCCGACATGCTCTCGTGCAGCTTGGCGATCTCGATGCGGGTGGCGACGCGCAGCGCCGCGTCGAGGTTGGAGAGCGGCTCGTCGAAGAGGAAGACCTTGGGGTTGCGCACGATGGCGCGGCCGATGGCCACACGCTGACGCTGGCCGCCGGAAAGCTGCTTTGGCAGCCGCTCGAGGTAGGGACCAAGCTGCAGGATGTCGCCCGCCGCCCGCACCCGCTTGTCGATCTCCTCCTTGCTGGCGCGGGCGAGCTTCATGCCGAACGCCATATTGTTGTAGACCGTCATGTGCGGATAGAGCGCGTAGGACTGGAAGACCATTGCAATACCGCGCCGCGAGGGCGACACGTCGTTGACCACCTCGCCGTCGATCTTCAGGGTTCCGCTGGTGATGTCCTCGAGGCCCGCGATCAGGCGGAGCAGGGTCGATTTTCCGCACCCCGACGGACCGACGAAGACCACGAACTCGCCGGATTCGATATCGAGGTCGACGCCCTTGATGACGTTGACGGCGCCGAACGATTTCGTGATGTCACTGAGGTTGACTTCAGCCATTTCGATCCACCCCCGATCAACCCTTGACGGAGCCCGCGAGAAGACCGCGGACGAGATATCGCTGCAACGAGAAGAACACCACGAGCGGCACGACGATAGTGACGAAAGCCGACGCCGTTAGGATCTCCCAGTTGCCGCCGCGCGAGCCGAGGAGATTGACGAGGCGCCCGGTCAGCACGAGCTGATCGTTCTGCGCGCCGAGAAAGACGATGGCCACCAGGAGGTCGTTCCAGACCCATAAAAACTGGAAGATGGCAAAGGAGGCGAGCGCCGGCAGCGAGAGCGGCAGCACGATCTTGATGAAGATGTCGAAATCGCTGGCCCCGTCGATGCGCGCCGATTCCATGATCTCCTGGGGGAGCCCGGCCATGTAGTTCCGGAGCAGGTAGATCGCGAGCGGCAGGCCGAATCCGGTATGTGCGAGCCAGATGCCGAGATAGGTCTTGGCAGGCACGCCGAAGAACATCCCGATATCGTTGTAAAGCCGCAGCAGCGGGATCAGCGACATCTGCAACGGCACCACCAGCAGGCCGACGACAAGCGACAGGATCAGCGCGCGGCCGGGGAACCTCATCCAGGCAAGCGCATAGGCGGCATAGGCGGCAATGAGTACCGGTATGATGGTCGCCGGTATCGTGACGGTCAGGGAATTGATGAAGGACTGCCCGATGCCCGCCGTGCTCAGCACCTCCTTGTAGTTGGCGAGGGTGAATTTTGGCGGCAGGTTGGCGATGTAGAAAATGCGCTGGCCGCGCGAACCCTCGAACGGCGCGTCCGAGCTGATTTCGTAGGAACCGTCGGAATTGACCTCGAGCGTGCCGCCGCTCGGCAGCTCTGCCGTCTCGCCGGCCTTGTAGGCGTTGGGCTCCTGGATCTTTGTGCCGAAGCCGTTGACCGTGCCGCTGGCTTCGCCCTCGAACACATTGCCGCGGATGAAGTAACGCCCGTTCTCCTCGACCTGCGCCTCCGCCGGTGCCGCCCGGCCGACCTGGCTGTGCTCCGTGGTGGTGAGCGCCGTCCACCAGCCGGACACCGACAGCAGATCCTTCTCGCGCAGCGAGCTGATCAGCAGGCCGGCGGTCGGCGCGGTCCACACCACGACGAGCAGAAGCACCGCGAAGTGGACAAACGTGTTCCCCGATTTGCTGCGCCCCGCGATCATGTCAGCGGCCTCTCATCTCGGCGTTCGCCCGGCGGATGTTCCAGACCATGATCGGGATGACGGCGAGCATGATGACGACGGCGATCGCAGCGCCGCGGCCGAAATCGCCGCCGCCGCGAAACATCCAGTCGAACATCAGGTTTGCCAGCACCTGCGTCTTCCATTGCCCGTTGGTCATGGTGAGCACGATGTCGAAGACCTTCAGCACCAGAATGGTGACGGTCGTCCACACCACGGCGATCGTGCCCCAGATCTGCGGGATCATGATGAAGAAGAAGAGCTGCCAGCCATTGGCGCCGTCGATCACCGCCGCTTCGATCGTCTCGTCGGGGATGCCGCGAAGCGCCGCCGACAGGATGACCATGGCGAAGCCCGTCTGAATCCAGATGAGGATCACCATCAGGAAGAAGTTGTTCCAGAACGGAACAGTGATCCAGGCCTCCGGCGATCCCCCGAAGGCCTGGACGGCGGCATTCAGGAGGCCGATCTGGGTCGAGCCTTCGCTGCGATAATCGTAGATGAATTTCCAGATCACGCTGGCGCCGACGAAGGATATCGCCATCGGCATGAAGATCAGGGTCTTGGCGATGTTGCCCCACCAGATACGGTCGGTGAGAAAAGCGATGACGAGGCCGAAGAACGTGGCGAGTGCCGGCACCACCAGGAGCCACAGGATGTTGTTGAAGACGGATTCGCGGAACTGCGTGTCGTTGACCGCCCAGACGTAGTTCTGCAGGCCGACGAATTCCTCGCCGGTGCGATTGAAGAGGCTGAGACGGATGGAATCGACGAGCGGATAGACAAGGTAGAGGCCAAGCGCGATCAGTGCCGGCCCGAGAAAGAGCCAGGGTCTGATCGAGGCCGCAATCTTCTGGTTGCGCGCCGCCTTCGGCCCGGTGCCGCGCGCGGAGAAGATCGCATCCAGGACGAGGTTTGATAAATAGAAATAGAGAAGCGCACCGCCGACCCCCACGACGACGGTAAAAAGCGCGCCGGCTACCCGCTCCATCCTAGCGTTCCCCCTCCCGGCGCCCCGGATTTACCGGAGACGCTGACCCTCGGCTGCGGATTGTCGTCCGTCTTTGCCGAACCTTGGCCCGGGCGGCTGGGGCCCGGACCAAATCGTATCGCAGAACGCAACCTACTTGATCGAGTCCCAGGCTTTCTGGATCTCGCCGGCGACGGTCGCCGTATCGGCGCCGCCGACGAAATCGACCATTCCGGTCCAGAAGGCGCCCGCGCCGATCTTGCCGGGCATCAGGTCGGATCCGTCGAAGCGGAAGGTGGTGGAGTTAAGCAGAATCTCCCCTTGCTTCTTCAGCGGATCGTTTGCGTAGGCCGCCATATTCACGCCCTTGAACGGCGTGAGGAAACTCGACTGCGCCATCCAGAGCTCATGTGCGATCGGCGTCTTTAGGAACTCGATGAAGGCACGCGCCGCCGGCGTATCCTTGGTGAGGATGGCGAGCGTGCCGGCGCCGAGCACCGGCGTCCCGAGGTCCTTCTCCGCATAGGCGGGGAAGTAGAAGAAGTCTGCGTCAGTGCCGACCTCCGTGCCTTCGGGGAAGAAGGACGGGATAAACGACGCCTGATGGTGCAAGTAGCACTTGGGCGGCGAGGCAAAGAGCCCCTTCGGGCTGTCGCGGAAATCTGTCGAGGCGACCGCCGCTGCGCCGCCATCGACGAACTTGTCGTTCTTGGCGAACCAGCCGAACTCATCGAGCGCCGCGACGATGCGTTCGTCGGTGAACGGAATCTCGTTCTTGACCCATTGGTCGTAGACCTCCGGCGGCTGCGTGCGCAGCATCAGGTCTTCGACCCAGTCGGTCGCCGGCCAGCCGGTGGCGCCGCCAGACCCCAATCCGATGCACCACGGCGTCCCGCCGTCGGCAACGATCTGCTCGGTCAGCGCCTTCAGTTCCTCCATCGTCTTCGGGACTTCGTAGCCGGCGTCCTCAAAATTCTCCGGCACGTACCAGACGAGGCTCTTCACATCGATCTTGTAGGGAAAACCATAGAGGTGGCTGGCGCCCTCCTTGTCCTTGTAAGTCCCGAGATCGACCCAGGACTGGCCGGCGGCGTAGTTGTCGAGAAGCCATTGCTGCGTCTCATCGCCGAGCGGCGTGAGCAGGCCCTTCGACGCGAGGTCGGCGATCAGACCCGGCTGCGGCAGGACCGTGACATCCGCCGGGCTGCCCGCCTGGGTGTCGATGACGACCTGCTGCTCGTAATTTTCGGACGAGGAGTATTTGACAGTGATCCCCGTGGCATCGATGAAATAGGCGAGCACGCTGTTGACGAGCGTCTCGTCCTCGCCGCGCCACGGCCCGAAGATAGTCAGCGTCTGTCCCGCGAGGTCGGCGTGCGCGGCCTTGAAATCCGCGAGGCTCTGCCAGTTGAACTTGGTATCTTCGCCGATCGGGAATTTCAGGTCCTGGGCGGCGGCCGATCCGGCGGCTAGCGCCAATCCGGCGGCGAAGGCCAGATATGCATGGCGTGGCTTCATCAGTTCCTCCGTTTTCTCGTCGTTCTTGTGGGAGCGTCCGCCGGCGAAACTGCACCTTTACGGGTGCAGGCCGATGGCGCTCCCCTGACCGTCATTTCTAAACGGTTAGTCGCGAGATGGCTACCCAACCGCCCTGATGTATAGGAAGACGTGGCCTCGTTCACCCTTTGGGACGGCGGACGGTCGATGGAGGCGAACTTGAAGCGGCTCGTCACGGCCCTGGCATTCCTGTCGAGTCTCGCGGCGGCAGTTGTGATTGCGGGTGGCGGTCTCGCCCTCCTGGCGATCGAAAATTCCGGCGAGCGCGGCGTCGGAGCGCTGCTGGCATTTTTCAGCGCAATCGCGTTCGCCGCCGTGATGGCGCTGATTTTCGCGAGGGACGGCGCATTTGGCGAAGGCGTCTGGAGAGCCGCTGCGATCATGGCGGCAATCGTCGGCGCCATCCCGGCGGCCGCGCTGGCCTTTGCGGCCATCCGCTTCGCTGGGCTTCCTTTAACGAGCCGGGTGCCGCTCATCGACTGGACGGTTCTCGCGACGGGCGTCCTGTTCGGGCTCGGCGCTATCTCGATTCTGGCGCTCGGCCATCGCCGCTCGCAGGAGGGCGGCGCGCCGCCAATGGTGCACATGCAACAGATCCGGCACGCGCAGCAGCAATTGCGCTCGGCCTTGGAAGCCGGTGACCCAGGCCCGACGGCTGAGGACGGTGACGACGACATTCGGGTCAGGCGGGTCTGAGAAGGACTTGGGCGCGCCCGATCCACGCGGCCTGCTGAAAAACGTGCAGTAGCCTAGGCCGGCCGGATGTAGCGGCCGAAAACCCAGCCGTTGCGAAATTCGCCGGTTCCGTACGGGTCGAGCCAGACCTCGCACCATTTCGTGCGGACGAGCTGAAGCTGTTGCGCCGCCGGAAGGCCCTGAATCTCGTCGAGCTTGACGCTGCCGGTGCATTTTCCAGTCATGCTCAAAACGATTTCGTCCGGATAGCCGACGAGGATGCGCGACGTGGCGTTCGGAAAGGCGCGCACCATGAGCACGTCGTCGTACGAAATGCCGCTCACCTGCCACGCCACAAAGGCTGACGCCATCGCCGTGGCCGTGAGAACTGTGACGCACGTCGCAGCGATCAAAGGGGCAGCAAGCCGTTTTCTCATCATCGTCATGGAAGCTCTCGCCAAAATGTCCGATCGGGTGAGTGCGGCGATGATGCGAGATAGCGGCTGAATGGCGTGTGAACGTGTCTATCCGATAGCGATCGCCGACTAGCGCCGCTTGACGTTCCAGTTGCTGGAAGCTCCACATGTCCGATGAGGGCGGCGCGATCGGCCTAGCAGGAAAATGGTGGACACCGCACACACGGGCGAAATGCCCCAAAAGGTGAGAGACCCGGTCTGCGGGATGTCGGTCGATCCTCGCCGATCGCAGCACCGGGCCGAACACGCCGGGCGCACGTACCATTTCTGCTCTGCCAGCTGCCGGACGAAGTTCCTCGCCGATCCGGCGCGTTACCTGACGCCTGAGGGGGCAAAGCCCGCGGCAGCGCAGGTGCCGGAACGCACGATCTACACCTGCCCGATGCATCCGGAGATCCGTCAAATCGGACCCGGCTCCTGCCCGATCTGCGGGATGGCGCTGGAGCCGGTACTCGCGACCGCCGAGGCCGGCCCGAACGAAGAGCTGATCGACATGACGCGCCGATTCTGGATCGGGCTGGCGCTCGCCGCGCCGGTCGTCGCGCTCGAGATGGGAGGCCATCTCACCGGACTCGACGACCTGGTCGGCCAGGCTGCGTCCAACTGGATCCAGCTTGTGCTCGCCACCCCCGTCGTGTTGTGGGCCGGATGGCCGTTCTTCGTGCGGGGCTGGAGATCGCTCGTCACCCGCAACCTCAACATGTTCACGCTGATTGCCATGGGGACGGGCGTCGCCTGGCTCTACAGCGTCATCGCAACGGCGGCGCCGGATATCTTTCCCCCCGCCTTCGGCGGAATGGGCGGCGCGGTCGACGTTTATTTCGAAGCGGCGGCCGTCATCACGGTGCTGGTGCTGCTTGGGCAGGTGCTCGAACTTCGCGCGCGTGAGACGACGAGCGGCGCTATCCGCGCGCTTCTCGATCTTGCGCCGAAGACGGCGCGGCGCCTTAGCGACGACGGCGGCGAGGAGGAGGTCGACCTCTCCGTTGTCGCAGTCGGCGATCGTCTGCGCGTGCGCCCCGGCGAGCGCGTGCCTGTCGATGGCGCGGTGATCGAGGGGAGGGGCGCGGTCGACGAATCGATGGTCACCGGCGAATCAATGCCAGTCACAAAGGAGGTCGGCGACCGCGTGCTCGGCGGAACCGTGAACCAGACGGGCGGGCTCGTCATGCGCGCCGAGAAGGTTGGGCGCGACACGCTCTTGCAGCAGATCGTCCAGCTCGTGGCGGAGGCGCAGCGGAGCCGCGCACCGATACAGCGCCTCGCCGACCAGGTCTCGGGATACTTCGTGCCGGCTGTCATCGTCGTGGCGATTATCGCTTTCGCGGCGTGGGCAACCTTCGGCCCCGAGCCGCGCTTGGCCTACGGTCTCATCGCCGCGGTCACTGTCCTCATCATCGCCTGCCCGTGTGCGCTCGGGCTTGCCACGCCGATGTCGATCATGGTCGGCGTCGGCCGTGGCGCCCAGGCGGGCGTCCTGATCCGCGACGCCGAGGCGCTGGAGCGGATGGAGAAGGTCGATACGCTCGTCGTCGACAAGACGGGCACGCTGACCGAGGGCCGGCCGGCGGTGACCGCGATCGTGCCGGCAGAAGGCTTTGACGAGGCGAAGGTCCTGCAACTCGCGGCGAGTGTGGAGCGCGCCAGCGAGCATCCGCTCGCTAAAGCGATCGTCCGAGCGGCGGAGGAGCGCCAGCTGGAGCTCGCGCCGGTCGCCGATTTCGACGCGCCGACCGGCAAAGGGGCGGTCGGTAACGTCGGGGGCAGACGCGTACTTATCGGGAACGCCGCGTTCCTCGCCGAGGACGGTGTTAATTCCACCTCACTCTCGAGTGCGGCCGAGGCGCTTCGGAAAGAGGGCGCGACCGCGATTTTCGTCGCCGTCGACGGACGCCTCGCCGGCACGATCGGCATCGCCGATCCGGTCAAGCCGACGAGCGCCGAGGTTCTCGCGGCGCTGCGCAAGGAGGGCGTGCGCGTCGTCATGCTGACCGGCGACAACCGCACGACGGCAGAGGCGGTCGCGCGGCGCCTCGGCATAGGCGAGGTCGAGGCCGAGATCCTGCCGGAGCGCAAGAGCGACGTCGTGAAGCGGCTCAGAGCCGAGGGCCGTGTCGTGGCGATGGCGGGCGATGGCGTGAACGACGCTCCGGCGCTCGCGGCGGCCGACATTGGCATCGCCATGGGAACGGGCACCGACATTGCCAAGGAGAGCGCCGGTATCATCCTGATCAAGGGCGATCTCGCCGGCATCCTGAAAGCGCGGCGGCTGTCGGAGGCGACGATGCGCAACATCCGCCAGAACCTCTTTTTCGCCTTCCTCTACAACGCCGCCGGCGTGCCGATCGCAGCGGGCGTGCTCTATCCCATCTTGGGGTTGCTTCTGTCGCCGATCATCGCGGCGGCCGCGATGGCGCTCTCCTCGGTCAGCGTCATCGCGAACGCGCTGAGGTTGAGGAGCGTGACGCTGGAATAGGCTACTTGCTCAGCCAGGCAGATTCGGCGATCTGCGCAAAGATTTCGTCGAATACTTCGTCGATTCCCGCAACGCCGGCCGGCTCGAAATAGCTGCCCGGGCTGCTTGCACAGCCGGAAAGGAGGTCGCGGATGCGCACCTCATTGATATCGTAGGCGATCGTGAAAAGGCGGATGCCCTCGGCTTTGGCATTTTCGCAGGCCTCGGCCGTCGTTTCATCGGCGGCGAGCGTCGAGATGTCGCCGCCCGGCCCCATCGCGCTCACTGTCTGCATGCCGTCGGTCAGCAGGATGAGGATCTTCTCCAGATTGGCTTCGGAAAAATCGCGCGCCGTCTCGAACGGCCGATTGGGCGCCAGCATGTGGAAGCCCATTTCCGATGCGAGCGCGATATTGGTGAGGCCGGTCGGCCGCATGTCGGACAGCGCATCGCGGAGTGCGGTGAAGTCGTCCGTGAGGTCGCGCACCGCCAGGTTCCCGTCCGCATAGCCCTGACACTTCGGGTCGGACAGCTCGACTTGCGGCCAGCGGCTCTCCGAGATCGACGTGGAGGGCGTCGAATCGCCGGCGGAATAGGGATAGTCCCGGTTGAGGAGGCATGTGGTCATCGGCGCGTTGGCGTCCCCCGCCGCCGTGCCTCGTATCATTCCGCCGGGAAGCGTGGCGTGCACATATTCCGAAAACGGCACGATGCCGATCTTCGACCGGTCGCCGCGATCCACGCCGACCTTCTCGATGAAGTCGCGCGCCGCCGCCGTCATGCGAATGTATTTGTCGTTGTCGTTCATGGAGCCCGAATAGTCGAGGACGAGCGAAATCTCGATCATGATCGGATCGGGCAAATCGACTTTGGCGACCACCTCCGCTGGGAGCGTGTTCATGCCGATCACGCCCAGGAACGACGTCTTCATATCGTAGTGCGCAGTGATGGTGACGCCGTTCTCCGTCACTTCGATGTCGAGGTCGGGCGTGCCTTGCGAACCGAGAACCCGGATCGCCGCCATGAGCAGCCTCCTCGCCGATGCCTCCGCCTTTGCCTTGAGTACATCCCAATCGCCCTCGCGCTCCATCTGGCCGCTCTGGACCAGACGCGCAGCGGCGAGAGCGGCCGTGTCCGATGCGCTCTGGAGCTCGCCGCGAATCCTCGCCCGCTGAGCGAAATCCACCGCCCCGCCGCCAAGCGCAAGCAGAGGGACGAGGGCGAGCCCGAAAATGATCGCCGTGTTGCCGCGCTGGTCGCGCCACAGGTGGAATAAACGCCGCACGTCAGTGCCCCGATCTGGATTGGGGCAAATCTAGATTCCAAGCAGCGTCGGAATGATTAAGATCGGAACAAATTTGCTCCGAGAGTTAAGGTTGCGTTTACAAATGAGGGCGAGGCCGGCCGCACCGGCGATGCCTTGAAAATTGGCTCTCCTTCGTGGAAGCGTATCGCAAACTTTGCTGCGATCCGTCGCCAGAATTTCGCGTCGCTTGCCAGATGTTACAAAACGAGGCGTTTGCTCCCTAAGCTCCGCGCGACAACCAGCGTGGTGGGGGCCGCCGGTCTCGGTTTTTTTGTGAAACGGCACCTAAACAGCTGCAATTCGCATAAAACGCGAATTTAAGCGCATTAGTTATACACAGTCCGCTTGATTTGGTATACTTCGTATGCTATAATTCACCCTCTTTGAGAAATACGACGTATGGAATATAGTAGCCTACCAAATCCACTCCCCAAGGGCAGAGCCCAGCTTGTTCAGGTTCTGACCGCTGCGGGCGACGTCATACATATCGCCGACGTGACAGAAACGCTCGGCACTTCGCGCACCGAAGCCGCGAAGCGCCTGTCGCGCTGGACCGAGCAGGGCTGGTTGCGGCGCGTTGGGCGCGGCGCCTACATACCCGTCTCGCTCGACGCGCTTGGGGGCGCGCAGGTTCTCGACGACCCGTGGGTTCTGGTTCCGGCGCTCTTTTCGCCCGGCTATGTCGCCGGGCGTACCGCCGCGGAACATTGGAATCTGACCGAGCAGATTTTCAAGGACGTTGTCGTCGTCACCGCCCAATTCATCCGGCAGAGGCATCAGGAGCGCCACGGCGCATACTTCACGCTCAAGCATCTGCGCGAGGACAAAATATTCGGGACGAAAACGGTCTGGCGTCAGCATACCAAGGTGTTGGTCTCCGACGTCCATCGCACCATCGTCGACATGCTCGATGAGCCCGCGCTTGGCGGTGGAATCCAACACGTCTCTGAGTGCCTCGACGCCTATCTTGCGCGGCCTGACCGCGACGACGACCGCCTGATCCAATACGCCGAGCGCCTCGGCAACGGCGCGGTGTTCAAGCGCCTCGGCTACCTCGCCGAGCGCGATCCTAAGGGAAGCAGTCTCGCCGAGCTTTGCCCGCCCCATCTGTCGACAGGCAGCGCCAAGCTTGACCCTTCGCTCGATTGCCCCCGTCTCATCGCCAAGTGGCGGCTCCGCATTCCCCGCACTTGGGCAAAGGGAGGGCGCGCGTGATCGACCGTCGCGAAATCCTCGACATGGCCGGGCGGGTATCGCTTACGCCGCATGTTGTCGAAAAGGATTACGCGCTCGGTTGGGTGCTGGCGGGCATCTATGCCCACGAGGAGCTGTCGGAGACGTGGCTGTTCAAGGGCGGGACATGCCTCAAGAAATGCTTCTTCGAGACTTACCGCTTCTCCGAAGATCTCGACTTCACGCTGCTGGATGCATCGCATATCGACACGGCGTTTCTTAAGCGCGTGTTCGCCGAGATCGGGGAATGGGTCTACAATGAGAGCGGCCTTGAACTTCCCGCCGACAAACAGGACTTCGAGATTTATCAGAACCCGCGTGGCACGACGTCGTGCCAGGGGAAGCTTAGCTACCGCGGGCCGGTATCCTCGCGTGATTTGCCGCGTATCAAACTTGACCTGACGGCGGACGAACGTGTCGTTCTTCCACCCGTCCGTGCACCGATTTATCACCCCTACAGTGACGCGCCCGAAGCCGGTATCACGGTTCTCGCCTACGACTACATGGAGAGCTGGTCCCGGTTTCTGAGACAGGTGGCTAAGGTGGATGCGACGACGAG
>CAYTTC010000034.1:0-35151 GCA_964440525.1 uncultured Propylenella sp. | reverse complement strand
AATGGAGCCCCATCATCATCATCCGCGCCACCCAGAAGAAGATGATGTCGAAGCCGGTGACGAGAACGCTCGTCGGGTAGTAGCGCTTCAGCTCCGGCGTCTCCTCCGGCCAGCCGAGCGTGGAGAACGGCCACAGCGCCGAGGAGAACCAGGTGTCGAGCACGTCCTCGTCGCGTTTGAGCTTCTTCGGCCCGCCGTAATGCCTGCGCGCGGCAGCCACTGCCTCCGCTTCCGTTTCCTCGACGAAGATCGTTCCGTCCAGTCCGTACCAGGCGGGAATGCGATGGCCCCACCAGAGCTGCCGCGAGATGCACCAGGGCTGGATATTCTCCATCCAGTCGAAATAGGTCTTCTCCCAAGTCTTTGGCACGATGGCCGTGCGCCCTTCGCGAACGCTGGCGATCGCCGGCTCGGCCAGAACCTTGGCGTTCACGTACCACTGGTCGGTGAGGAACGGCTCGATCGGCACGGCGCCGCGGTCCCCGTGCGGGACCATGTGAGTATGCTCGACCGTCTTCTCGATCAGATCGCGCTCTTCCATCATGGCGACGACGCTGTCCCGCGCCGTGAAGCGGTCGAGCCCGTCGAGTGCGTCGATCGTCTCCGCCAGTGCTGCCGACGGGGGCACGTCGCGAAGAAAATCCTCGTTTCGTCTGAGCCGAATATTCGCCTCGTTGTCGAGCACGTTGACGAGCGGCAGGCTGTGACGGCGGCCGACTTCGAAATCGTTGAAGTCGTGCGCCGGCGTGATCTTCACCGCGCCCGACCCGGCCTCCGGGTCGGCGAATTCGTCGGCGACGATCGGGATGAGGCGGCCGACCAGTGGCAGGACGGCGCGCTTGCCGACGAGGTCGCGGTAGCGTTCGTCCTCTGGATGCACGGCGACGGCCGTGTCGCCGAGCATGGTCTCCGGCCGCGTCGTCGCGACGGTAATGAACTGGTCGCTGTCCTCGATCGGATAGCGGAAATACCAAAGATAACCCCTCACCTCGACCTGCTGCACTTCGAGGTCGGAGATGGCGGTCATGAGCTTCGGGTCCCAATTGACCAGACGCTTGTCCCGGTAGATCAGGCCTTCCTTGTAGAGCTGCACGAACACCTTCACGACGGCGCGCGACAGCCCCTCGTCCATGGTGAAGCGCTCGCGCGACCAATCGCAGGAGCAGCCGAGCCGCTTCAGCTGATTGATGATGGCGCCGCCGGACTCCGCCTTCCACGCCCACACCTTTTCCAGGAACGCCTCACGGCCGATCGTGCGGCGGCTCGGCTCCTGCCGCTCCGTCATCCGCCGTTCGACCACCATCTGCGTGGCGATGCCGGCGTGATCCATGCCCGGCTGCCAGAGCACGTCCTTGCCGCGCATGCGCTCGAAGCGGACCAAAATGTCCTGCAGCGTGTTGTTGAGAGCATGGCCCATGTGCAGCGAGCCGGTGACGTTCGGCGGCGGGATGACGATCGAAAACGGCTCTGCGCCCGGCTCGGCGCCAGCGCCGGCGCGGAAGGCTTGGGCCTTCTCCCAGAGTTCACGGATTTTCGGCTCGACGCTCGCAGCGTCGTAGGTCTTATCGAGCATCACGGTCCCGGCGGTCGCGGCGGTGTTAAACTGAGGGCGCCCGGCCGTGTCAACCGCACTGCAACATGAGAAGGCGCGCCGCCCCGCCGCGCCGCGCCCGTCAGAGCTCCGAGATTAGCCGCTGCGCCTAGCGCCGGCCGCGCGAGACGCGCTCGATTTCTTCCTGCACCATCCGCTCGACGAGCGAAGGCAGATTGTCGTCGAGCCATGATTTCAGCATCGGCTGCAGCATCCCCGCGACGACGTCTTCGAGCGTCCGCGAATTCTGTGCCAGGATCGTGTGGGCGAGCGCACCGAAGGCGCCGGAGACCGCGGCGCCCTTGTCCGGCGACAGAAGCGGGCCCTCATCGTCTTGCTCCGCCGGGCGCCTTACCAGCGCCGGGTGCGAGAGGGTCGGCGCATCATAGTGCTCGGCCACCGGCTGGGGGGTCCGTGCCGACGCTTGCGGCTTGGCGATCTCCCGATTGATCGGCTGCGGCTCGATTGTCAGCCCGGGCTCAGGCTCGGACTCAAGCCGGGACACGACCGTTGCATAGGGCTCCCGCTCGGCTTCCCCTTCGGCCGACGGCGAAGCCATCGCTTCGGCGCGTGCGCCTTCCGCCTTGGGGGACGACCCGTCGCCATCCTCGGAGATGATCTGCCGGATCGACGCCAGTATCTCTTCCATGGACGGCTCGTGCGCCGTGCTCGGATTTGCCATTTCCGGTCCCCTGCGTAGGCCCTCGTCGACTCGCATTGCGCGAATCGGCGAGATTAGACGCGCACACGGGCGTTAAGAAAAGCTTGGCGCGGAAATCGCAACAGAATTGCGCTTGGACGTCAGCGTCCGTCGGGCGTGGTAGTTCCGAAAAACCTGCCCCTGACCGCGGTGTAGTGCTCGGTCGGATCATAGGCTTCGGTGGGTAGGCCGAGCGCTTCGGCGGTCAGCCGGCCCATGGCCGAAAGCAGCGCAAAGGACGCCACCACGCGGTCTCGGCGCGCCACAACGAGCGTCTCGCGATTGCTCAAAAGCTCCTGCTGCGCGTCGAGCACGTCGAGCGTGGTGCGCTGGCCGACTCGCTGCTCCTCCTGCACGCCGGAGAGCGCAATATCCGCCGCGTCGACCCCTTCGTTAGCGGCGGCGATGGCGCCACGGGCGGCGTCGACCTGCGCCCAGGCGGAGACCACGGCCGCGCGCACCCGGTCGCGAGAGACATCGATCTCGATCTTCCGCAGCCCATACAGCTCCTTCGCCTGCCGCACCCGTGGATAGACGGCGCCGCCCGGATAAAGGGGGATGGAGATGCGGCCAATGACCGACGCGGAATTGGGATCGATGCTGGTGTCGAGGCTTTCCGCGTGATCGACGGTGCCCTCGATCGAAACGGTTGGCAACAGCTCGCCCTCGATCTGCTTCACGGCAAAGGCTTGCGCGTCGGCCTGGTGGATCGAAGCGAGGACTACTGGGTGGCCATCTTGGCCGACGGCGAGGGCCGCCGAAAGCTCAGCGGGAACGAGACGGCCATAGGGGAACTCCTCGCCGAGCCCCTTCGGGTCGTGGCCGACGACCTGCCGGTAGGTCGCCCGGCTGATCGCGAGGTTGGCTTCGGCGAGGCTCACCGCTGACCGCGCGGTAGCGATCCGGGCCCGCGCCTGCGCCACGTCGGTGCGCGTGTTCTCTCCGACATTGAACCGTTCGTTGGCGGCGCGGACTTGCTCGTCGAGAAAGAGGACGTTCCTGCGGCGGATGTCGAGGATGGCGGCATCGCGGATCACGTCCATATAGGCCTGCGCGGCGTCGAAGAGCACGTTCTGGACGGTATTGCGCAGGAGCTCGCGGCTCGCCAGCACGCCGGCTTCCGACTCGCGGATGGCATTGGTCACACGGAAGCCGGTGAAGACATCCTGCGTCACCCTGAGCCCGACCGTGCTGTCGCCGGTCGTCCTGTCGCCAAGCCCGGTGTCGGTCGTCCGTCCGATCATGGTGCTGAAGAGCGAAATGATGGGAAGGCGCCCGGAGCGCGCGATCGGCACAAGCTCGTCATCCGACCGCGTCTGCGCGCGCGCCGAATTGATCTGCGGATTGTTTGCGTAGGCGGACGCAAGCGCATGCGCGATCGTCTCCGCGGATGCCGACGGTGCGACGGCAAACAAGACAAGGCCGCTGACGGCCGCGACGACGGCGGACTTAAAACGGAGCACTTGTTCCTCGACTACGCTTGACGGCGCCCGGCTTGGGAGGCGGGGACTGCACTCTTAACATCCCTATCGGCTGATTCGGCCGACTAAGCGCCCGTCATCAACAGAATTGGCGTTGAACCGCGACTCTTTTGCGACAGACTTGACGGCGGCGCGGGCGGCGCTCTCAGAAGACGAATTCGCGCCGGCGCTCAAAACCCGGGAGGAGCGTCGCCCAGGCGTCGAAGAGGGGCCGTTTGGCGGCCGTCTCGCCGACCTTCTCGTAGAGCATGGCCCGGCTCAGGCGACTGTCCCGTTCGATCGCGGCCAGGAAGGCGCCTACCTTCAACTGCGCGACGAGGGCTTCGGGCAGAACCTCGATCGCGCCGTCGACGAGAACGGCGTCATAGGGGGCGCCGCCGGGAAAACCGTCGACGAGCTTCGCCTCGACCACCGAAACGTTGGCAGCGCCAAGGGCCGCCAGATTCTCGCGCGCGCGCACACCGAGGACTTGGTCCTCCTCGACGGCCACGACGGAGCCGGCGAGCCGGGCGAGAACGGCCGCGGAATAGCCGCTGCCGCAGCCGACCACCATCGCCTTCGTCTCAGCCCCGCGCGGCAGCGCATGCACGAGGCGCGCGAGGCTGACCGGGGTCATCATGCGGCGGTTCGGCGCCGAGGGCGCCATCCGAAGCTCCCTATCGGCGTAGGCGAAGGGCTGTTCGGCCGGCTCGACGAAAATCTCGCGCGGCACCGCGAGAAAGGCGCGGATCACTTCGTGATCGGTGACTTCGCTCGGCCGGATCTGGTTGTCCACCATACGCTGCCGGAGCGCCCCGAAATCCGCCATGCGATTGGAATCCTGGGTTGGAGGCCTCGCCCGGAATCGAACCGGGGTGCGCGGATTTGCAGTCCGCTGCGTAACCACTCCGCCACGAGGCCCTCACCGCTCCGTTACCAGAGGGAGATATCGTCCACAAGGCGACCTGGCGTTGACGGCTAATGCGCCGCGCCGCCGGATCGGCTATGGCCGACCGATGGCATTCAAAATGGGGCTGGGCGACATCCTCGGCGAGGCGAGAGAGAAGCTTGGTCGCGCGCCGCGGCTCGGCCTACCACAGCCGTGACCGCATTTGCCTCCGCGCCGTTGATCCTGGCACTGGCGCTTGCGATCGACCGATTGGTCGGCGACCCGGCATGGCTTTGGCAGCGCGTTCCCCATCCGGTCGCTCTCATGGGCCGCGCGATCAAATGGCTGGAACGGAGTTTGAACGATCCCGACGGCGGTCTTGAGCACCGCCGGAGGCGGGGCGTGCTGGCGCTTGCGCTCCTCGTCGGAGCCATGGCTGTGGCCGGGTCGGTATTCGAGCTTGTGCTCAATTCGCTATCCTTCGGCTGGTTGGTGGAGGCCATCGTGATCGCCGTCTTCCTGGCGCAAAAAGGGCTCATCGACCACGTGGCGGCGGTCGAGCAGGGACTTGCCTTCAGCGGACTTGACGCAGGCCGCAGCGCTGTCGCCAAAATCGTCGGCCGCGAAGTGTCGCAGCTCGACGAGGCGGGCGTGGCGCGCGCAGCGATCGAATCCGCGGCCGAGAACTTTTCCGATGGCGTCGTCGCGCCGGCCTTTTGGTATCTCGTCCTCGGGCTGCCGGGCCTCTTCTTTTACAAGGTCGTGAACACAGCCGATTCCATGATCGGCAACCGCTCGCCGCGGCATGCGGCCTTTGGTTGGGCGGCGGCGCGTTTCGACGACCTCCTCAATTTCGTACCGGCCCGTCTCGCGGCGCTTCTGATCGTGGCGACCGCCGCACTCGCGGGTTGCAACGCGCGCGCCGCCGCCCTCGCCGCCTGGCGCGATGCGCGAAAACACAAATCGCCAAACGCCGGATGGCCGGAGGCAGCGCTCGCCGGTGCGCTGGGCCTCGCCTTCGGGGGGCCTCGCCGCTACGGCGCGGAGGAGGTCGACGGCGCTTGGCTCAATCCCGGCGGCCGCAAAGCCGCCGCGCCGGACGACATAAGCGCTGCGCTCCTTCTCATCGATGCAGCGTGGGCGCTCCTCCTCGTGCTCGCCGCGCTTGCTGCCGCTATCGCCCTCTGGATCGCGCGATAGAGAGGATCGCGTCGAGGTCGAGATGCCGCGTCAGATGTGCGGCGAGCCCGTCAAGCGCGGCTTCCACGCCGGCCTCATAGGCCGCCTCTGACCGCGCTCCGAGTCTTGCGAGAAAGGCACGGCGGAAGTGGTCGCTGGCAAACAGGCCATGCGCGTAGGTGCCGGCAACGAGCCCATCCGCCGATGTCGCGCCGTCCGGCCGCTCGCCGATCCAAAGAAACGGCCGCGCGCAGTCCGGCCCGTCGCTCCGGCCGAGGTGGATCTCGTAGCCGGTGACGGACGCGCCGCTCTCGGCGTGGCTGCCGCTAATCGGGCGGGTCGTCTTGTCGCCACCAAGAACAGTGTCCGCCGCGAGCAGGCCGAGCCCGGCAACAGTCCCAGGTCGCCCTTCGCCACCGTCAGGGTTGGCGATCGTCCGCCCCAGCATCTGGTAGCCGCCGCAGAGGCCAAGCACCCGACCGCCGCGGCGGAGATGGGCGGCGATGTCGACGTCCCAACCCTGCTGCCGAAGCGCGTCGAGATCGGCGATCGTCGCCTTCGAGCCAGGGATAAGGATCAGGTCGCAATCGCCTGGAATCGCTGTATCCGGCTCGACGATCAGCACGTCCACATCGGGTTCGGCACGAAGCGGGTCAAGGTCGTCGAAATTGGCAATGCGCGGGAGCCGCGGCACGGCGATCTTGATCCGCGCGCCAGGCTTCGGTGTTGCGGCGTGAAGGCCGAGCACGTCCTCCGCCGGCAGTCTGCCGGCGTCGGCGAAATAGGGCACGATGCCAAGCGACGCCCAGTCGGTGCGCCGCGCGATTTCGAGGAGCCCCTCATCGAAGAGCGAAGGATCGCCGCGGAAACGGTTGATCAGGAAGGCTTTTACGCGCGTCCGCTCCGAGGGATCCAGGAGCGCGTGCGTGCCGACCAAGGCCGCGATCACACCCCCGCGGTCGATGTCGCCGACGAGCACAACGGGCACGTCGGCGGCCGCCGCAAAGCCCATATTGGCGATGTCGCCGCGCCGCAGGTTGATCTCCGCCGGCGATCCTGCCCCTTCCACCAGGATCAGGTCGGATGCGCCCTCCAGGCGGGCAAAACTCTCCAGAACGGATGGCAGCAGCTCGAATCTGCGCTCACCGTATTCGCGCGCACTGAGCGTTGCCCAGCGCTTTCCCTGCACGATCACCTGCGCGCCGGTCTCCGTCTCAGGCTTGAGGAGCACCGGATTCATGTGAACCGACGGGGCGACCCGAGCAGCGCGCGCCTGCAGCATCTGCGCCCGGCCGATCTCGCCGCCTTCCACGGCGACGCCGGCATTGTTGGACATGTTCTGCGGCTTGAACGGGGCCACCCTCAGCCCGCGATCGGCAAAAACGCGGCAGAGCCCCGCCACGATCAGCGACTTGCCGACATTGGAGCCGGTACCTTGGATCATGATGGCGGGCGTGCGGGTCATCGAGCCGCTATAGCCGATCGGGATCGCAACGGCAGCCATTGCTAACGCCGCCATTCGATTGTCAGCAGCGCCAAGGCAATGTTGACAAGGAACTGAGCGCGGGCCCTCGCCCGCAAGACGCTAAGGGCAGGCCCTGCCCGCCCCCTTTCAGCTGATCAGGCGGCTTTGACCGCGCTGCCAGCCGCTTGACCCCTGCCCTCGGCGGGCGGGACGAGCGCCGTCATCGCGGCGCGCGCCAGAAGCTCAGCCCAACGCGGATCAGGCCGTTGCAGGTAGGTGTCCATCAAAAATAGGAGATCGAGCTGGTCGCCGTTCGGAGTGCCGTTTCCGAAGACCATCCGTTCGAGGCGCTCCATCTGATCGGCGGAGATCGTGCGGGAGGCCCGCACATCCATGATGAGATCGGACGCTAACATGAGCAAAATCCTCGAACGCGGTTTAGCGATTGCTAACCTCAACAGCTCTAATGCGGATCGATTGCGGAAGGTCCTTGCAATCGTTCGGCAAGGTTAGCGAGACGTTAGCGTCGGGCGGCGCGGGTGGGACTCCCTTGGTTCAGCCGGGCGTGATGTTGCCGGAAAACCTCGCCAAAGCCTCGAATTCTCTGCTATATGGAGGCATCGGGGCCGAAAATGCTTGGGCGGGCAGGATGCACAAGTTCCACGTCGAGATCGTCAAGCCGTCGCACTACGACCGCCAGGGCTACGTCATTCAGTGGGCGAGGGCCTGGATCCCCTCGAACTCGATGGCGTGCCTCTACGCCATCGCCGCAGACTGCGCCAACCGCAAGGTGCTGGGCGAGAACGTGGAAATCGAGGTCGACGCATACGACGAGATGAATACCGTCGTTCCGGTCGACAAGATCGCGGCGCGGATCAAGCAGCCTGGCCATTCCGGCCTGGTCTGCCTCGTCGGCGTCCAGTCGAACCAGTTTCCCCGCGCCATGGCCCTCGCGAAGCGTTTTCGCGCAAAAGGCGTCGCGGTAGCGATCGGCGGCTTCCACGTCTCCGGCTGCATCTCGATGCTGAAGGAGCTGACGCCGGAGCTGAAGGAAGCAATCGATCTCGGCATTACGCTATACGCGGGCGAGGCCGAAGAGCAGTTCGGTTCATTCCTGCAGGACATGCACGCAGGTAAGGCCAAGCCGCTCTATAACTACATGCACGACCTGCCGAACTTGCAGGGCCAGACGATTCCCTACCTGCCGCAACGGCTGGTGAAGCGCTACGACGGCGTTCTGTCGTCGTTCGACGCGGGGCGCGGGTGCCCGTTCCAGTGCTCGTTCTGCACCATCATCAACGTGCAGGGGCGCAAATCGCGCTGGCGCGACGCCGACGATATCGAGCGCATCATCCGCGAGAACGCGACACAGGGCATTACCCGGTTCTTCGTCACGGACGACAATTTCGCCCGCAACAAGAATTGGGAGCCGATCTTCGATCGGCTGATCGAGTTGCGCGAACGCAAAGGCATGGACATTGCGTTCCTCATCCAGGTCGACACGCTGGCGCATCAGATTCCGAATTTCATCAGCAAGGCCTTCCGCGCCGGCTGCACCCACGCCTTCATCGGGCTGGAGAGCATCAATCCGGACAACCTGGTTCACATGAAGAAGAACCAGAACCGCATCACCGAATACCGAAAAATGTTCCAGCAGTGGAAGGAAGCCGGGATCGTCACCTACGCCGGCTTCATCATGGGGCTCCCCGGCGACACTCCAGCGACCATCAAGCGCGACGTGGAGATTGTCCAAAAAGAGCTTGCGGTCGACGTGCTCGAGTTCACGGTGCTGACGCCGCTGCCTGGCTCGGAGGATCACCAGACCCTTTTTAACAAGGGCATCTGGATGGATCCTGACCTCAACAAATACGACATCGAGAACGTGACGACCGCGCATGCGAAGATGACCACGGAGGAATGGCAGCAGACGTATTTCGATGTCTGGGATTGGTACTATTCCGACGAGCACGTGGCGCGGTTAATGCAGCGGAACATCGCCTACGGCATCAAGCCGGTGAAAATCTGGCGGCTCGTTCTGCAGATTTACGGAGCGATGAAGTACGAGAACGTCCACCCGCAGCAGTGCGGCTACTTCCGCCTCAAGGATCGCACCCAGCGGCGGCCGGAGCTCCCGCGCGTTCCCGCCCTTCTCTTCTATCCGCAATACGCTTGGGAGACGCTGGTCAAATACGCCGGGTTCGCCGCCTACGGGTGGAAGATCCACCGCATGCGCAAGCGGTTGGAGGCTGATCCCGCGAACAAGCGCTACAGCGACTTCGCCATCACTCCCGTCGTGGACGCGGAAGGCGAGCATCTAGAAATGTTCGAGCTAAACGATTCCTCCCGCGCGGCTGTGGAGAAGGCGAAGAAGCAGGCCGAGCAGCGGAGGCTCCGCGAGCACAAGGTGCACGCGCACCACGACGAGCCGGCTCATATCGAAGCGGCGGAATAGCGCCGCTCGCCACAGATATCCCCGTCAGGAAAATTCTGGCAGGAAAATTCTGGTGCTAAAGCCGGTCGTCGGCTGCGCTCAGTTGCAGCCGTTCTCCGATTCCGCCTCGACGATCGCATCGACGTTGCGGCGTTCGATTTGGCTGAGCTTCACGTTCGCCTGGTTCTTCACCCAGCAGTCGGAATTGTCGAAGGCGTTTCGGGCGCGCGCGGTTTTGAAGCAATAACCGTTCTCGTCGTAGATGCGGTTGCGGACATGCCAGAGATTCTCGCAGGAGAGCTCCACGAGATCGTCGACGTCCATGGTGTCGCTATCGGTGCAGCCGATGTTCTCGTAGCAATCGGCGCGGGCCGGCGCGGCGCCCGCCGAGATCATCATCAGCATGCCGGCGGCAACGCCGCCACGCACGAAGAACCCACTTATCCGTCGCATCAAAGCCTCGCTTCCCAGTTTGAGCGGAATCTAGCACCGCGCTCTGCGGCTGTCGTGGCGCGACTGGACAAAGGAGCCCCGACCTGCCGTCGCGATATCAGATCACCACAAGGTGCGTCGGTTCAGCCCCGCGCACTGCGGCGATTGGAATCGCGCGATCGAAGGTGACCAGCCGGCCGCCGTTCTTTACCGCCAAGGCAAGGAGATAGATGTCGGTGATTTGGCTCGAGCCAAGGATGCGGCCGTGGTCGAAGACGTTGGGGTCAGCGATGGATACGGCGTCCGGCCAGAACTCATGGCCCGGCAGCTCGATCTGCGCCCGCATGATCGAGATGGCGTCGGCCAGGGTGATTGGCTGGCGATATCGAGGCTGCGTGACGATGCGAACGAAACCGTTCTCGGTGAGCGGGCAACTCGCCCAACCGTGATTCCAGTGGCGGTTCAACCATGCACGCGCACGTCTGTGGTGGCTGTGTTCAGGGTCGAAACGCGCAAGAAGCACATTCACATCGAGCAGGGCGCGCATCGCTATTCGGCCAGGCTGATACGCGCATCCTCAAGGTCAGCTTCCTCTATCAGCTGATCGACCAACTCCTTGGTCACGATCATCCCTCGGCGCGGAAGCACGTACCATCCATCTTCCAGGACCATTCCGTGGGGTCCCGACGGGTGATCCGGCGTCGTCAGTGCCTTCCGGGCGAGATCGGAAAGGACCCGGCCGGCCGTTGTCTTGTCTGCCGCGGCCAGCTCCTTCGCCGCCTGCAGGACATCAGCATCGATATCGAGGGTGGTGCGCATGCATCAGATGATAGCGCATCACGGGCATGCTTTCAAGAACCCCTGGGAACCATCACCTGTCATAGCGGTATATTATCGTGCTTCTTCCAAGGGTTAGCCAAGTCCTTCGTGCGCAGCAGCCGCAGTGCTCGTGCCACCCGCCGGCGCGTTGAGTGCGGCATGATCACGTCGTCGATGTAGCCGCGCTCGGCAGCGACAAAGGGGTTCAGGAACCGCGCCTCGTATTCCCTCGTGTGGGCGGCGAGTTTTTCCGGGTCGTTCGCGTCCTTGCGGTAGATAATCTCTGCCGCGCCCTTGGCGCCCATGACCGCGATCTCGGCGGTCGGCCAGGCGTAGTTGATGTCGCCGCGGAGATGCTTCGACGCCATGACGTCGTAGGCGCCGCCATAGGCTTTTCGCGTGATCACCGTCACCTTCGGCACCGTCGCCTCGGCGTAGGCGAAGAGAAGCTTTGCGCCATGTTTGATGAGCCCGCCATATTCCTGCGCGGTCCCCGGCAGAAAACCCGGCACGTCGACGAAGGTGAGGAGTGGGATCGAAAAAGCATCGCAGAAGCGCACGAAGCGCGCGGCCTTGCGCGAAGCGTCGGCGTCGAGCACACCGGCCAAAACCATGGGCTGATTGGCGACGACGCCGACCGTGCGGCCTTCGACGCGGCCGAAGCCGGTCACGATGTTTTTGGCGTGCGCTTCCTGGATCTCGAAGAAAGCCCCCTCGTCCAGCGTCTTCAGGATCAGCTCTTTGATGTCGTAGGGCTTGTTGGCGGCGTCGGGGATCAGAGTGTCGAGCGAAGGTTCGTCGCGATCCCAGAGATCGCTCGTCTCGATTTCGGGAACAGGACCCTGGTTCGACAGCGGCAGAAAGTCGAAAAGCCGCCGGATCTCCAGGAGCGTCTCCACGTCATCGGCGAAGGCGCCGTCGGCGATTGAGGATTTCACCGTATGGACTGAGGCGCCGCCGAGCTCCTCAGGCGTCACCGTCTCGTTGGTCACAGTCTTCACCACGTCCGGGCCGGTGACGAACATGTAGCTCGTCCCCCGCACCATGAAGATGAAGTCGGTCATGGCGGGCGAATAGACGTCGCCGCCCGCGCAGGGACCCATGATGACCGAAATCTGCGGGATGACGCCGGAGGCGAGCACGTTGCGCTGAAAAACCTCGGCGTAGCCGGCGAGCGAGGCGACGCCCTCCTGGATGCGCGCACCGCCGGCGTCGTAAAGGCCGATGATCGGCGCCCGGTTGCGGAGCGCCATGTCCTGCACCTTCTGAATTTTCTCCGCGTGCGCCTCGGATAGCGAGCCTCCGAAAACGGTAAAATCCTTGGCGAAAACGAAGGCGGGGCGGCCGTTGATTGTGCCCCAGCCGGTCACCACGCCGTCGCCAGGGATTTTTCGCTTCGCCATGCCGAATTCGGTGCCGCGGTGCTCGACGAACATGTCGAACTCCTCGAACGAGCCCTCGTCGAGGAGCACGTCGAGCCGCTCGCGGGCCGTCAGCTTGCCGCGTCTGTGCTGCTCGGCAATGCGCTCAGGCCCGCCGCCTTGGCGGGCTTCCTCCCGCCGCCTTTCCAGCTCGTTCAGAACCTCTCGCATCCGGATTGCCCCCGCCCGAGTCGCCGCCCTGAGAGTGCCAACTTCTAAGTGAATGAGCGTGATAGCACGCGCGCGGCCGGGCCGGTAATCTGCCGGCCAGGATTGCCCTGGGGAACGACCATGAGCAAAGCGGCGTCAACGACGATCTTCTTGCGCGTCGAGGGGCTCGCGCTCGCTCTCCTCTGCCTCTGGCTCTACAACGGCCTGCATCAGCCCTGGTGGATCTTCGCGGTGCTCCTCCTCGCCCCCGATCTCTCCATGCTGGGCTATCTCGGCGGTCCGCGCCTCGGCGCCGCCGTTTACAACACCGTCCACAGCTGGGCGCTCGTCGTCGTGCTGTTCTTCCTCGTCTGGTACCTGTGGGGCGACAATTCTTTCCTTCTGTCCCTCCCCTTCATCCTGGGCGCCCATATCGGCCTCGACCGCGCGCTCGGATACGGACTGAAGCTCCCGACCAGCTTCCATGACACGCATCTCGGCAGGATCGGAAAGGCGGCGTGACGCGTCAACGCGGTGAAGCAAGCGCCAGCGCGGCCGCGCGGAAATCGGCGTAGCGGCGGGCGCGCCGCTGCATGGCTTCCGCATCCTCTCCCCATTTCGCGATATTCCAGTCCTCATCGACATGCGCCGCCGCCCATGCCGCGTCCACGTCAAGCGCCCCTTCGGCGAGCGCCAGCGTGATCAGCGCCGAGCCGGCAAGCGTCGTCGCGAGATTGAAGGCGGTCAGGCGGAACGGTTCGTCGAAGTTCTCGATCGCGGCGGCGATCACCGAGAGCGTCGCTTCCGGCTGGGCGACGTGCGTCACCCCTTTGGCGAGGATGAACCTCGCGCCGAAGCGCTTTTCGGCCCAGGCGAGGATCGGGTCCCAGGCTTCCCGCTGCCGCGTGACGAGCCCCTCGGGCTCGCCACCACGGTAGTAAAGAAGGTCGGCGCCGGCATAGGCGAGTATCGCCGCCCGCACTTCCGATCGCCGCGATGCCACCCCGTCGATGGCGCTATTGGCGAGGCGGGTGACCGGCATCGAGACGGGGGCGATGAACTCGCCTTGCGCCGCCCATTCGGCGGCAATTGCTTCGGCGAGGTCGTGGCGCGGCACCGCGAGCGGCTTGCGGCCCGGCGTCATCGCGCGCTTTCCATCCAGGCGGAGGACGAAACCGCCCTCTTCTTCCGCCATCTCGACCTTCGCGTAGAACCGCCTCAGGCGTACCGGCGCTGTCAGCCGCCGCGCGGTCTCGAGCGGATTTGAAGGCCTTTTTCCGTTGGATTCGGGCACGCCTTGCGCGTCCTCAGCTCGCGATTGCAGCCGACGCCGCGCTACGGTTCACCAAATAGATGCCGATCGCGACAAGAAGCAGCGCCACGAGCAGACTGGCGGACACAGGCTCGTTCAATAGCGCCGCTCCGAACGCAACGCCAAACAGCGGCGTCAGGAACGTGAACGCTGAAAGCAGCGAAACCGGATAGGCGCGGATGAGCGCGAACCACGCGACATAGGTGACCGCCGCCACCCAGATCGCCTGGTAAAGGAAGGCCGGCAGAACGGCGAGCACAAGTCCCGGATCAACCTCCTCGCCGAGTGCGAAGGAAAGGCCGAGCCCAACCGGAGCGGAGACGGCGAGCTGGTAGAGCAGCGTCTTCTCTGCCGATACCTCTGCAAGCACCGAGCCCTTGATGAGGATGATGGTGAGCCCCCAGGCGATCGCCGCCCCGATACAAAGCATGTCGCCAACGAGCATTTCGCGCGACGCGAGCGAAAGCGAATCGGAGAAGGCCAGCACCACCCCGAGAAACGCGCCGGCAAGCCCGATGAGCTTGACCGCGGTCAGGCGCTCACCGAGCGCGAAATGGGCTCCGAGCGCCACGACGAACGGCGCGAGATAAAGAAAGACAACGCCGCGCGAGGCGGAGGTGAGCTGCAAACCGTAGAACAGCATCAGGAACTCGCCGGCGAAAAGCAGTCCCACTGCGAGGCCCGGCCAGAGCGTGCCGTCGAAGCGAAAAACCGGCTTTCCGCGCAGCAGACACCAAAGAAATACGAGCACCGCGGCGATCGCCGAACGTCCGCCCATCTGCAGCGCCGGCGGTATCCCCCAGAGCGCCACCTTGGTCGCCACCTGCGCAAGCCCCCAGGAGCCGCAGAGGACGACGAGCGCAGCGACGGCGCGAAGGTCGAGCGCGGGTTTCATCGCCCGCCTACAGCCTTTCCGCCGCCTCGTCGCCGCTCCGCTCGTCGAAGCCGAACACGGCGAAGCTTTGCTGCATATGCGGCGGCAAAGGCGCGCTGACGTCGAGCACGCCGCCCTTCGGGTGCGGGATGACGATGCGCCGCGCAAGAAGATGCAGCCGGTTTTGGAGGCCGCCCGGTAGCTCCCAGTTCTCGATGTTGAAATATTTTGGATCGCCGATGATCGGATGGCCGATGTGGGCGGCGTGGGCCCGGAGCTGATGCGTGCGCCCGGTGATCGGCCGCATGACGAGAAAGGAAACCTTCTGACCGGCCTGGTCGGCGAGCGCATAAAGCGTCACCGCGTGATCCGCGCCGCTCTCGCCATGCTTCGCCACGCGCATGCGCTCCGTTTCCTCTTCTCTCGCGAGGAATGTCGAGATGCGCCCGTCCGCCGGCCGCGGTGTCCCGGCGACGAGCGCCCAGTAGAGTTTTCTGGTCTCGCGCGCCTTGAAGGCCTCGCCGAGAAAGGCGGCGGCCGAGCGCGTGCGAGCAACGACGAGTACACCGGCCGTGTCGCGGTCGAGGCGGTGGACAAGCCGCGGCTTCCGCCCCTGCCGGTCGGTGAAGGATTCCAGCATCTGGTCAACATGCCGGGTCAGGCCGGAGCCGCCCTGCACCGCGAGACCATAGGGCTTGTTCAGCACGATCACGTCTGCATCCTCGTGGAGGATGGCAGCGTCGAGCGCCTCACGGTCACCGCTCTTGCCGAGCGATTGGGGCACACCTTTGCGCGAGTCGGAGTCCGCAAGCGGCGGCACGCGGATCGCCTGACCCGCCGCAAGGCGTGCCGACGCCTCGACCCGGGCGCCGTCGACCCGCACCTGGCCAGAGCGGATGAGTTTTTGCAGATGGGCAAAGCCGAGGCCCGGAAAATGCAGCTTGAACCAGCGGTCGAGGCGAATTCCGGCCTCGTCGCGGTCAACCTTACGCGTTTCGACGGCCTTCACGCGACCGCCCGCATGATGAAGAGGCCAGCGGCCAAGGCGGCGATCGAAAGGATGACCGAGAGGAGCACATAGGCGAGCGCCGCGACGACATCCCCGCGCTCCCAAAGCAGCATGGCATCGAGCGAAAAGGCGGAGAAGGTGGTGAAGCCGCCCAAAATGCCAGTCGCAAGGAAGAGCCTGAGCCCCTGCCCACCCGCTTCGTATTTCAGCGCGAAATAGCCGGCGAGGAGCCCCATCAGTAGGCCGCCGACCACGTTCACCGTCAGCGTCCCGACCGGATAGTTTGGACCGAACATGCGCAGCGATCCGAGATTGACGAGGTGACGGCAGCCGGCGCCGATCGCGCCGCCAAGCGCTACAAGGGCGAGATGAATCATGACCTTGGTTAGCGCCGCCGGCTCGGCGCCTCAAGCGCGATCGGCAGCAGCCCAAAAATGTCGAGCGCTTCCCTCGTCTCTCCTGCTTGAGCCCCCTCGCCGATTGACTTGCCCTGCGGGGCCGGCATCATGCTCCTTGCAACGCAACCAGATGGGGTAGGAAAGCTGGCGGAGATCGGCGGGTTTGAAGACAGGCAGCCACCCGGGTCGGGTGGGCCGGACGATTGGGAACGCAGGTCGGTCCGCAAGTTCGTCGCACTCATTGTCGTTTCATATCTCGTGCCGGCGGCAATGATCTTCTCAAGCTCGTGGTCATTCGACCCGGTCACCGCTGTCGCGGTGCTGAACATCAACGAGCCGAGAGCAGTCGAGACCGTGCGGACGGCCGCCGACAGTCTCGATGCATTGCGGAGCGCGATCGCCGACTCACTGCCCGTCATGGACGTGAAAGGCCTGGCAGCGCTGAACGAGGATCTGAAAAGGCTCTCCGGGCAATGGGGAACGGCTGCGCAAGCAGCGGACGACCTTGCCAAAGCGGTTGCCGCGAAGACAGGCGTCCGACCAGCCACGCTCGCCGCGTTCTATCATCTGAAGGCCGCAACCCTCCTTCAGCTTTGCCTTGCGGCGGCAATCATCGTTTGGGCTTCGATCTACCTTCTGTCCCGAGAAGAAAGCGACACTGCGCGCGAAAAGAAAGGTCGGCTTTGGCTTCGCCGTGGCTGCGCTCGGCGCGGCGATCAACCTGCTCTTCGTTTACCGCCTACGACTTGTCGACGGCCTTTCGAACGAGATCCTAGCTCCAATCTTGGCGAAGAACTTGCCGGATCCGGCCTTCGGCGTCAGCGCCGTGCTGGTTGGTTTAAGCGCCCTGGCCTTTGCCACCGGCCTGACGATCGTAATCGCCGCGTTCGTCGCTACAGAATTCCGTCCGCCCAGCCCGGATGGCGCTCTGACCAAGGCCATCTCAAGCGCTGAGGATGCAGTGCCCGTGGCGGCGCGCCTCAGGACGCTGAAGCAGGTCCTGATCCTGAACGCCGTCCTCTTCCTTGCGACATTGCTGATGCTGGAGATGCTCGCTGCCTTCGTGACCTCCACCTTGCCGGCCGAGATCGGAGGCGAGTCAAACCCAGCGGCGACACAGCTGCGCGCGCTTCTCAGCGCAATGAACCTCTCGTGGGCTCTGGGTTTCACCGTGGCGCTCGCCTTCATCTACATTCCCGCAGCGGCTTTCCTCCTGCCGCATGCTGAGGAAGATCCGAAGGAGAAAGAGAACGGGCCGACCAGCTGGACCGGGGAAGTGCATTTCCAATTCAGCGGTCCCGGTGACGGAACGGCGACAGTGACCGCCGCGCCCGTCCCGAAGCCGGCCGAACCGCCGAAACCGACCAGGCGCAAGCCGCCCGACTGGTCGGACGGCCTGCTCTTCATCGCCGATGACAAGATTTTCGGGCGGGTGGCACAACTTGCGACCATCCTCTCTCCCGCGCTGTTCAAGGGATTTCTCGATCTCATCTCCGCCGCGAACTGACCGTTGGTTCAGATCACATCGATCGCTCCAAGCGTGATGCAGCCGCTGGAGCCGGTGAAGCTGGAGTCAGAACCCTGCCGTCCCACGCGTGAAGGCTACCGCAACAAGACCGGCGTCGGTTGCGCCACTCGCCAAGTCGCTGGATTCTCAGCCGTTGCGTTCTCGTCGCAACCTCTCCCACTCTGCCATTCGCTCGGCGATCCGCTTTTCATAGCCGCGCTCGGTCGGGCGATAGAAGTCCTGCCGCTTCATTGCGTCGGGAAAATAGTCCTGGCCCGAAAATGCGTCCTCCGCGTCGTGGTCGTATTCGTAGCCCGCGCCGTAGCCTTCGCTTTTCATCAGCTTCGTCGGGGCGTTCAGGATGTGCTTCGGAGGCGGCAGCGAGCCGCCTTCCTTCGCCGCGCGCCTAGCCGCTCCATAGGCCTTGTAGAGCGCGTTCGATTTCGGCGCGACGGCGAGATAGACCACCGCTTCTGCCAGCGCCAGCTCGCCCTCCGGCGTGCCGAGCATATGGTAAGCGTCCTTCGCTGCGTTGCAGACGGCGAGCGCGTTGTGGTCGGCGAGCCCGATATCCTCCGACGCCATTCGGATCAGCCGGCGCGCCAGATACATCGGATCCTCGCCGGCATCGAGCATGCGGGCGAGGTAGTAAAGCGACGCCTGCGGGTCGGAGCCGCGCACCGATTTGTGCAGCGCCGAGATCAGATTGTAGTGGCCGTCTTGCGACTTGTCGTAGATCGGGGCACGGCGTTGCAGAATCGCCTGCAGGCGCTCCGCCCCAAAGATCTCGTCCTTGGCGGTGGCGCGCCACACCTCTTCGGCGAGCGAGAGAACCGCGCGGCCGTCGCCGTCCGCCATGCGGATCATCACGCCGCGCGCCTCCTCGTCGAGCGGAAGTTTTCGCCCCTCCGCCTTTTCGGCGCGGACAAGAAGCGTCTCCAGCGCCGCCGGATCGAGCGGCTTGAAGACGAGCACGGTCGCTCGCGAAAGCAGCGCGGCGTTCAATTCGAACGAGGGATTTTCGGTCGTGGCGCCGACAAGCGTAACCGTTCCATCCTCCATCACCGGCAGAAAAGAATCCTGCTGCGCGCGGTTGAAACGGTGGATCTCGTCGACGAAGAGGAGCGTCCCCTCCCCCACTTGGCGACGCCCTCGCGCGGCATCAAAAATCTTCTTCAACTCGGCGACGCCGGAATGAATGGCGGAGATCTGCTGGAAATGCAGGTCCGTCTCTTCCGCGAGAAGCCGCGCCACCGTTGTCTTGCCGGTTCCCGGCGGCCCCCAGAAAACGAGCGAGCCGACGCTTCGCGTCTTCAGCATCCGGGTCAGCGTGCCCTCGGGACCGAGCAGGTGATCCTGTCCGGCGACCTCGGCCAGCCGCTCCGGCCTGAGCCGATCCGCAAGCGGACGCGGCGCCTGGTCGGCCAGCCCTGCCGCCTCGAAAAGATTGCTCATCCACCGATCATGATATTGGAAACCCGGCCGCCACGGTTGAAGCTGATCCGCCAAAGCCGGCCGCCAGCCTCGACCAGATCGGAAAGCTGCCTGGCGCTCGCGACATCCTCGCCTTGCACGCTGAGCACAACGTCGCCCGGTCGGAATCCGACTCGGTCGGCCGGCGACTTCGGCTCGATGTTCACGATGACGGCGCCGCTCTCGACCCCCCTGATACGCATCCGATCGGCAAGCGCGGCGGAGAGGTCTGCGACGACCGCGCCGGTCAGCGGACTCCTTCCGCCAATCCGCGTCAGATCGCCTTCGTTGATTTCCGGTTCAGCCTCGGCAACGACACTGAACGGTATCGTAACGCCATCGCGCCAGATCTGGAGAGCAATCGGATTGCCAATGCCGACGATCGCTAACCGATAACCGAACGCCGCGGTGTTGCCGACATCGCCATCCGCGGCCTTGATGATGAGATCGCCGACCTTGAGGCCTGCCGTCGCGGCGGGCGATCCATCATCGACATGCCTAATGAGCGCCCCGTGCGGGCTGACGATGCCGAGCGATGCCGCAATTTCGGGCGTGATATCCTGGCAGACTACCCCGATCCACGGCCGCGCCACGGAGGTGGAACCGGCGATCGCCTGCGCTACCACAGTCCGCACCATGTCGGAGGGAATGGCGAAGCCGATTCCGATCGAGCCGCCGCTGCGCGAAAAGATCGCCGTGTTGATGCCGATCAGCGCGCCGTCGAGGTCGACCAGAGCGCCTCCGGAATTGCCGGGGTTGATTGCAGCGTCGGTCTGGACGAAGAAGCCGGAATCGCTGATGCCGAGATTGGTCCGCGCCACTGCCGAGACGATCCCGCTTGTCACCGTCTGGCCGACCCCAAAAGGATTGCCGACGGCAAGGACGAGATCACCCACTTCGAGCGCATCCGAATTACCGAAATCGAGTACGGGGAAGCCTTCCTCGCCGTTCTCGATCTTCAAGACCGCGAGATCCGTTCGCTCGTCCTTGAGCAGAACCGTCGCCTGGTATTCGCGCCCGTCGGCGAGCGCTACCTTCACCTCGGTCGCATCGCCGACCACGTGATTGTTGGTAACGACGACGCCTGTCGATTCCACGATCACGCCGGAGCCGAGCGATGATCGCTCGCGCTCCCGCGGGCTACCGAAGAGGCCGCCGCCTCCACCAAAAAACCGCTCGAAGAACGGATCGCCCTCAAAAGGCGAGCGCACCTGCACGCGCGAGGTGGCGTAGACGTTGACAACGGCCGGCGCCACGCGCTTGACGATCGGCGCGAAGGAGAGACGGATCGCCTCGCGGTTTTCGGGCACGGCCGCTTCCGGTGCTGCGGCCTCCTGAGCGGCGGCGGGTTGCACGATCGAACCGGTCGTCGCCGGTGCGGCTGGAGCAACGTCGAGCGGCGGGGTGAGCGTCGTCTGAACCGGGGTCGTGCCGGAATGCCAGACCACAACGCCGACGACGGCAACCGCGGCCAAGGCGGCGATCAGGCCGATGCTCTTTCGCATCCCCGCACTCCTCGATTCGAGCCCCGACCGGAAATAGGCGCCGAATCGCACAACAGCAAGGAGGGCTGCTAAGCTCAGCCCGCGCAAACGAAAAAGGGGGCCGCTTGCGGCCCCCTGCGATCCCTCGAACTCATCCCCATTTACGCCGCGACCTGCTCCTCCGCCGACGCGGCTTCAGTCCGTGCCCGGTCGCCGGCGCCCTTCGCCTCCGGGTCGCGGTCGACGAACTCGATCACCGCGACCGGCGCGTTGTCGCCGTGGCGAAACCCGGCTTTCAGAACCCGCGTGTAGCCGCCGTTCCGCTCCTTGTAGCGGGGACCGATCGTCTCGAAGAGCTTCTTGACCATCTCCTCGCTTCGAATGCGCGAGGCGACGATGCGTCGCGCGTGCAGGTCGCCGCGCTTGGCAAGCGTCACGAGCTTCTCCACCACCGGCCGGAGCTCCTTCGCCTTCGGCAGCGTGGTCACGATCTGCTCGTGCTCGATCAGCGCCGCCGCCATGTTGGCGAACATCGCCGTGCGGTGGCTCGATGTGCGGTTCAGCTTGCGGCCCGCTTTGCCGTGGCGCATGGCCTCTCTCCCGAATTGCCCAACGCCAAGAGGCGCGGGCCAAAAACTCAATACTGGTCTTCGAAGCGCTTTGCGAGGTCTTCTATATTGTCGGGCGGCCAGTTCGGCACTTCCATGCCGAGGTGAAGCCCCATCGAAGCCAGCACTTCTTTGATCTCGTTCAGCGACTTCCGACCGAAATTCGGCGTCCTCAGCATCTCCGCCTCGGTCTTCTGGATGAGGTCGCCGATATAAACGATGTTGTCGTTCTTCAGGCAGTTGGCCGAGCGCACCGAAAGCTCCAGCTCGTCCACCTTCTTCAAGAGCGCCGGGTTGAAGGCGAGCTCCGGCGTCGTCTCCTCGGCGACCTCCTTCTTCGGCTCCTCGAAGGAGACGAAGATCGAGAGCTGGTCCTGCAGGATGCGCGCCGCATAGGCGACCGCGTCGTCGGGCGTGACCGAGCCGTCGGTCTCGATGGAAAGCGTGAGCTTGTCGTAGTCGAGCACCTGACCTTCGCGTGTGTTTTCAACGCGATAGGAGACCTTCTTCACCGGCGAGTAGAGGCTGTCGACGGGGATCAGTCCAATCGGCGCGTCTTCCGGGCGGTTGCGTTCGGCCGCCACATAGCCCTTGCCGGTGTCGACGGTGAGCTCCATGCGAATGTCGGCGCCGTCGTCGAGGGTGCAGATGACGAGCTCCGGATTGAGGATCGCGATGTCGCCTACAGTCTGGATGTCGCCCGCCGTGACGTGGCCCGGCCCGGTCTTGCGCAAGGTCAAGCGCTTCGGACCCTCGCCCTCCATCTTTACGGCGATTTCCTTGATGTTGAGGATGATGTCGGTCACGTCCTCGCGCACCCCGGCGATCGAGGAGAATTCGTGCAGCACGCCATCGATCTGCACGCTCGTCACCGCCGCGCCCTGCAGCGACGACAGGAGCACGCGCCTGAGCGCATTGCCGAGCGTCAGGCCGAAGCCGCGCTCGAGCGGCTCGGCGACCATGGTGGCGATGCGCCGCCGTTCGGAACCAAGCTTGACGTCGAGCTTGTTCGGTTTGATGAGGTCTTGCCAGTTTTTCTGGATAACCATCGTGCCTCTCAGCGAATTGTCGCCGCTCGAAGCGGCCCTCGCGCCGCCTCGGAGCGGCGTACTCTTGTTGCGAACTAAACGCGCCGGCGTTTCGGCGGCCGGCAGCCATTGTGCGGAATCGGCGTCACGTCGCGGATCGTGGTGATCGTGAAGCCGGCCGCCTGCAGGGCGCGGAGCGCCGATTCGCGGCCGGAGCCGGGTCCCGAAACTTCCACCTCGAGCGTGCGCATGCCGTGGTCCTGCGCCTTGCGGGCCGCCGTCTCCGCGGCGATCTGTGCGGCATAAGGCGTCGACTTCCGCGAGCCCTTGAACCCCATGGCCCCCGACGATGACCAGGCGATCGTGTTGCCCTGCACGTCGGTGATCGTGATCATCGTATTGTTGAAGGTCGATGCAACGTGGGCGATGCCCGACGTGATGTTCTTGCGTTCGCGCCTGCGGACGCGCGTTGCTTCCTTGCCCATTTGTCAGATTGTCCCGTTCAAGCTTATTTCTTTTTGCCGGCGATCGCCTTCGCAGGACCCTTGCGCGTGCGCGCATTTGTGTGGGTGCGCTGGCCGCGGACCGGAAGGCCGCGACGATGGCGGAGGCCACGGTAGCATCCGAGATCCATGAGCCGCTTGATGTTCATCGACACCTCGCGGCGGAGATCGCCCTCCACCATGTAGTCGCGGTCGATCGCCTCGCGAATCTGGAGCACCTCAGAATCGGAAAGCTCGTTGACGCGGCGAGAGTCAGGGACGTTCGCCTTGTGAACGATCTCGCGTGCCTTGGTCGGGCCGATTCCATGAATGTATTGCAGCGCGATGACTACGCGCTTGTTCGTCGGAATGTTGACGCCAGCAATGCGTGCCACGTCCGCTGCTCCTTTGCCGCGCCTTGACCGGCGCCCTCGCCTAACCCGGCCGGGAACGCAAAAAGGCCGGTCCCGGAACACTTTCCAGGCCCCGGCACCGCTCCAGACTCTTCAGGATTGGTGCCGCTATGTAATGGTTTGGCAGCCGCCCGTCAACCGCCCCGCCTGCCCCGCAATGGTCTATCCGCCGGGTAAAACCGCGTCGATCGACCGCGACACATCGTCTACCCCGGCCATGCCATCGACGCTTCTGAGCGCCCCCCTCCTGCGATAGTAGTCAATGAGAGGCGCGGTCTGCTCGCGATAAGCTCCGAGCCTCGTCTTGAAAGCGTCCGGGTTGTCGTCGGGACGCGTCGCCTCACCCCGCGCCTGCATGTCGGCGTGGCGCTTCGCGATCCGTTTCAACAGGATTCCTTCGTCCACCTTCAGCTCGACGACGCCATCGAGCTTCAACCCCATCTTGTCGAGAAGGCCGTCGAGCGCTTCCGCCTGCTTCACCGTGCGCGGAAAGCCGTCGAGCACGAAGCCCTGCCCGGCGTCCGGCTCGTTGATGCGGTCGGAAATGATGCCCACCACGACGTCATCGGGAACGAGGTCTCCCCGCGCCATGATGTCCTTGGCCTTCTTCCCGATAGGGGTTCCCGCCGTGATCGCCGCCCGCAGCATGTCGCCGGTCGAAAGCTGCACGATTCCGTGCTTCTTGACGAGCCGCTGCGACTGGGTGCCTTTGCCTGCCCCGGGCGGTCCGAGCAGGATCAGCCTCATCGCCGCCGGCCTCTGAGCTTCGACTTCTTGACGAGGCCCTCATACTGGTGAGCGAGGAGGTGTCCCTGCACTTGCTGCACTGTGTCCATGGTGACGTTGACGACGATGAGCAGCGACGTGCCGCCGAAATAGAATGGGATACCGACCCGCGTGATGAGCGCTTCCGGCAGCAGGCAGACGATTACCAGATATATCGCGCCGATCGCCGTGATGCGGGTGAGCACGTAGTCGATATACTCCGCCGTCCGCTGGCCTGGCCGGATTCCGGGAATGAAGCCACCGTGCTTCTTCAGCTGATCGGCCGTGTCCTTCGGGTTGAACACGACCGCGGTGTAGAAGAAGGCGAAGAAGACGATCATCCCCCCATAGAACAGCATATGGAGCGGCTGCCCGTTGCCGAGCAGCGCCGTCACCGTCGTCAGCCAGCCCGGCCCCTGGCCGGCCGAGAAGTTGGCGACAGTGATCGGCAGCAGCAGCAGCGACGAGGCGAAGATCGGCGGGATCACGCCCGCCGTGTTGAGCTTCAGCGGCAGGTGCGATGAATCGCCCTGGAACATGCGATTGCCGATCTGCCGCTTCGGATATTGGATGAGCAATCTACGCTGCGCGCGCTCGACGAAAACAATGGCAGTCACAACGACGACCGCAAGCACGCCGACGCCGATAATGACGACGCTGGAGAGCGCGCCCTGGCGGCCGAGCTCGAGCATCCCTGCCAAGGCCGATGGAACATTGGCGACGATGCCCGAAAAGATGATGAGCGAGATGCCGTTGCCGATGCCGCGCGACGTGATCTGCTCGCCGAGCCACATCAGGAACATGGTGCCGCCGGTCAGCGTGACGACGGCCGTGAAGCGGAAGAACCAGCCGGGGTCGGTCACGATCCCGGTCGAGCCCTCGAGGCCGACCGCAATGCCATAGGACTGGAACACCGCCAGCACGACGGTGAGGTAGCGCGTGTATTGGTTGATGACCTTGCGGCCTTGCTCGCCTTCCTTCTTCAGCTGTTCCAGCGCTGGGACGACCGCCGTCATGAGCTGCAGAATGATCGAAGCGGAGATGTAGGGCATGATGCCGAGCGCGAAGATCGCCATGCGCTCGACGGCGCCTCCGGAGAACATGTTGAACATGCCCAGAATGCCGGAGGATTGCTGCTGGAAGGCCTGCGTCAGCGCCGCCAGGTCGATGCCGGGCAGCGGAATGTAGGTGCCCAACCGATAGACGAGCAGCGCGCCCAGCGTGAACCAGATGCGCTTCTTGAGCTCCTCGGCCTTGGAGAAGGCGGCGAAGTTCAGGTTGGCGGCAAGCTGCTCTGCGGCTGAGGCCATGATCGCTCCGATGAGCCCGGGTTCGGACCCTTTAGGCGCCGGCTTCCGTCGGCGCGGCGGGCTTGGCGACCTTCACGGTTCCCCCGGCCTTCTCGACCGCCGCAATGGCCGGGCCCGACGCGCCCGCAACGTCGATGGTCAGTTTCCGCTTCGGCGCCGCGCCCCCGAGGAGGCGCACGCCGTCCCTTGCGCTCTTGATGATCCCCGCGGCTTTCAGCGCCTCTGCGTTGATTGTCTGGCCGGCGTCGAGACGCCCGGCCCCGATGGCCACTTCGATGCGATCAAGGCTCACTTCCACGAAGTCCTTGCGGAAGATGTTGGTGAAGCCACGCTTCGGCAGGCGCCGATGCAACGGCATCTGGCCACCCTCGAAGCCCTTTATGGCAACGCCGGAACGCGCGGTCTGGCCCTTGCCGCCGCGGCCGGCGGTCTTGCCGGTCCCGGAGCCGATGCCGCGCCCGACCCGCTTGCGGTTCTTCATCGCGCCGGGTCTGTCCGAAAGCTCGTTGAGTTTCATTGGGTTAGGTCCGTTCCAGTGTCGGCGTCTCAGCCCTCGTCGACGACGCGAACGAGGTGGTGGACTTTGGCGATCATGCCGCGTGTCGCCGGGCTATCCTTCAGCGTGGAACGGCGACGCATCTTGTTCAGCCCGAGGCCGATCAGGGTCTCGCGTTGATCGAAGCGCCGGCGGATCGGGCTGCCGATCTGCTCCACGACGATCGTTTTGACGGCCATGGGATCTCCTCAGGCTTCCACAGCCGCGGCGGCGTCCGCATCGCGGCGGCGAGCCTGCAGAGTGGAGACTTTGACGCCACGTCGCGCGGCGACAGCGCGTGGGCTGTCCTCGTGCTGCAGCGCGTCGAACGTCGCGCGCACCATGTTGTAGGGGTTCGACGTCCCCATCGACTTCGCCACGATGTCCTGGATGCCGAGCGTCTCGAAGACGGCGCGCATCGGGCCGCCCGCAATGATGCCGGTGCCGGGCGCCGCGGCGCGCAGGATAACCTTGCCGGCGCCATGCCGGCCGTGGACGTCGTGATGCAGCGTGCGCCCTTCCTTCAGCGGCACGCGGATCAGCGCGCGCTTCGCCGCTTCCGTCGCCTTGCGGATCGCCTCGGGAACTTCGCGCGCCTTGCCGTGGCCGAAGCCGACGCGACCGCGCTTGTCGCCCACGACGACGAGGGCGGCAAAGCCGAAGCGACGACCGCCCTTCACCACCTTGGCGACGCGGTTGATGTGAACGAGCTTGTCGACGAATTCGCTGTCGCGCTCTTCGCCGCGGTCCCGTTCCCTGCCGCGATCTCGCCGGCGTCCCTGTTCTGACATTTCAGACCGTCCGATCCTCGATATGGGGTGTGCCTCGCTTCGGCGCGAGGTCAGAATTCAAGTCCGCCTTCCCGGGCGGCATCGGCGAGCGCCTTGACGCGCCCGTGATAGAGATAGGCGCCGCGGTCGAAGACAACCTTCTCGACGCCAGCGGCTTTCGCGCGCTCAGCCACGAGCTTGCCGACCTCGACGGCTGCCGCCTTGTCGGCGCCGGTCTTCAGCTTCTCGCGAAGATCCTTCTCCAGGCTCGAGGCGGCGGCCACGGTGTGGCCGCGCCGATCATCGATCACCTGCGCATAGATATGCGCCGACGAGCGGAAGATCGACAGCCGCGGACGCCCGCCAGCCACCTTCTTCAGCGCCTTGCGCACGCGAATCTCGCGGCGGATCGCTCCGGGTTTCTTCGTTGCCATGCCTCGACCTACTTCTTCTTGCCTTCCTTGCGGAAGATGTACTCGTTGGCGTATTTCACGCCCTTGCCCTTATAGGGCTCCGGCGGCCGCCAGCGGCGGATTTCCGCGGCTACCTGACCGACCTTCTGTTTGTCGATTCCGGAGACGACGATTTCGGTCGGCTTCGGCGTCACGATCTTGATCCCCTCCGGAATCGCGTAGTTGACCTCGTGGCTGTAGCCGAGAGCAAGCCCGAGGCTCTGTCCCTGCACCTGCGCACGATAACCGACGCCGTTGATCTCCAGGCGCTGCTCGAACCCCTCCGTCACCCCGGCGAAGATGTTCTGCACGAGCGTGCGCGACATGCCCCACAAGGCGCGCGCCTGCTTGGATTCGTCGCGCGGCTCGACCGCGACGCCGGCATCCGTCATGGAGACGGAGACGTGATCGCCGAGCACAACCGCGAGCTCGCCCTTCGGTCCCTTCGCGCTGACCGTCTGGCCCTCGATCTTCGCCGTCACGCCTTTCGGCACCGGCACCGGTTTCTTGCCAATTCGCGACATCGTCCTACTCGCTTCTCATCTCTGCCGTCGTCAGAAGACGCGGCAGAGCACCTCGCCGCCGACATTTTGGGTGCGCGCCTCGTGATCGGACATGACGCCCTTCGGCGTCGACAGGATCGACACGCCGAGGCCGTCCGCCACGCGCGGAATGCTCTTCACCGAGGAATAGACACGGCGGCCCGGCTTCGAAACCCGCTGGATCTCGCGGATGACAGGCTGGCCGTCGGAATATTTGAGCTCGATCTGGTACTCCGCCTTGCCGTTCAGCGCGACCTCAGAGTAGCCGCGGATATAGCCTTCCGTCTCCAGCACATCGAGGACGCGCGCCCGGAGCGTCGAGGCCGGCGTGGTGACGGTCGGGCGCTTCCTGAGCTGCGCATTGCGGATGCGGGTCAGCATGTCGCCGAGCGGATCGTTCATCAGCATTTCGATTTCCTCACCAGCTCGACTTCACCATGCCCGGGATCTTTCCGTCATTGCCCATCTCGCGTAGCGCAATGCGGCTCATCCGGAGCTTGCGGTATACCCCGCGCGGCCGGCCCGTGATCTCGCAGCGATTGCGCACGCGGTTCGGCGCCGAGTTGCGCGGCAACTCGGCGAGCTTCAGCCGCGCGGCGAAGCGCTCCTGGTCGCCAAGATTCTTGTCGACGGAAGCCGCCTTCAGCTTCGCTCGTTTGGCGGCGAATTGCTTCGTGAGCCGCATCCGGCGGTTGTTCTTCTCGATCGCGCTCTTCTTCGCCATCGTTCAAGCCTCTCTTCGTTCGGTCACTGCCGGAACGGGAAATTCAAAGCGCCGAGCAATGCCCGCGCCTCTTCATCGGTTCTCGCCGTGGTGCACACCACGACGTCCATTCCCCAAACCTGATCGACCTTGTCGTAGTTGATCTCGGGAAAGATGATGTGTTCCTTGATCCCCAGCGCGTAATTGCCTCGTCCATCGAAGCTTTTTGGGCTGAGGCCGCGGAAGTCGCGCACCCTGGGCAGCGCCACCGTGACGAGCCGGTCGAGGAACTCGTACATGCGTGCCTTCCGGAGCGTCACCTTGGCGCCCATGGGCATGCCCTCGCGCACCTTGAAGGTCGCGATCGACTGGCGCGCATGCGTGATGACCGGCTTCTGGCCGGCGATCATCGCCAGATCGTCCGCCGCCAGCTGCACCTTCTTGGTGTCGGCGGTCGCCTCGCCCACGCCCATGTTGAGCACGATCTTGTCGACCCGCGGGACGCTGTGCGGGTTCTTGTAGCCGAACTCCTCGTTGAGCTTCGGCACCACGACCTCGCGATAAAACTTCAGCAGCCGCGGCTCGTATTTGGAGCCGTTCGCCGCTGCCTCAGCTTCAGCCATTGATAGTCTCTCCCGAACGCTTGGCGACGCGAACCTTGCGGCCGTCTTGAAGCATCTTGAAGCCGACGCGCGTCGGCTTGCCGTCGATCGGATCGGCAATCGCAACATTAGACAGGTGGATCGGCGCCTCCTTGCGGACGAGGCCGCCCTGCTCGGCCGCCGACTGCTTCTGATGCCGCGTCACCATGTTGACGCCGCGCACCAGCGCACGGTTTTCCTTCGGCATGACCTTGATCACCTCGCCGGAGCGGCCCTTGTCGCGTCCGGTGATCACGACCACCTTGTCGCCCTTCTTGATCCGCGCGGCCATCTACAGAACCTCCGGCGCGAGCGAGATGATCTTCATGTGGTTCTTGGCGCGCAGCTCCCTCGGCACCGGGCCGAAGATGCGCGTGCCGACCGGCTCCGCCTTGTTGTCGATGAGCACGGCCGCATTGCGGTCGAAGCGGATGACGCTCCCGTCGGAGCGGCGAATGTCCTTTGCCGTGCGCACCACCACCGCCTTCATCACGTCGCCCTTCTTCACGCGACCGCGCGGAATCGCCTCCTTCACGGAGACGACGATGATGTCGCCCACATGGGCGTATTTCCGCTTCGAGCCGCCGAGCACCTTGATGCACTGCACCCGGCGCGCGCCGGAATTGTCCGCGACATCGAGGTTCGTCTGCATCTGGATCATCGCGCGACGTCCTTCTTCTTGTTACGCCCGGTCCCGGGCAATGGCGGGCCCGCCCCGCCGCAATTCGTTACGGTTCAACCGGCACCCTCGGCCGGAGCTTCTTCGCCGATCACCACCCAGCGCTTGGTCTTGGAGATCGGCTTGCTCTCCTGGATCACCACCCGGTCGCCGATCTTGAATCGGTTCTCCGGATCGTGCGCCTGGTATTTCTTCGTCCGCCGCACCGTCTTCTTCAGGATCGGATGCGTGAAGCGACGCTCGACGTCGACCACGATGGTCTTGTGGGCTTTGTCGCTGACGACGACGCCCTGCAGCAGCCTTTTCGGCATCGCTCTCTCCTCAGCCCTTCGATACCGCCGCGCGCTTCTGGGCGGCGATGGTCTTGATGCGTGCGATATCCCGGCGCACCTCGCGGACGCGTGCGGTCTTCTCCAACTGGCCGGTCGCCGTCTGGAACCGCAGGTTGAACTGCTCCTTCTTCAGGCTGGCGAGCCGGTCGCTCAGCTCGTCGAGCGACTGCGTGCGGACTTCCTCGGCCTTCATCCCCGTCACTCCGTGATGCGCGCGACGACGCGCGTGCGGATGGGTAGCTTCGCGGCTCCGAGGCGAAGCGCTTCGCGCGCCGTCTCCTCGTTCACCCCGTCGATCTCGAACATGATGCGGCCCGGATGCACCCGCGCCGCCCAGAATTCCGGCGCGCCCTTGCCCTTGCCCATGCGGATTTCCACCGGCTTCTTCGACACCGGAACGTCCGGGAAGATGCGGATCCACACCCGCCCGGCGCGCTTCATCTGGCGCGTAATGGCGCGCCGCGCCGCCTCGATCTGGCGAGCGGTGACGCGGTCCGGCTCCATCGCCTTCAGCCCGTACTGGCCAAAGTTGAGGATCGTCCCGGCCTTCGCCGTTCCGTGGATGCGGCCCTTATGGGCCTTGCGGAACCTGGTGCGCTTCGGTTGCAGCATCGTTCTTCTCTTTCAGCTCCGTCCTCGTCAGGCCGCGTGGCCGCGCCTTGTCGATTCGGTGCCCTCGAGCGCCCGCTTCTCCGACCCGAACGGATCGTGCTCGAGGATCTCACCCTTGAAGATCCAGACCTTGACGCCGATCGTGCCGTAGGCGCTGTGCGCGGTGGCGTGGCCGTAGTCGATGTCGGCCCGGAGCGTATGCAGCGGCACGCGGCCCTCGCGATACCATTCGCTGCGCGCGATTTCCGCTCCACCGAGCCGGCCGCCGCAGCTGATGCGGATCCCTTGGGCGCCGAGCCGCATGGCCGATTGCACGGCCCGCTTCATGGCGCGGCGGAACGCCACGCGGCGCTCCAGTTGCTGCGCAATCGACTGGGCGACCAGATGCGCGTCGATCTCGGGCTTCCTGACCTCGACGATATTGATGTGCACTTCCGATTTCGTCATCGAGGCCACTTTCTTGCGCAGCTTCTCGATGTCGGCGCCCTTCTTGCCGATGACGATTCCCGGGCGGGCGGTGTGGATGGTCACCCGGCACTTCTTGTGCGGGCGCTCCACCACAACGCGCGAGACCGCCGCCTGCTTCAGGTCGTCCATCAGCGCCCCGCGGATCCGCACATCCTCGTGCAGCAGGTCGCCGTACTCGGTGTCGTTGGCGTACCAGCGGGAATCCCAGGTCTTGTTGATCCCGAGACGGAGCCCGACCGGATTGACTTTCTGTCCCATGCTCAGGTGCTTTCTTCGACTTCGCGGACCACGACGGTCAGGTTCGAAAACGGTTTCAGGATGCGGCCGACCCGTCCGCGGGCCCGCGGATTGAAGCGCTTCATCACCAGCGCCTTGCCCACATGCGCCTCGGCGACGACCAGATTGTCGACGTCGAGCTGATGGTTGTTCTCGGCATTGGCGATGGCGCTTTGCAGTGTCTTCTTGACCGAGCTCGCGATGCGCTTGCGCGAAAACTCCAGATCGGCGAGCGCAACCGACACCTTCTTGCCGCGGATCATCTGGGCGACAAGATTGAGCTTGCGCGGACTCACCCGCACCATGTGGAGCACGGCCTGCGCCTCGTTGTCCTTGAGCACGCGCGCGCGCTTGGCCTTGCCCATCGTTACGTCCTCTTCGCCTTGCGGTCAGCCGCATGGCCGTAGAAGGCCCGGGTGGGAGCGAACTCCCCGAACTTATGGCCGATCATGTCCTCCGAGACGAGGACCGGAATATGCTTGTGGCCGTTGTAGACGCCGAAGGTAACGCCCACGAACTGCGGCAGGACCGTGGAGCGGCGGCTCCAGATCTTGATCACCTCATTACGGCCGGACTCCCGCGTCTTCTCGACCTTCTTGAGAAGATAGCCGTCGAAGAACGGGCCTTTCCAAACTGAGCGCGCCACGTCTTTCTCCTAATTCCCTGGCCTCAGCGTCCCTTGCGGGCGTGCCGCGAGCGCAGGATGTATTTCGTCGTTCCCTTATTCGTGCGGGTCTTCTTGCCCTTGGTCGGCTTGCCCCAGGGGGTGACCGGATGCCGCCCGCCGCTGGTGCGGCCCTCGCCGCCGCCATGCGGATGGTCGACCGGGTTCATGGCGACGCCGCGCACCGAAGGCCTCCACCCGAGCCAGCGATTGCGGCCTGCTTTGCCGATCGAGATATTGGCATGGTCCGGGTTGGAGACCGCGCCGATCGTCGCCATGCAGGCGCCGCTGACCATCCGCTGCTCGCCGGAATTGAGCCTGAGGATCGCGTAGCCCTGGTCGCGGCCGGCGATCTGCGCGTAAGCGCCGGCAGCACGCGCCATCTGGCCGCCGCGGCCGATCTTGAGCTCCACATTGTGGACGATCGTGCCGACGGGAATGGCGCGAAGCGGCATCGCATTGCCCGGCTTCACGTCGACCTGCTCGCCGGAGATGATCGTGTCGCCCTCCGCCAGCCGCTGCGGGGCGATGATGTAGGAAATCTCGCCGTCCTCGTAGCGGATGAGCGCGATGAAGGCGGAGCGGTTCGGATCGTATTCGAGCCGCTCGACCGTCGCCGGGATATCGAATTTCCGCCGCTTGAAGTCGATGATGCGGTAGCTGCGCTTGTGCCCGCCGCCGCGCCGCCGTGCCGTCAGCCGGCCGAGATTGTTGCGGCCGCCGCTTTTCGACAGGCCCTCCGTCAGCTCCTTCTTCGGCTTTCCCTTCCAAAGATGCGAGCGGTCGACCAGCGTGAGCTGCCGTCGGCCCGGCGTCGTTGGATTATATGTCTTCAGCGCCATCTTCGTCGTCCCGCCTAGAGGCCGGTCGTCACGTCGATCGACTGGCCCTCGGCCAGCGTCACGATCGCTTTCTTCGTGCTCTTCTGCTTTCCGGCGATACCACGGAACCGCTTGGTCTTACCGACCCGGTTCAGCGTGTTCACGCCGGTCACCTTGACATTGAAGAGCGCCTCGACCGCCGCTTTGATTTCCGGCTTGGTCGCCTTCGTCGCCACGCGAAACACCACCTTGTTGTGTTCCGACGCCGCCGTCGATTTTTCGGTGATCACCGGTGCGATGATCGTGTCGTAGTGCTTAAGGTCGGCCATTGAACCGCTCCTCCAGCGCCTCGACGGCGGCCTTGGTCAGGACCAGCGTGTCGCAGCGCAGGATGTCGTAGACGTTGATGCCCTGGATAGGCAGCACGTCGATCCCCGGAATGTTTCCCGCGGCGCGGCCGAAGTTCGTGTCGATCTCGGTGCCGCCGATGATGAGCGCCCTGGAAAGGCCGAGGCCGGCGAACTGCGCCCGGAGGCCCTTGGTCTTCGCCTCCTTCGCCTTGAGGTCTTCGACAATGATGATCGCATCCGCCTTCGCCTTTGCGGAGAGCGCATGCTTCAGCGCCAGCGCCCGCACCTTCTTGGGCAGCCCGATCGCATGGTCGCGCACCACCGGCCCGAACGCCTTGCCGCCGCCGCGGAACTGCGGCGCCGCCTTGTTGCCGTGGCGTGCGCTGCCGGTGCCCTTTTGGCGGTACATCTTCTTCGATGTCGCCTTTATCTCGCCGCGCGTCTTCGTCTTATGTGTGCCCGCTTGGCGCTTGGCGAGCTGCCAGCGCACCATGCGATGCAGGATGTCCGGCCGCGGCTCCAAGCCGAAGACGGCGTCGGAGAGTGTCACCGTCCCCGCCGCCTTGCCGGCGAGCGTTTTGACCTTGAGTTCCATCACGCTTCTCCGCCGGATTCAGCCGCTTCCGGCGCAGTGGCCTTGGCCGCGTCGCGCGCGCGGATCGCGGCAGGCATCGGCACGCCCTCCGGCAGCGCCCGCTTCACCGCGTCGCGGACGAGCAGCCAGCCGCCCTTGGCTCCAGGCACGGCGCCACGCACCAGGATGTAACCCTGATCGGCGTCGGTGCGGACGACCTGCAGGTTCTGCGTCGTCACCCGCACATTGCCGAGATGCCCCGCCATCTTCTTGCCCTTGAACACCTTGCCGGGGTCCTGGCGCTGGCCGGTCGAGCCATGCGAGCGATGCGAAACGGAAACGCCGTGGGTGGCCCGCAAGCCGCTAAAATGGTGCCGCTTGATGACGCCGGCGAAGCCCTTGCCGATCGAAGTGCCAGTCACGTCGACGAACTGACCCGGAACGAAATGCGCCGCCGTGATCTCGGCGCCCACATCGATCAGGTTCTCCGGGCTGACGCGGAACTCGGCGACTTTTCGCTTCGGCTCGACTTCGGCGCGCGCGAAATGGCCGCGCAGCGCCTTCGACGTGCCCTTCGGCTTGCGCCTCCCGACGCCGAGCTGCACGGCGGTATAACCGTCCTTCTCAGCGGTGCGCTGGGCGACGACCTGACAATTGTCGACGCGCAGCACCGTCACCGGTACGTGCTCGCCGGCCTCAGTATAAACCCGGGTCATCCCGAGCTTCTGTGCAATCACGCCAGAACGCATGATCTCTTGCCTCGTCAGCATTACGCTAGAGCTTGATCTCGACATCGACGCCGGCCGCCAGGTCGAGCTTCATCAGCGCATCGACGGTCTGCGGGGTCGGCTCGATGATGTCGAGCAGCCGCTTGTGGGTGCGGATCTCGAACTGCTCGCGACTTTTCTTGTCGACGTGCGGCGAGCGGTTGACGGTGAACTTCTCGATCCGGCTCGGCAGCGGGATCGGCCCACGCACCTGCGCGCCCGTCCGCTTTGCCGTGGAGACGATCTCCGCAGTCGAGGAATCGAGCACGCGGTGATCGAACGCCTTCAGGCGGATGCGAATGTTCTGGCCGTTCATATCTTTGCCCTTCAAGAGGACGGGCGCGACGGAGTCGCCGCGCCCGCTTCTCAGCTATTCGATGATCGACGCCACGATGCCGGCGCCGACGGTGCGACCGCCCTCACGGATGGCGAAGCGGAGCTTCTCCTCCATGGCGATCGGCACAATGAGCGACACCGTCATCTCCACATTGTCGCCCGGCATCACCATCTCAGTGCCTTCCGGCAGCTCGACAATGCCCGTCACGTCCGTCGTGCGGAAGTAGAATTGCGGGCGGTAGTTGGTGAAGAACGGCGTGTGGCGGCCGCCTTCTTCCTTGGTCAGGATGTAGGCCTCCGCCTTGAACTTAGTGTGCGGCGTCACCGAGCCCGGCTTGCACAGCACCTGGCCGCGCTCCACGCCCTCGCGGTCGATACCGCGGAGCAGGCAGCCCACGTTGTCGCCCGCCTGGCCCTGGTCGAGCAGCT
>CAYTTC010000033.1:0-36411 GCA_964440525.1 uncultured Propylenella sp. | reverse complement strand
CGGCGCCGCTGATTCCGTAGAAAATGACCTTCTGGCGGATGGCAACAGGAGTTCCCGCCGCCGCCATGCCGACCACGATGGCGTTGTCACCCGAGAGGACGACGTTGATGAAAATCACCTGGAGAATGGTGGAAAACTCAGACGACATTTCCATTTGGCTGCGGCCCCTCGCTTCAATTGCGCGGATATAACCGGGATAAAGCACAGGAAATGCGGGTGCGGCCTGCATGTCCCCAGGTTTTGTTGGCTTTACCCATGGAGGGGCGAGCCGCCGCCTTCAGCCACCGGGCTTGCGGCGGGCGTCATGCGCAGCACCAGCTTGAACAGCTCCATCCCAATGAGCAGCGTCGCGGCGACGCCGGTCGTAACCATCCAATCGACTGCAGTCAGCGGTACCGTGTGGAATGCCGTCTGCAGCGCCGGGACATAGATCACGAGCACGTGCGTTATGAGCGATAAGGCGACCGCGCCGATCAGCCATTTGTTCTCGAAAAACCCGCTGAAGGCACTGCGCCAGGACGAGCGGCAATTGAACACGTTAAAGAGCTGGAACATCATCAGCGTGGTAAAGGCCATCGTGCGCGCGTGCGCCTCATCGGCCGCGTTTGGCACCGTTCCCTCTGCGAACAATGTGATCAGCCCGCCAGGATAGTAGGCATCGAGCACGGCGATCGTTCCCACCATCATCACCGCGCCGATGATGCCGAGGCGCCACCAGTCCTCCGTCGTGAGCACGCCGGTGCCGCGCTTGCGCGGCTCCCGTTGCATGACGTCGGGGTCTTTTGGGTCGATGCCGAGCGCGAGCGCAGGCGGTCCATCGGTGATGAGGTTGATCCACAGCAGCTGGGCGGCCAAGAGCGGCAGGAACAGCCCGGCGTCAACCGATGTCAGTCCGAGCAGTCCGGCGAACATCACCCCCGCGAACATGGTGAGCAGCTCGCCGGCGTTCGACGAAAGGAGATAGAGCAGGTACTTGCGGATGTTGTCATAGATGCCACGGCCTTCCTCAATGGCTTTGACAATGCTGGCGAAATTGTCATCGGTCAGCACCATGTCGGCGGCCTCCTTGGAAACGTCCGTTCCGGTGATGCCCATGGCGATGCCGATATTGGCGGTCTTGAGTGCGGGGGCATCGTTGATGCCGTCTCCGGTCATGGCGACGATGTGGCCCTTGCGTTGCAGCGCCTCCACGATGAGCAGCTTGTGCTCGGGGTCGACGCGGGCGAACACGCGCACCTGCTCGACGATCCGATCGAGCTCGCCATCCGCCATGGCGCGCATTTCCGTACCGGTCACGAGACGCGCGCCCGGCTCGAAGATGTCCAGCTCGCGGGCGATCGCCTCGGCAGTCGCTGGATGGTCGCCGGTGATCATCACTGTGCGGATATGCGCGCGTTTCGCCGTGGCGACGGCGGCCTTCACTTCAGCACGCGGGGGATCGATCATCCCAACGAAGCCGAGCAGGATGAGGTCGTCCTCCACAGTCTCCGGCAGCTCGATGTCGGGCAGGTTCTTGTCGTCGAGAGCGTTCGGATCGAGACCCAACGCGGAGGTCGGCAGGGTGCGCATTGCGACCGCGAGCGTCCGCAGCGCCTGAGCTGCGAGCAAATCGTTCTGCTGGGCAAGGTCCGCGAGGCGGTCGCCGGCGAGCGGGACGACACTGCCGTCCTCCCAAATGTAGCGGCACTTCTCGAGCAGAATTTCGGGCGCGCCCTTGACCATGACTCGCAATTCGCCCGCGTTTTCGCGGTCGCGGTGGACCGTCGTGTGGCGCTTGCGTTCGGACGTGAACGGTACTTCCGCAATACGGGGAAAGCGTGCGAGCTCGGATTCTGGCAGGCCGAACTTGCGCGCCGCGACGATCAGCGCGCCTTCGGTCGGATCACCCTGAACGAGCCAGCGTCCTTCGCTGTTGACCAGCGCGGCATCGTTGGCAAGCGCAGCGGCGCGGAGCATTTGCCTGAGCGCGGCACGTGCGGGCGATCCTTCGGCGAGCGGCATCCGCTCCGTCGTGAACTCGCCCTCTGGGATGTAGCCGCTGCCACCCACGTCGATGAGCGTGCCGCCGGTGAAGACTGCACGCACGGTCATCTCGTTTCGCGTCAGCGTGCCCGTCTTATCGGAGCAGATCACCGTCGCGGCGCCGAGCGTCTCGACCGCCGGCAGCTTGCGCACGATGGCGTGGGAGGCCGCCATGCGCCGCACACCGAGGCTAAGCCCAACTGTCACGATCGCCGGCAGCGCCTCAGGGATGGCTGCGACGGCAAGCGCCACGGCGAAGAGGAACAGGCTCAGCACGACGTTGAGCGTCCACTCGGAGGTGCTGAAGAGTCCGGTCGCGAAAACGAGGGCGCAAATCCCCAGCATGATGATGCTGAGGCGCTTGCCGGTGCGGTCGAGCTCCTGCTGCAGCGGGGTAGGCACTCTCGTGGCGGATTCGAGCAGCCCCGCGATGCGGCCGACCTCGGTCGCCATGCCCGTGGCGACCACGATTGCGCGTCCCCGCCCATAGGTGGCGACGGTGCTGGAATAGAGCATGTTACGGCGGTCGCCGATGCCGACGTCCGCGTCGATGGGGCGAGGGTCTTTCGGCACCGGCATGCTCTCGCCGGTCAGCGGAGCCTCGTCGGTATGGAGGTTCGCATGTTCGAGGACGCGGGCATCCGCCGGGATCTTGTCTCCGGCCTCGATCATCAGGATGTCGCCCGGGACAATCTCATGGGTCGCGAGACGCTGCCGCTCGCCGTCGCGCACCACTGTCGCTTCCGGGGCGGCAAGGGCCATCAGCGCCCGCACCGATTTCTCGGCGCGCGCTTCCTGCATGAAGCCGAGCATGGCGTTAAGCACCACGATCGCCAGGATGACGATCGCCTCGTAGGGGAGGGCGCTCTCGCGTGGGTCCTGCAGCAGCCATTCGACCACCGAGATGAAGGTGGCGACGAGCAGGATGATCACGAGAAAATTTTCGAACTGCTCCAGCAGCCGTTTCCACCAAGGCGTCTCGGGCGCGCTCTTCAACTGGTTCGGACCGTACTCCTCGAGACGACGTTGCGCTTCGGCACGTGTCAGCCCGCGCGCCGTGTCCGAGCCGAGTGCCGAGACGACCGCATCGGCGGCGGCGCGGTGGGGAGTCGTTGGGAGTTCGAGCATGCGGCACCCCTTGCACGTTCGTAAACGTGGCCGCCGTCGCGTTCTCCTTTTGAAGATCGAAATCCAGGGAACGGCTGGGCCACATTGTGGTTGTCCAGTCCGACATCACAGCGGAGTCCGCTGTCAGAGGGGCCCGGCCTGGCGCCCGTTACTTAGCCAATCCCATCGTCCGCCTCAAGGCGCGGCTTTCGCCGCTGCCACCCGTTTCCCCGCATAAAGCTTCAGATGCCATCGCCAGGCGTCTTCGACCATGGTGGCGAGGTCGGCGCGGGCCCGCCACTTGAGGAGAGCCTCCGCGCGACGCGGATCGGCGATGAGCGCCGGCGGATCGCCCGCGCGCCGCGGTTCCTCGCGCGTCGGAACCTTGCGGCCGGTCACCGTCTCGACCGTCCGAATCACCTCGCGCACCGACGCGCCGTGCCCGGTGCCGAGATTGACGGCAGCGGAGGCGCCGCCGCCCAGCAGATGGCGGAGCGCCGCGACATGCGCTTCCGCGAGGTCCATGACGTGGATGTAGTCGCGAAGCGCGGTCCCGTCGGGGGTCGGATAGTCGGTGCCGAAGACCGAAATCGCGGGCCGGCGGCCGAGCGATGCGTCGAGCACGAGCGGGATGAGATGCGTCTCCGGCTGGTGCCACTCGCCAATGTCGCCGGCCGGATCGGCGCCCGCGGCGTTGAAGTAGCGGAGCCGCACGGAGCGGATGGCGTGCGCGAGGTCGAAATCGTCCATCATGCGCTCGCAAGCGTGCTTGGTTGCGCCATAAGGGTTGATCGGCTGCTTCGGCAGGTCCTCGGTGATAGGCACGCGGTCGGGCTCGCCATAGATGGCGCAGGTGGAGGAGAACACGAGCCGCGTCACTTCGGCCGAACGCATCGCCTCGAGAAGATTGAGCGTGCCGCCGACGTTCACGGCGTAGTAGCGCTCCGGATGCGCGGTCGATTCGCCGACGAGGGCGAGTGCGGCGAAGTGCAGGACGGCCTCGGGACGCACCTCTTCCATCGCCGCGCGCAACGCATCGGCGTCGCGCATGTCGCCCTCGATGAGGGGTCCCCAGAGAACGGCTTCCCGATGCCCCATCGACAGGTTGTCGAAGACGACGGGCTCGTAGCCAGCTGCGGCGAGAGCTTTGCAGCAATGACTTCCGATGTAGCCGGCTCCGCCGGTGACTAGAATCCGGGAAATCGCTTCCTCCGTTACCTGTGAGTCGCCGGAGCTCGGTGCCGTTCCCCTGCTCGGAACGACGCTCCCGAGAAGGCTAAGCGGGGAAAGTCTGCAGAAATCGCCGCTCCGTCCCCTCCAGCACGAGGCAGGTGAGACATCCGGTGAAGACTGCACCAGTGTCAGTGTTGATGCGGTTCTTGCGCACGTCAGGCCGGTCGACGGGCGTGTGGCCATGCACGACGATGCAGCCGAAATCGGCGTCGGAATCGAGGAACGGCTTTCGAATCCAAACGAGATCGTCTGGGTCCTGGTCTTCGGGCCTACGGCCCGGGCGGATGCCGGCATGCACGAAGAGATATGGCCCGATGGCGACCATCCGACGGAGGGAGGCGAGGAATTCAAGATGAGTGGCGGGGAGGGCGGCCCGCAAGCCATGCTGCAGGTCGATCAGCGCCGACTCGCCGCCGAAGCCGCGCGTCTTCACCCCGTAGGACAACAGCGTCTCGCCGCCCCCGTTGAAGAGCCAATTCGACATGACGGACGTGCTGTCGAGCGCCCGGAGAAGCATGTCCTCATGGTTCCCCAAAAGACAGATTCGCTCGTTGGCGAGGGGTGGAGACTCGATCAGCCACTCGATGACCTCGCGCGATTGCGGGCCGCGATCGACGTAATCGCCGAGAAAAATCTCGATCGTCCTCGCGGCAGGCGACTCATCGAGATCACCCCGGATCTTGGAAGTCAGCCTTTCGAGCAGATCGAAGCGGCCATGGATGTCGCCGATGGCGTAGATTCTGAGACCCGGCGCGAGCGGGGCGGGGGCGTGCGTGTTGCCGACACCGGCAACTTCGGAGGAAATCGCGCTCACGGCATCGGGATGACGGCTGTGAACTTGGGCACGTGAAATCCCTTTTGCACGGCGGGTCGTGCCGCGATTTCGAGATACCAGCGCTTCACATTGGGAAAATCGTTGAGATCGACTTCCTGCCATTCGAAGCGGCTGATCCATGGCCAGATCGCGATGTCGGCGATGGAATAGTCGTCGGCGACGAAAGCCCGGCCGTCGAGCCGCTGGTCGAGCACACCATAGAGGCGGCGGGCCTCGCTGCGAAAGCGCTCTTCCGCATAGGGCGCCTTGCCCTTGTTGAAATGCAGGAAATGGTGAGCCTGGCCGAGAAACGGTCCGACGCCGCCCATCTGCCACATGAGCCATTCGATCACCCGGTAGCGAGCCTCGCCCACCGCTGGCAGGAACTTTCCGGTCTTGTCGGCGAGATAGATGAGGATGGCGCCGGATTCCATCAGCGCGAGGCCGGTGTCGCGGTCGACGATCGCGGGGATCTTGTTGTTCGGACTGATGGCCAAAAAATCCGGCTTGAATTGTTCGTTCTTGCCGATATCGATCGGATGCGCCTCGTAAGCGAGCCCTAGCTCTTCCAGGAGAATGGAGACCTTGCGCCCGTTGGGCGTGACCCAAGTGTAGAGATCGATCATGGCCTCGTCCATGCAAGCACGGGATCGCGGCGAGCCGCCTGTTCGACATGCCGTCAGCGACGTTCCTCCCGCAAGGTACGATTTCTCATTGCGAGGCGTGCCGCGGAAAAAGAACCGCGTACACGGCTGCGATTGACATCGGCAGGCCCGACCTTAGTGTCGCGGCAATTCCGTTCGGCGGCGTGGCAAGCTTTGGTCAGACGGCTAAAAAGAGCCGCGCGTTGGAGACGCGCCCTGCGCACCTGCGGAATCTACGTGGTGAGCTTCGCGTTGTTGGCCATCCTTCTCTCGCCGCTTTGGATTGCATTGCTCCTCTGGTGGAGTTGACGCGGAAGGCGGCCCAAGCTTGATCTGAAAGACCCGAGCAGCTACGTCGCCGTCAGGCGCCCGTCCGGGGGCGCGCGCGTTGCCGCCAATCCCGCATAACCCAGGCCGTTCGTGACCGATTTCGTTCCGCCAAAGCCGAAACCGCATGCGCGCAAGCTTTCGCCGCTTCGCCGTATTCTGCAGGTCCGGCATTCCTCGATCTCGGTGCTCTTCGACCGCAGCTATTCCATGCATCTCGGCGATGTATGGACGCCGTCGCGCAAGGTCTACTTCCTGAACCAGCCGGACCTCGTGAACCGCGTTCTCGTGAAGGACGCCGATCGGTTTCCCAAGAGCATCTCGATGGGTTCGATGCTCGAGTTACTGATGGGCACCGGGGTTTTCGTCTCCAACGGAGAATTGTGGCGGAAGCAGCGCCGCATGCTGGATCCCGCCTTCAATCAGGCGCGGATTCAGGACGTGTTTCCGCTGATGCGTCTCGCGACGGAGGAAATGGCCGCTCGATTTCGCGCCCACCCGGACGGGGAAATCCTGCCGATCGATGAGGAAACGACGCATGTCACGGCCGACATCATTTTTCGGACCATCTACTCGCGGCCGCTGACGGCGGACGAGTCGAGGCGTATTTTCCGAGCCTTCGGCCGCTTTCAGGAGCTTGCTTACGCGCAGGGCGTTTGGAAGATGGCGGGCGTTCCCAATTGGCTTTCGCCCGGCCGATTCTTTGCCGCCCGCAACGCTCGCGTGATCCGCGGATTGCTCGATCGCGGTGTTCAGGACCGTCTCGACGAGCAGGGTTCCGGCAGGAAGGCCGAACGGAAGGACATCCTGGCATCGCTGCTCGAGGCCAGGGACCCGGTCTCCGGCGAACAATTCACCCGAAAAGATCTGGTCGATCAGATTTCCGTGCTGTTCCTGGCTGGGCACGAAACCTCGGCGAGCGTGCTTGCCTGGGCGCTCTATCTCATCGCGATGCGCCCCGACATCCAGGAGCGGCTGCACGTGGAAGCCGTCGCGGCGTTCAGCAACCGCGCGCCGGAATTTTCGGACATGCGGCGGCTCAAGCTTGCCCGCGACGTCTTCCGCGAGACGCTCCGCCTCTATCCGCCGGTCTCCTTCATGAGCCGCGACGCGACGGAGAAGGTGCAGATGCGCGACAAGCAGATCGAGCCGGGCGAGATGATCTTCGTATCGCCGTGGCTGATCCAGAGGCACACCAAGCTGTGGGACCGGCCGGACGTGTTCGATCCGGACCGCTTCTCCGACCCGGCCAGCAAGGAATCGCAGCGCTCTGCCTATCTCCCCTTCAGCGCCGGCCCGCGCGTCTGCCTCGGCGCGTCCTTTGCCATGCAGGAGGGCATGCTGATCCTTGCCTACCTCACCCGGCATTTTCGCTTCGAGGCGGTCGAAGGTCACACGCCGAAGCCGATCGCGAGGCTGACGCTGCGCTCGGAAAATGGAGTTCGGCTGCGTGTATTCCGGCGCGCCTCAGCCGCCGGGACCGGTTCCAAGGGCGGCTTGGATTCAGCGGCCGCTGCAGGAGCATGCCCCTTCCACCAATGAGCGCGGGCTCGCGCTGTCGAGGCAATGCGCCCCAAGCCGTTGGCCGGTCTCTCAGCAGATGAGGACGGGGGATTTGGCCGGGGCGGGGGCGGCGGATTCAGCGAAGGGCTGGTTGGCGGGCTGCGGGACGGCGGCGACCTCGAGCCGGTCGAGCGTGCCAGCGATCGCAAGCTCAAGGCCCTCGTGCGTGAAGAAGCTGCCGTTCACCTGCGCACGCGTGAGCACGACCTTGCGGAAGGCGTTGAGCAGATACGCGTCAGGCTGCGTGCTCTCCTGCCAGAAGCCGTCGAGCGGCCCCTGAAAGGTGAGCCCGGCAAGGTTGAAGATGGCGCTGCCCAGCACTGCCACCGGCCGGTTGTGATGCAGCGCCGACAGGCCGGTTGTGGAATTCACCACCACCACCCCCTCGCTCCGCGACAGAAGCGTCGGCAGATGCCCGCCGTCCATCACCAGCACTCGCTCTCCGAGCTTCAGGCGGCGCGCGATCCGACGCGCCTGCCTGCGGAAGTTCGCCAGCCCGTTGTCCAAGGGGTGCAGCTTCATCACGAGCAGCGAATCCTTGGGCGCCCCGCGGGCGAAGGATTCCAGCACCACCTCCATCACATGCGCCATCGACTTGAAGCGCGAATGGCGGCGGATCTGGTAGTCGGTCTCCAATTGCAGCGGCAACAGATAGTAAGCCGGCCGCGCCGCCTCCAGGTAGCGCGACAGCCGCTCCGCGTAGCGCCGCTCGAACGGCCGCTTCATGAGCCGCTTCAGCCAGCCGCACATCTCGCTCAGCGGATGGTGCGAGCGGTGGCGGCGGTAATGCGGATAGAGCGGCGCCAGAAGCATCGTGGCGATCTGGTTCAAAATCTCCCAGCGCACCCGCCGCGCAATCCCGCCGCTCACCGGCAGGGCGGTCGGGTCCCCCTCGGGAATTGCGGCCGCTTCCGCAATATACGCCTCCGGCCCCCGCGGCAGCTGCGAATGGCCGTTCGTCCCCTCCCGCTCCAGCGTGATCCAGTCGGGCCGGAAATAGCCCTCCTCGAAGACGTGCACCGCGATCCCGCGCGAGCGGGCAAGATCGACCGCAACTCTATGATAGGGGCGGCAATCGCCGAACAGCACCACGTCGCTGACGCCGCGATCGTGCAGGAAGGCGCCGAGAAATCCCCGCCAATCAGTGAACCGGCCCCTATAGTCGACCGCTCCGAGCCGCGGCCAGAATATCCGATCTCCGCCCGACAGATTGATCCGCTCGACCTTATGTCCTCGATCGCCTATCGCCCCCGCCAGGCGGACAAAAAAAGGCGTCGACAGACCCTGCAAAAACAGGAACGTTCGTTGCGTCCCAACAGCTGCCAACTTCACCCCCACCGCACCATACCGCCCAGCCGAGCGCGCCCCCACCCAGGACGAATCCTAGCAATCATAGCAGAATCTCGACCTTTCCACCACGCTTATGCCACCTTGACCCGGCCCACCCGGCGAGCGTGCGATCGAGTGCTCCCGCGAACCAAGGCGGGCGCCGGACAGAAGCTGACGGTGCTCCAATCTGCCGGCCTGGATGCGGCCCGAGATCTTCTATTCGAAGTTACCGAGATTTCTGGTGATTGCCTGGTAGTGGCTAATCGCGTCGTCGAGTTGGTCGAACATGAGGAGCTCGCCGTTGGAGAGGACGGCGCCCATGTCGCAATATTTGCGCACCGTGCCCGGGTTATGGGACACGATAATGAGATTGGCTTGCTTAGCCTTCGCCTCGAAAAGCGCGTCAGCCCGCGCCCTGAAAATCCCGTCGCCGACCGAAAGAGCCTCGTCGACGAGGTAGCAGTCAAAATCGATTGCCATGCTGAGACCGAACGAGATGCGGGAGCGCATGCCTGAGGAATAGGTGGCGATCGGCATATCGAAGTATCTGCCAATCTCTGCGAACTCCTCCACGAAGCGCTCGACGCTGCGCGTATCGACGCCATAGATGCGCGCGACAAAGCGACAATTCTCGCGCCCCGAAAGATTTCCCTTGAATGCGGCGAAGCCGACCGGGAACGAGATGAACGCACGCCGCTTGATGCGGCCGCGGTCGGGATGCTCGGTGCCGGCAATCAGCCTCAGGAGTGTCGACTTTCCGGCGCCGTTAACGCCGAGGAGTCCGATATTGCGGCCGCGCGGAAATTCGCCGGAGAAATTCTTCAGAATGACCTTCGTCGCCTTGGCGCTCGAATAGGCCTTGGATACGTCCTGGAATTCAATCACGCCAAGATCTTCCGCGCGCCCGTGCGAAGGCAAGGACGTGCTACCAGGGGGAGGAGCGGATCTATGGTCGAGATCATCGTATCAATCGGCATCCTACGGAGCCGCGAAGGACATAGCTTCACGCACGGCGCTGCTGGCGTCAATCGACAGCCGCGTATTCGCGCAGCCAGAACTTCCGCAGCTGATCGAGTTTCTCCTTTCGCCAGAAATGCCGCGCATACGCGCTGTTCAACAACTGGTCCACGAACTCCTTGGAAAGGTCGATCCGATCAACGAAAGCCTGATACTCGTCAGCGTATGATTTTTCCGCTGCGACATTTCGGTCCCCGATCGTAATGGGTCTCCCGACGAAATCGGAGATTATTGCACCTTGCTCGCCGCGGCTCAGATCGCTTCTCAGAAGCAAAACGTTGTGGCGGCCGCGATCGTAGACCCGGAAGCCTTTTTCCTTGTCGAACGGCTCAGCATAGACGTCCAGACCGAGGACCTTCTTCAGATTCAAGTCAAGCCACCTTAGAACGACGTGATGCGAGTAGGTTTCGATGAAGTGGCGGACCTTTTCGTTGAGGTCTTCTGATGAGAAATCGATAAACTCCCTGTTGTGGAAATAGGACGATATGTTCCTCTCGATCGGGGTTCGCACCATGGTGACGATGAGAGCCGGATTCTCCAGGGTCGCCTGTTCAAGCACCGCTATCGCATCCTCGCCATGCTTGATGAGCGGCAGGTCGTGCCCAAATTTCTCGCCCAACTGCCGAAGCGACTCGGCGTCGCAATAGTGCGGATGAAGAGCGCGAATCTTGGCAGCCCTGATTGCATGGTAGACGGAGAGCGATCCGACCTTGCCCATCGTCCACACGATGACAGGTGACTGCATACTCACCTCACGTTGCGCACCCAGCAGCAGAGCTGGATCCCCGAAATACGCGCGTCGGTTCAGCCTAAGAGCTCATTCCTGAACAAATGGAAAGAGCTGGATTCGAGTTCGGTTGGAATGGATGTGTGCCTCTAGCAACCGATCACCACGCTGACAACCCGCTGTTGAGGGGAATGCGGCGACGAGCCCTAGCATTTTCGCGCGCTCGCCGGCGCCCGCAAATCGATGCGAGGCATCAGGCCTTGACGATGCGGTCGCGATGCATCTCGACATTCCGAGTGGCGTTACGGGTGTCGACGACGATCTGAGCGGCAGCGACCAGACCGTCCCAGTCGATTCCAGCATGATCGGTGACGATCACTACAGCATCGTAGCCCGCAACCGTAGCCGGATCGAGAGGCACCGACTGCCGTCCGGCGAGAGCGTCATGCTTGCGCGAGGCGCCAATCGTGGGAATGAAGGGGTCGTGGTAGCCGGTCGTCGCTCCGCGCTTTTCAAGCAGCTCGATGATCCGAAGCGCCGGGCTCTCCCGCATGTCGTCGACGTTTCTCTTGTAGGCGAGGCCGACGATGAGCACGCTCGAGCCCTTGAGCCCCTTGCCCAAGCGTGCGTCAATCGTGGCGGCGACGCGGTCGACGACGATCCCTGGCATCGCCGTGTTGATCTCGCCCGCAAGCTCGATGAACCGCACTGGCACCTCAAACTCACGCGCCTTCCACGTGAGATAAAACGGATCGATCGGAATGCAGTGGCCGCCGAGTCCCGGGCCCGGATAGAAGGGCATGAAGCCGAAGGGCTTGGTACTCGCCGCCTCGATCACCTCCCAGACATCGATGCCCATCGCCTCGTAGACGAGCTTCAGTTCGTTCATCAAGGCAATGTTTACGGCGCGGAAGATGTTCTCGGTGAGCTTGACCGCCTCGGCTGATTTCGTGTCGGAGACCGGAACCAGACGCTCGACGAACTGGCCGTAAAGCGCTGCGGCCGCTGCCGCCGCTTTGGGCCCGTCGCCTCCGATGACTTTGGGGATGCGCGAGGTGCGGAAGTCACTGTTGCCCGGATCCTCGCGTTCCGGGGAATAAGCGATGAAGAGGGTCTCTTCCGAGCGAAAGCCGCTTCGCTCGAGGATCGGCTTCAATACATCCGCCGTCGTTCCGGGATAGGTGGTCGATTCCAGCACGACCAGCTGGCCCTCGTGCAGGTGCGGGACGAGGGACTCGGCCGTTGAGACCACATAGCTGAGATCCGGTTCGCGGTTGCGGCTGAGCGGGGTGGGGACGCAGATGAGGATCGCATCGGCTGCAGCGAGGCGCGAAATGTCGGATGTGGCCTCGAAGCTCTTTGCAAGCATGTCGCGCACGGTCGCGTCCGTTATGTGCTTGATGTAGGAGTGCCCGCCCTGCAGCCACTTCGTCTTCGCAGGATCGACATCGTAGCCGATGATGCGGTTGCCCGTGCTCGTCAGCGCGTGTGAGAGCGGCAAGCCGACATAGCCCAACCCGATCACCGCGACCGTCGCGCGCCGCTCGGCAAGGCGCGCCATCAGCGTCGTCAAACAAGTGTCGGCCGCGTTGGAACCTGCCAATTTACGCTCCACGGGCTGTGGTGCCGCCTTGTGAAGAGAAGTGTCGGGACGGTTGCCGGAAAGAGACGGACAGGGCGCGGAAAGTCAATTGACTGTGCGGCTGTGGGCCCTTCGTGTCAGGAGCGGCTCAGGAGAGCCCTTCGCGCTATGCGCTCGGTCAAGAACGCCAACAAGACGCTCATTGCGGACCAGACAATCAAATATTCGAGGTCGAGCATGTGACTGTCGTAGTTGGCGTAATAGCCCATCCGGAAAAGCGTTATGCCTTGAAGGACCGGATTCCATGCGAGAGCGTCGCGGATGCCCGGCGGCAGCATATCAGGAAGAAAGAATACTCCGGAGGTGAAGTAGAGTAACCGCATAGGAATCGAGATCAGATTATCGATCGATGGAAAAAACTGGGAGAGGATTCCAATAGTAACTCCCACCCCGAAGCCGATCCCAAAAAGAAGAATCATGGCCGACAGCATCATGAGCATGCTGCGGGGAAGCGGGTCTAGACCGGTGGCGATGAGCCCGCCCAAAATGATCAACGTCACCAGGATCCAGGTGGCAAATTCCAGCAACGCGCGCGCAAGAAAGACGTCCATCACGCTCACCAGCGGATAGGCCAAGAGCGCCTCGTTCGATCCAAATCCACCCTGCGTTCTGTTCATAACGTGGCTAAAGCCGAGATAGGTGGCGAGACCCGTCGCCAGGAAGATCGGCAGGCTGTGGCCGAGCGGAATAACGCGCAGCGTATACTGGAAGATCACATAGAAACCCGCGATGTGGAGAATCGGCTCGATCAGCGCCCATAGATAGCCGGCTCTCTGGCGGCCGTATCGCGTTCGCGCTTCGCGTAGCATGAGCGCAAGAAGCACACGCCCTTGAATCGTCAGCGATTCGACAAGGCGTTTGGAAATCATTTGGCCGTCGCGCTCAAAAATCCTTGGTCGCTTCCCAGGAAGCCAAGTCCGCCCCAACGCAAATTGCCATCCAAATTCCATAGCGCAGGTGACCGATATCGGAAAGGCGATCAGTTGTTGTTTCCGAGGTTGTTTGAGAGATTGTTGATCGCGTTGGCGGTGCCGATGCTACCGGAGAACACCGACAGGAGCTTTTGCAGGTCGGTAGCGGTCGCGTTGGAGACATAGAGCACATCGTTGTCGCGCATGAGGAAGCGCTGCGCAGCGAAGAAGCCGCGAGGGTCCTTCATGTCAAGCTTGTAGACGACCGGCACCCCGGCCGCCGTCAAAGGCGGCGATCCTAGAGCTTCGGGCCGAGTGCTTTGGACCAGTTGGTAGAGTTCCGGGTCTTCGTAGCGGAACACGAACACGCCGTGCGGGTCGGCCCTCAGATCATTGAGGCCGCCCGCCTCTCCGACCGCCTCCGCCAAGGTCAGCCGGTCGGTCGTGAAGGGGACGCTTGCGTTCCGCAACGTGGCGCCGAAGGCGGTATAGACTTGCGGATCGGTATACACATAGACGACGTCGTTTGGCCGCAGATAGATGTTTTGGCCGCTGTCGCGTACGATCCGCGCCAGGCTCACCGTGACGCTCGAACGTCCGCGTGTCAGCCTGACAAAGCTGTTGTAGTCGGCTGCTTGCGCGCCCCCCGCCGCTGCAATCGTGTCGAGCACGCGGTCGCCGCCGAGGTTGAGCGGCAGGCGCGCGGGCTGCCTCACATCGCCTGCCACGGTGACGAATGTCGAGGGGCTCGATGTGACCGTCACGATCACCTGCGGTTCGATCGCCTTGTCCTTCAGGGCTGCCTCGGTCGCCCGCTGCACCTCCACCGGTGTCAACCCCGCGGCTCGCACCTGACCCACATAGGGAACGCTCAGCGTGCCGTTCCGCGAGACCGGCTGCGGTGGCAGGCTGACGCTCTTCGTCGCCCCGCCCAGCGTCCCCGTGTCGCCGGAAAACAGGCCCCCGGACGCCGCCTCGAAGATCGTTACCACGACCACGTCGCCGACGCCGAGGGTCAGCGCTGGCGCCGCGCTTCCCACCCCGAAGGTATCTGCAAGGGTTTCCGAGCTGTGGGATGCCAAGAGTTCCGCGACCGTCTGATCGAGCGTGATCACGGCAAATGGCGGCGCCGATTGCTGCCCACCGGAAACGATGCTCGAGGTTCGCGGTCCGGCCGATGGAAGGCAGCCCGCGAGAATCGGCAATAAAGCGAGGAGAACCAGCTTAAGCATGCAACGGACCGGCTGAGCAAAGGTGCGGTCAGATACCATTATCCATTAGTGACCGGAATGTGTTTGTTGGGAGCCCGGGACTAAGCCGCTTGTCTGTGCCATTATCGCAACCGGGCCTGTGCTTTTATGGCAACAGTCGCCGACGATCCGAATTCAATGGAATTTGCGGCCGCTTCCGCCGCTGTGCTGCCCACTTTGGCATCTTCACAGGTGTTTAAGCGATCAGTTAGATAGTGCTGGGGCAAATCCGCGCCGGGGGCGGCGGGAAAGGTAGCGATATGGTGGATGAGGCTTCGCGTAAGGGCGATCTTGCCACCGAGACTGCGAAAGGCGAGGTGGCTGCCGCTACCGCGCCCGCAAAACTCAAGTTGGCGGTCGCGAAGCCCGACCCGGCCAGGGCACCGAGCGAAGAAAAGAACAAGGTCGTCCATATCGTTCGGCGGCTCCAGGAGGAGACCAGTCAAAGCCGCGCGCTAAGGCGGCCCCCCTGGGTCCTGGCCTCGATCATCGCCTGCATTGCGCTTCCGACAGCTGTTGCTGCCCTCTTCTATCTCCTCATCGCCTCCGACCGCTTTGTGTCCGAGGCGCGCTTTGCCATCCGCAACAGCGAAAATCAGGCAATTGACGCGCTTGGCATGATCACCGGGCTCCCGAGCTCGCAAAATGTCTCGGACTCCTACATTGTCGCCGACTACATTGTCAGTCGCGACATGGTCGAGGAGCTCGAGCGGCGGCTTCCGCTCCGGGCTATCTATTCGGACGCCGATTTCTTCAGCAGACTTGGCGCGGATGCCACCCTCGAGGGCCGCGTCGAGTACTGGCAGGGTCGCGTCTACGTCTATTACGATTCCACGAAGAACACGATCGTCATCCAGGCGCAGGCCTTTGTCGCTGCGGATGCGGATCGGCTCGCACGCGAGATCGTAGATATCGTGCGGAGTCTGGTGAATGACCTGTCCGCGCAGGCGCGGCGCGATGCGGTGCAGTTTGCCGCGTCTGAAGTTGCGCGCGCGGAGCTGCGCGTGCGCGGTGCGCGCCAGGACATGTTGACGTTCCGCGTCTCCCACAACGACCTCGACCCGGCGCAGACCGCAGCGGCGACGCTCGGAATTGCAGCACAGCTTGAGGGAGAGCGTTCAAAACTCGCTACTGAGCTTGCGTCGCTGTCCGGCTATCTCTCGGAAGACGCCCCATCCGTTCAGATACTGAAGTCGCGCATTGCGGCGCTTGCAGGTGAAGTATCAAGAATCCAGAATCAGATATCCGTGGGAGCAACTGGAGCGACCGCGGCCGCGGGTGGCCAGAACGATCCGAAATCAGATGCTCTCGCGAGCGTGATCGGGACTTACCAGGAGTTGTTGCTCAACCAGGAATTTGCCGAGAGGTCCTACACGGCGGCGATGGCCTCACTCGAGCACGCGCGGGTCGAGGCGAGTCGCACGCAATCCTATCTCGCCATGTTTGGGGAGCCGAGCATGGCACAGGAGGCGACGTACCCGCAGCGTTGGCTCAACATTTGGGTCGTCTTCGTCCTCACTTCCATATTGTGGGCGATCGGCATGCTCGGCTTTCTTACCATCCGGGACCACGTTCGCTAGGAATTCTTCCCGCTTTGGCGGCGGGTGGTCGTTCTCGATAGCAGGCTTCGGATCGGGGCAGGCAAAGAGCCGCCTGACTACTTCCAATTCTCGACGTACCACCGGTAGGTCTGCTCCACGCCGTCACGCAGCGAGATTCGCGGCTTCCACCCCAGTTTCTGTAGGCGTTCGCTGCTCAGCAGCTTGCGCGGCGTTCCATCCGGCTTGCTGGTGTCGGTGATGATGCCGCCCTCGAAGCCGACGATCTCGCAAACGAGCTCGGCGAGCGCGACGATGGTGAGGTCCTCGCCCGACCCGACATTGACATGCTGATCGCCGGAATAGGCCTGCATCAAGAAGAGCAGCGCGTCGGCACAGTCGTCGACGTGCAGGAATTCGCGACGAACGGTGCCTGTGCCCCAGATAACGAGAGTATTGTCGCCGCGCGCTTTGGCGTCGTGCGCCTTTCTTATGAGCGCCGGCAGGACATGGCTGGTCCTAAGGTCGAAATTGTCACCTGGCCCGTAGAGATTTGTCGGCATGGCGGAGATGAAGTCCGAGCCGTGCTGCCGGCGATAGGCTTCCGCAAGCTTGAGGCCCGCGATCTTGGCGATCGCATAGGGCTCGTTGGTTGGCTCGAGCGTCCCGGTCAGGAGGTCGTCTTCGCTGATCGGCTGCGGGGCAAATTTCGGATAGATGCAGCTCGATCCGAGAAACAGGACCTTTTGCACGCCGGCATCGTGCGCTGCCTTGAGAACGTTCGCCTCGATCAGAAGATTGTCGTGCAGAAAATCGGCCCGGAACGTGTCGTTGGCGACGATGCCACCCACCTTCGCCGCAGCGAGGAATATGGCGTCGGGTCTTGCCTCCGCGATCCAGCGTTCGGTCTCCGCCTGGCGGGTCAGATCGACAGAGGCGCGATCGACGGTCAGGATGCGACAATTCTCGCGGGCGAGACGCCGCAGCAGGGCGGATCCCACCATGCCGCGGTGGCCCGCCACCCAGACCCGCTTGCCGGCAAGGCTGAACGGGAGACTACTCGGCATTCCGGCGCTTCTCTTGGGCGACCACGGCAAGATCCTCGCGCACCATCTCTGCGCAGAGATCGTCGATATCCGTCACGTGCGTCCAGCCAAGCTTGCGACGCGCCTTGCTCGGATCCCCCTGCAACAGATCCACTTCGGTCGGGCGGAAATAGCGCGGGTCCACTTCGACGAGCAGGCGCTTCGTCCCAGCTTCGACGCCCCTCTCGTTTACCCCCTTGCCTTGCCAGGCGATCTCCACGCCCGTCTCGGCGAACGCCTTCTCCACGAAGGACCGCACCGAGTGGCGCTTGCCGGTTGCGAGCACGTAGTCGTCCGGCTCGGCCTGCTGCAGCATGAGCCACATACCGTTTACGTATTCGCGCGCATGTCCCCAGTCGCGCTCCGCATCGAGATTGCCGAGATAGAGGCGATCCTGGTAGCCGAGTTTGATGGCGGCAACGGCGCGCGTGATCTTGCGCGTTACGAATGTCTCGCCCCGCAGTGGGCTCTCATGGTTGAACAGGATGCCGTTCGAGGCATGCATGCCGTAGGCCTCGCGGTAGTTGACCACCATCCAATAGGCGTAGAGCTTGGCTGCGGCATAGGGACTGCGGGGCTGAAAGGGTGTCGTCTCGGTCTGCGGGACCTCCTTTGCCTTGCCGTAGAGCTCCGACGTCGACGCCTGATAGAAGCGGGTCTTCTTCGTCATGCCGAGGAGGCGAATCGCCTCCAGAAGCCGCAACGTTCCGAGCGCGTCGGCATTCGCGGTGTATTCGGCGGTCTCGAAGCTAACCTGTACGTGCGACTGGGCGGCCAGATTGTAGATCTCGTCGGGCTGCGTCTCCTGCACGATGCGGATGAGATTGGTCGAATCCGTCATGTCGCCATAGTGCAGGATGAATTGCTGGTTCGGTTCGTGTGGGTCCTGGTAGAGGTGCTCGATCCGACCGGTGTTAAAGGAAGACGAGCGGCGTTTGATCCCGTGGACAGTGTAGCCCTTGTCGAGAAGAAGCTCCGCCAGGTACGCCCCATCCTGTCCGGTAGCGCCGGTGATGAGAGCCACCTTGCCGATCCCGGGCTGCTCCATGAGATGCCTCGCTACTGTGTCGCCGAGCCGCAGGTTTCCGCTAGCATCAGGCCGATGATTTCTTCCTTCCCTGCCGCTTTTGGGTGATCTCCGCAACCCTGCCGCGGGCCTGCGGTGTCAACCGAGGGGCGCATCGGGTAATCTGGACTGGGGGAAGAGCCGCCACCCGCTCTGATCGCGCGGCTGCCGGAGGAATGTTGCGTGCGCAGAGCTGAAAAATCGATCGACAGCCGTCCCGTCCTGTCGTGCCGGAGCTGACGCGGTGCCGTCCACGCCCAAAATCCATCCGGTGCTCTTGTCGGGCGGCGCGGGCGCGCGGCTCTGGCCGCTGTCTCGCGAAAGCCTTCCGAAGCAGTTTCTCTCGCTGACGGCGGATCGGACGCTGTTCCAGCAGGCGGCTCTCCGCGCCTACGATTCGTTGCAGTTCGAACCCCTCCGGGTGATCGCGAGCGCACAGCATCGGTTCCTGGTTGCGCAGCAATTGCAGGAGATCGGCGTGCCGGCTGCAACAATCGTGTTGGAGCCTTCGGCCCGCAGCACTGCCGCCGCCGCTGCCGTTGCGGCGCTCATGGTGAGCCAATCGGATCCGGATGGACTTCTCCTTCTCGTGCCAGCCGACCATCGAATTGTTGACGTCGAAGCCTTCCGCGCGGCCGTGCGCAGCGCCGCGGAGGCGGCGTCCAACGGGTTTCTTTCGCTTTTTGGGATCACGCCAGACAGGCCGGCGACCGGCTACGGCTACATTCGTGTCGGTGGGCCGCTCGCCGGGACGGGACGGGCGCGCCGGGTCGCGGCCTTTGTCGAGAAGCCAGATCGCGAGACGGCGGAGAGATATCTGAGGAGCGGCGATCATCTCTGGAACAGCGGTATCTTCCTACTGCCGGCAGCGGTGTTCATTGCCGAGCTGGCACGCCATGAGCCTGAAATACTCGGCCACGCGCGAGAGGCTCTCGAGCGCGCGACGCGCGACGCCGACTTCGTTCGACTCGATCAGCAGGCGTTCGACCGATGCCGCGCGATTTCCATCGACCATGCCGTGATGGAGCGCACCGATCGCCTCGTCGTAGTTCCCGTCGACTTCGGCTGGACCGATGTCGGCTCATGGTCGACGCTTGCGGAAATGGCAGATCGCGATGCCGCCGGGAATACGATCGTCGGGGAGGTGCTCACCGAGGCGACACGGAATTCATATATCCGCAGCGAGGGGCCTCTCGTAGCGACGGTCGGCGTCGAGAACCTGGTCGTGGTCGCCACGCCCGACGCCATCCTGGTCGCCCACAAGGACCACGACCAGGATATCAAGCAGATCGTGGATCGGCTGCGCGGCGGCAATCATGGCCGAATCTGAAACGCCTTTGCGACGTGGCGCCGAAGACCGCGAGGACTTTTCCGGGAGCACGAACGACAAGACTCTGCAGAAGATCGTTTTCGTTTGCTACGGCGCATTCGACTGCAACAGCGCTGGTCACGTCGCTGGCTTCGCCAATGCGCTCGCCGCAAGGGGCTACTCCGTTGCCGTCTGCGGCGCCGGCGGACTGCTCGACGCCTACAGTTTCGGCGCGCCGGCCTTCGAGTTTTTTGCCGTCGACGATCTAGCGAGCGATCCCGAGGCGGTCATCGGCTTTGACGGCGCGTTTCAACCCGAGCGGACGGTGCTGGTCTGCTGGACGCCCCGGGAAATCGTCCGCCGCGCGGTTGCACCGATCGCCGCGCGCTACGCCATCCCCTACGTCGTGCACCTCGAGGACAACGAAGAGTTTCTCGCCGATCTCAAGATTCGCGCCGTCAAGCGCCGGCCGTGGCGGAGCAAATCTGTCCCCGACGCCGTCACCGACCCGGCGCGGCTTGCGGGATTTCTGACCGGCGCTCGCGGTCTGACGCTGATCGAAGGGCGACTGCAGGAGATCGTCCCGCCGGGCGTGCCGGCGATAGTCCTGGAGCCAGGTATCGATCTCGAGGCGTTTGGGAGCGAGCTCGACCCACATCGCCGCGCCACGATCCGGCGCGCCATCGGCTGCCCCGCCGGCGCGACGATGCTTGTCTATCCCGGCAATGTTCACCGGGCGAACGCGGAAGAGGTGCTCTCTCTCTACGAGGCCGTACGCCTCCTCCGGCGGCGGGGGCATGACCTTGTCCTTGTCCGCACCGGCTCAGACTATTTCGCCGGCGCAACGTTCCAGAAGGCTCGTGCCGAAGGCGGCGTCATTACACTTGGCCGGGTGGAGCGGGCGTTTCTGATCGACCTTTTGAAGAGCGCCGATCTCTTCGTTCAGCCGGGGCGGCCCGGCCCGTTCAACGACTACCGTCTCCCCTCGAAGCTGCCGGAATTCATGGCGGTCGGACGGCCGATCGTGCTGCCCGAGACCAATGTGGGTGCAAGGCTGCGGCATGGCATCGACGCGATGTTGCTGCGTGAGGGATCGGCGGAGGAGATTGCCCAACTGGTCGAGGAGATTCTGTCCGATCCGGGGCTCGCCGAACGTCTTTCAGCCAATGTGAAGGCCTTCGCCGCAATCCACTATCAGCCAGAGGAGCAGGCGCGAAAGCTGGAGGATTTCCTGCGCCAGATGGTATGAGCGCCGCCCGATTCTTGTCGCGCGCAGCCTTGACTTCCGCCTCCCTTTGCACTTTATCCACAGGCGACGGCGCGACCGGTCTCGGTTCGCGCTTTCATCGTTTTCGCAACCGACTGGAAGAAGCCCGCCCGCTGAAAGCCCCGATGGCCCTAGCGAGGCGCGGCGTCGAACGAGGATAACATGTTCGCAGTCATCAAAACCGGCGGCAAGCAGTATCGCGTCGCTGCCGACGAGACCCTCACGGTCGAAAGGCTCGCCGGCGAGGCTGGAGATCAGGTCACCTTTGCCGAGGTTTTGATGCTCGGCGGGGATGCGCCGAAGCTCGGTGCCCCGCTCGTCGCGGGGGCCTCGGTTATGGCCGAGATCGTCGAGCACAAGCGCGGCCCGAAGCTCATCATCTTCAAGAAGCGCCGGCGCCATAATTCGCGCCGCAAGAACGGCCACCGCCAGGACGCGACCTTGGTCCGGATCACCGAGATTCTGACCGACGGGGCCAAGGCGTCGAAGCCGGCCCGCAAGACGAAAGCCGCACCAGAGGCGAAAGCCGCGGACGCTGAAGCCGCGACCGCGCCGGAGGCGAAGGCGAAGGCCGCAGCAGTGCCGGAGAAGAAGCCGCGTGCGCGCAAAGCGACGAAGAAGAGCGATACGGGTTCGGCGGGCGCTTCCGAATAGCGCTGCCGCGAAAAGTTCGAAGGAGATTGGACGATGGCACATAAGAAGGCAGGCGGCTCGTCGCGGAACGGCCGCGATACCGCGGGCCGGCGCCTCGGCGTCAAGAAGTTCGGTGGCGAGGCGGTTGTGCCGGGCAACATCATCATTCGCCAGCGCGGCACCAAGTGGCGTCCCGGAACGAATGTGGGCGTGGGCAAGGACCACACGATCTTCGCGCTGGTCGAGGGCCGCGTGGCATTCAAGTCGAAGGACGGCGGGCGCTCCTATGTGTCAGTCGAGTCGACGCCGGAGCCTGCCGAATAGCCGGCGCATTTGCCGGCGTCCCGCGGACCCGGCGTTCTAATTCGAGAAGGGGAAGCGGGAGACCGCTTCCCCTTTTTCTTTGGAGAGTTTTCGATGATGGCGATGAGGAACCCGGCGGAGGTCGACGCGGCGATGCGCACGCCGCGCCTCGCGCTGACTCCGCTTTCGTCGAGCTATGCCGCGGCGCTCTTCGAGCTCCTAAACGACTGGGACGTCGTGCGCATGCTTTCCGAAGTGCCCTGGCCGATCCGCTATGAGGATGTCGCGGCGTTCCTGAGCAGTAAGCCGAGCGGCACCAACGACTTCGTCGTGATCGGCCCCTCCGGACCGATCGGAGTCGTCGCCGTCAAGAGGCCGGGCACGGGCGAGCCGCCTCGGAAAATGCCGAGACTCGGCTACTGGATCGGGCAGAGACATTGGCGCCGCGGCTACGGAACCGAGGCGATAAGCGCGCTCGTCGATTACGCCTTCCGCACCTATCCCGCCGACCAGATCGGCGCCGGAGTCTTTCACGACAATCCCGCGTCGCTTCGCCTCTTGGAGAAACTCGGCTTTGCAGCCATGGGTCCTGGATCCTCGCTGAGTCGCTCGCGCGGCGGGGAGGTCGAGACCGTCGACATGCAGCTCACGCGGACCGCGTGGGCGGAACGCGCCGCAGCACCGCGATGAAATTCCTCGACCAGGCCAAGGTCTATCTCCGCTCTGGCGATGGCGGCGCCGGCGCCGTCTCCTTCCGGCGCGAAAAATTCATCGAATTCGGCGGGCCGGATGGCGGCGATGGTGGGCGTGGCGGCGATGTCTGGGCGGAAGCGGTCGACGGGCTGAACACACTTATCGACTACCGCTACCAGCAGCATTTCAAGGCGAAGACCGGTGGCCACGGCATGGGCCGCGACCGCCACGGCGCCAACGCCGCCGACGTGGTTCTCCGCGTTCCCGTCGGCACGCAGATCTTCGAGGACGACAACGAGACGCTGATTGCCGACTTTTCCGAGCTTGGCGCACGCGAGCGCCTCGCCGAGGGCGGCAATGGCGGCTTCGGCAATGCGCATTTCAAATCCTCGACGAACCGCGCGCCGCGCCGCGCCAATCCCGGCCTTGAGGGCCAGGAGAAATGGATCTGGCTTCGTCTGAAGCTCATCGCCGATATCGGCATCGTCGGGCTGCCGAATGCAGGAAAATCGACGCTGCTCGCGCGCGTGACCTCGGCGAAGCCGAAGATCGCCGAGTATCCCTTCACGACGCTGCATCCCAATCTCGGCGTCGTCCGCCATAAGGGAAAAGAGTTCGTGCTCGCCGATATCCCCGGGCTGATCGAGGGCGCGCATGAAGGGGCGGGGATCGGCGACCGCTTTTTGGGCCATGTCGAGCGCTGCCGCGCGCTCATCCATCTCGTCGATGCCGCGGGCGAGGATCCCGGGAGATCCTACGCAACGATCCGCTCCGAGCTCGCCGCCTATGCCCATGGCCTCGAGGAGAAGCCGGAGCTCGTCGTCCTCTCGCGTGCCGATATCGCGAGCCCGGAGCAGATCAAATCGGCGAAGGCGAAGCTGAAGAGGCGCTCCGGCCGCACGCCGCTCGTGATCTCCGCCGCGACAGGGCAGGGGATCGAGGCGCTGCTCGATTCCTGCATCGAGCTCGTCGGCGGGAGCGCCGTCACGGAAGAGGGATCTCATCCGCGCTGGAGGCGCTCGTGAACCAGGGCGTGAAGCGCTCGACCGTCTCGGGCCACCGCCGCATCGTGGTGAAGGTCGGCTCCTCGCTTCTCGTTGACGGAGCGACCGGCCGACTCGACACCGGCTGGCTCGCCGCGCTTGCCGACGACATTGCCGGCCTCGCTGGCGGCGGACGCGAAATCCTCGTCGTCTCGTCGGGCGCGATCGCTCTCGGCCGCCACGCTCTTGGCGTGAAAGGCGGAGTGCTGAAGCTGGAGGACGCGCAGGCTGCCGCGGCGGTGGGGCAGGTGGCGTTGGCGGGTGCCTGGGCGAAGTGCCTCGACGAGCGCGGCCTCACGGCGGCGCAGATTCTTCTGACCTGGGGCGACACCGAGGAGCGCCGCCGCTATCTGAATGCGCGCGCCACGCTCGCCACGCTTCTCAAGATGCGCGCGATTCCCGTCATCAACGAGAACGACACGGTCGCGACCGCCGAGATCCGCTATGGCGACAACGATCGCTTGGCCGCGCGGGTGGCGGCGATGGTCGGCGCCGACTGCCTGGTCCTGCTCTCCGACATTGACGGGCTCTACACCGCGCCGCCTCGGTCTGACCCGCACGCAGCCTTCATCGATTTTGTCCCCGCCATCACGCCGGCGATCGAGGCGATGGCCGGCTCCGCCGGCTCGGAGCTTTCGCGCGGCGGCATGAAGACCAAGATCGAGGCGGGCAAGGTCGCCACCGCCGCAGGAGCCGCGATGGTCATCGCAAGCGGCCGCAGGAAGAATCCTCTTGCCGCGATCGATGCGGGCGCGCGGGCCACTTGGTTCGCCCCGCAGGCGACGCCGGCCTCGGCGCGAAAAGCCTGGATCGCGAGCCATCTCGAGCCGCGCGGCACGATCACCGTTGATGCCGGCGCGGCGGCGGCGCTTAGGGCCGGCAAGAGCCTGCTGCCTGCGGGCGTAACGTCGGTGGCAGGCGGCTTCTCCCGCGGCGACGCCGTCGTTATCCTAGCCGACGGGGGCGTGGAGATCGGCCGCGGCCTCGTCGCTTTCGATCTGGACGACGCCAAGAAGATCGTAGGTAAGCGTTCGAGCGACATCGAGTCCGTGCTCGGCTATCGCGGCCGTGCCGAGATGATCCACCGCGACGACATGATGCTCAGGGACGGGTGAACGGAGTAGGGCGAGACCGCCGAGGCGCTCGCCGATCAGCTTTGAAGTCGTTCAGAGCTGGGCGATCTTGATATCTAGCGCCTTCGCCGCGGCGAGGACCCGGCTGTCGTAACTGGCAAGCTCCATGTCCGCGCCGTCGCGGCGCAGATATTCGACTGTGGCGAGATGGAGCGCATCGAGGGTTCTGATTGGCAGCGGGAATGGTTTCAGCGCGCGCACCAAAGCAGTCGGAGTCAGCTCGACGAGAACCATGTGGTGGAGGAGCCGAAGGGCTCTCTCCTTGCGCAACGCGTCAGAGCCAGTGCGAGCGTGTAGTCGATTCCAAATCTCATATTCGAGCAGCCGGCTTGCCACGAGCGTATTCTCCCAGAAGGACGCCGGCGGTACTCGCGGTTCGGCAAAAATGTAGGCAAGCGCGACAGAGGTATCGAGGTAGATCAAAACCGGTCTTCCCGGTCCTTATCCAGCTCTTCCATCACTTCCGCGAGCGTCATGATCCCTTTGGGAGGAGGCGGCAGCGGTCCGGTCTCTGTAGGCAGGGTCAACCATCCTTCGCGCACACCCCGCGCGAAGAATGGATCTTTCATGAGCGGGTGCTCTTCTTTTCGAGGAGGCCCTATTTCGGCGACGACACGGTCGCGGTCGGTGACGAGCACGGTTTCGCCCGCCGCCGCCGCGCGAACATATTCGCTGAGCTTGTTCTTCAGGACTTTGAGGCCGACGGAACGCATCGGCTAAAGTAGCTACTGGAAGCTACCTTGGTCAAGTGGGCGAAGAGGCTCCTGGCGATTCTTGGCCCGATCACGGGCGCGACATTGGCGCACCGCTGCGCTATAGCGTCCCGAAACGCCCCGGGGCGAAGGGCCTGAGGATGCTATGAACGCCAAGCGCAACGAGTTCTCGGCCGGCGAGAGCGACGACGTCCAGGCGCTGATGCTCCGCATCGGCGCGCGGGCACGCGCGGCCGCGGCGATCCTTGCCAACGCCTCGACCGGGGCGAAGGATGACGCGCTTCGCGCCGCCGCCGCCGAAATCCAGGCGCGTGAAGCGAAAATCTTGGCCGACAACGCGCATGACGTCGCAGCGATGCAGGAAAACGGCGCGACGGCGGCCTCGATCGACCGCGGCACACTTACCCACACGCGCATCGTTGCCATGGCGGAATCGCTCGAGGCGATCGCCGCGCTTCCCGATCCGGTCGGCGCAATCATCGCCGAATGGGACCGGCCGAACGGCCTCCACATCGAACGCGTCCGCACGCCGCTCGGCGTGATCGGCGTGATCTTCGAAAGCCGCCCGAATGTCACGGCCGATGCCGGCGGGCTTTCGCTGAAGGCCGGCAATGCCGTGATCCTGCGCGGCGGGTCCGACACGCACAGAAGCTCCGCGGCGATCCATGCCTGCCTCGCCGCGGGACTGCGCGCGGCAGGCCTGCCGGACGATGCGATCCAGCTCGTGCCGACCACTGACCGCGCCGCGGTCGGGGCAATGCTCTCCGGCCTCGACGGCGCGATTGACGTGATCGTGCCGCGCGGCGGCAGGAGCCTCGTGTCGCGCGTGCAGGAAGAGGCTCGCGTGCCCGTTTTCGCCCATCTCGAAGGCGTCTGCCACGTCTATGTCCACGCGGCGGCCGACCTCGACATGGCGCGGAGGATTGTCGTCAACGCCAAGATGCGGCGCACCGGCGTGTGCGGTGCGGCTGAGACGCTGCTAGTGGATAAGGTATTGGTAGACAGCCACTTGCGCCCGATCGTTGAGGCGCTGCAGCAGGCCGGCTGCCTCATCCGCGGCGACGCGGCGACGCAGGCCACCGGCAGCGGCGTAGAGCCAGCCACCGAAGACGACTGGTACACCGAATATCTCGACGCCGTCATCGCGGTCCGCGTTGTCGATGGCCTCGACGAGGCGATCCAGCACGTCTCAAAATACGGCTCGCACCATACCGACGCGATCGTTACCGACGACTCTGAGGCCGCCGCGCGCTTCTTGGCGGAGGTGGATTCGGCGATCGTGCTTCACAACGCCTCCACCCAGTTCGCGGACGGCGGCGAGTTCGGCATGGGGGCGGAGATCGGTATTGCCACCGGCCGCATGCACGCGCGGGGGCCGGTCGGAGTCGAGCAGCTGACGAGCTTCAAGTATCGCGTGCGCGGCTCCGGCCAAACCCGCCCTTGAGAATCGAAAACATGCCGAGCCGCATTTTTCGCGGCCTGCCGCCGCACGGCGCCGGGCAGGCGATCGGCCTCTTCGGCGGCTCGTTCAATCCGCCGCATGCCGGCCACCGTCAGGCGAGCCTCTACGCACTCCGGCGGCTTGGTCTCGACCAGCTCTGGTGGATGGTGACGCCGGGAAACCCGCTGAAGAAGAACGGCGGTCTGGCCCCGCTCCTGGCGCGCATGCAGGCGGCCGCCGAAATAGCGTCGCATCCACGCATCGTAATAAGCGGCGCCGAGGCAGGATTTAGAACACGTTATACGGCGGACTTGATACAAATTCTGAAGCAGCGCCAGCCCGCCACCCGATTCGTCTGGATCATGGGGAGCGACAGCCTCACCGAGTTTCATCGGTGGGAAGATTGGCGCCGGCTCGCCGCATCCGTCCCGATCGCAATCGTCAACCGGCCGCGCTCGCTGGCCGCGCCGCTTTCCGCCCGCGCCCCGCAGGCGCTTGGCCGCTACCGGGTCGATGCCGACGACGCGCGGACGCTTCCCGATCGCGAGCCGCCGGCGTGGCTCTTTCTCACCGGCCCGCGGACGGCTGCGTCGTCGACGGCGCTCCGCTCGCGGCGCGACACGTCTTGAAACGGTAACGATTGAGCCCTTATCTTAGGGGAGCGCGGCATGTGTCGCGCGCGAATGGAAAGGGGATCCAACACTGTCCATGACCCGCTCTGTGGAAGGCGCCCTGCGTGGCACGCCTTCCGCGGCCCCCCTGTTGACGGCCAATGCGTCAGGGGAAGCTTTGAAAACCGTCCTCACGAGCCTCGACGATGCGAAGGCCGAGGGCACAGTCACCATCGACATCCAGAAAAGATCTTCGCTCGGCGACTTCATGGTCGTGACCTCCGGGCGTTCGCACCGGCACGTCGGCGCCATCGCCAACCGCTTGCTGGGCGATCTCAAGGGGGCGGGCTTCGGCCCGGTGCGAGTCGAGGGCCTGCCGCACTGCGATTGGGTGCTCATCGACGCAGGCGACCTGATCGTCCACGTGTTCCGGCCGGAAGTGCGCGAGTTCTACAACATCGAGAAGATGTGGTCGGCCGAGCCCTATTCGGAGCGGCGCGTTCAGGCTTAAGCCCCGATCGCGCAAGGAAGGCGGCGTTTGGAGATTTCCGTGCTGGCGGTCGGCCGGCTGAAGGCTGGACCCGAACGCGAGCTTTGCGACAGGTATCTCGAACGGGCTCGCAAGATCGGGCCGAAGCTCGGCCTGCGCGGTTTTGGCGTCGAAGAGCTTCCAGAATCGCGCGCCGGGCGGGCGAAGGATCGTATCGCCGCCGAGGATACGGCCCTCGTCGCGCGGCTCAGGGAGGGCGACCGTGTTATTTGCCTCGATGCGGGTGGCGAGCTCATCGACAGCGGTGAATTCGCCGCCGCCCTGGCCAGGGACGCGGCCGCTTCGATCCCGAAAACCGTTTTCGTCATCGGCGGCCCCGACGGGCTGGGGCGCTCGGTTCTCACCCGCTCCGACCGACGTCTGTCATTCGGTCGGATGACGTGGCCGCACCAATTGGTGCGCGGCCTCCTCGCCGAGCAGCTCTACCGCGCGACGAGCATCCTTTCCGCTCACCCCTATCATCGGGCATAATGTTTAGACTCTTTTGGTCAAATGATCTGAAATGATGGTTCGACGGCACTTTTTTGCGGCTCTCCTCCTGGCTTTCGGCGCGCTCTCATGCGGATCCGCAACGCGCGCGACCGAGATCGAGGCAGCAAATGCCATCGCCGAATTGCGCCGCAGCGAAGCGAGCGCCGAAGAGCGCAAGCAGGCGCGCGAGGCCGAACTGGAGGCGATCCGCCGTACGATCGCGGTTTCCGAGCGCCGTCAGGGGGCGTTGCGTGATGAAATCGAAGGTCTCGAGCAGGATCGCGCCAGCCTAAGCGCCGATCTGATCGCCACCGCCCGGCGCGTCAGGGCGACTGAGGATGAGATCGGCCGCATCGAGTCGCGTCTCGACCAGCTCCACGGCGAGGAGGACTCTGTCCGCCGGTCACTGCACGAGCGCCGTGACGTCATGGCCGAGGTGCTGATGGCGCTGCAGCGCATCGGCCGCACGCCGCCGCCGGCAATTCTGTCGCGGCCGCAGGACGCGCTCGCCGCCATCCGCGGCTCGATCCTCGCGGGAGCCGTGCTCCCCGACATCCGGGTCGAAGCGGAGGCCCTTGCCGCCGACCTTTCCGAGCTGACCGAGCTCAGTGCCCGGATCGAGGCGGAGCGCGATTCACTCCGCACTCGCTATGCATCGCTCGGCGATGAGCAGGCGCGCATCGATCTTCTGGTGGAAGCCAAGAAGGCGCAGAGCGAGCAGACGGAGGCCGCATTCAAGACGGAGCGCGACAAGGCGTCGGAGCTCGCGGGACAGGCGGAGAGCCTTCAGTCGCTGATCCAGACGCTCGAAAGCGAGGTGGCGGCTTCCGCCCAAGCCGCTGCTGAGGCGAGGGAGGCGGCGCGCAACACCGCCCGTGCCGATCATGACGAAGCGGCGCGCCGGCTCGCCGATACGAGCCGCATCGCGCCTGCAGTGCATTTCCAAGATGCCAAGGGCCTGCTTCCCTTGCCGGTCTCCGGCAGCGAGCTTTTGGGCTTTGGCGATCCCGACGGCCTCGGCGGCGAAACGCAGGGGCTGTCGCTGGCGACGCGCCCCGGCACGTCGGTGCTGGCGCCGGCCGATGGCTGGGTCGTGTATGCGGGACCGTTCCGCTCCTACGGACAGGTATTGATTCTGAACGCCGGCGACGGCTATCACATCGTGTTGGCGGGGATGGAGCGGATCGACGCGGCGCTTGGGCAGTTCGTGCTGGGAGGCGAGCCGGTTGCGATGATGGGCTCAACGCGGCTGGCGAGCATTGGGGACATTGACCATACTTCTGCCGTGCCGATTCTCTATGTAGAGTTCCGCAAGGATGGCAATTCGATTGATTCAGCGCCTTGGTGGGCGCCGACGGATGGTGAGGTCAACGGATGATGCGTAGATTCGCCTTATTGGCGGCAGGGGCTTTTTTCGGGGCCCTGGTGACGGGTAGTGTCACCCAGTTCGGTGGGGTCGGCGGGGCGACCGCCGCGGCGACCGACACCTACCGGCAGCTCAACCTGTTCGGCGACGTCTTCGAGCGCATCCGCTCCGACTATGTCGAAGAGCCTGATGACGCGAAATTGATCGAGTCGGCCGTCAACGGGATGCTGTCCTCGCTCGACCCGCATTCGAGCTATCTGAACGCCAAAGACTATCAGGACATGCAGGTTCAGACCCGCGGTGAGTTCTTCGGACTCGGCATCGAAGTCACCATGGAGAACGAGCTCATCAAGGTGATCTCGCCGATCGACGACACGCCCGCCGACAAGGCCGGCATTTTGGCCGGCGATCTCATCACCCAACTTGACGGCGAAGAGGTCCGCGGTCTGACGCTTCGCGACGCGGTGGAGAAGATGCGTGGCCCGGCAAATTCCTCGATCGTCCTCACGGTCGTGCGTGAGGGCGAGGAAAAGCCGCTCAAGATCACCGTCGTCCGCGACGTGATTCGCGTGCAGTCGGTCAAGCACCGCGTGGAAGGCGACATCGGTTATCTTCGCATTGCCTCCTTCAGCGAGCAGACGATGGAAGGGCTGGAAAAGGCGATCGACAAGATCGAGGCTGAAATTCCGGCGGATGAGTTGAAGGGCTTCGTGCTCGACCTGCGCGGCAATCCGGGCGGCCTGCTCGATCAGGCGGTGCTGGTGTCGGACGCGTTCATCGACCGTGGTGAGATCGTCTCCACGCGCGGCCGGCGCGCCGACGAGGTGCAGCGCTTCAGTGCCCGTGCGGGCGACCTCGTCAATGGCGAACCGGTCATCGTGCTGTTGAATGGCGGCTCGGCGTCGGCATCGGAGATCGTCGCCGGCGCTTTGCAGGATCATCGCCGCGCCACGCTCGTCGGCACGCGATCGTTCGGAAAAGGCTCGGTGCAGACGATCATCCCGATCGGCCGCAGTGGCGCCATCCGCCTGACGACGGCCCGCTACTTCACGCCGTCTGGCCGCTCCATCCAGGCGAAGGGCATCGAGCCTGACATCGAGGTGCTGCCGGAATTGCCGGAGGATCTGCAGGACTTCGAGACGGTGAGCGAGGCGGAGCTGCGCGGCCATCTTCGCGGCGAGAGCGAACAGACAGTCCCCGCGGAGCCGCCAGCGGCCAACGCTCAACCGACGGAGCCGGCACCCGGTCCAGCGACGCCAGGCGAGGAGGAGGAGCTTACCGGCGCGCTCGCCTCCTACGTCCCGGAGGACCCGAAGCTCGACAAGCAGCTGACCTACGCTTTCGACCTTCTGCGTGGCGTGCAGGTGAATGCCGCATTCCCCGCCGCCGCGGCGCAGGGCGTCCCGAACTGACGCTTTGCCGGCGCGGGTATTCTCGCGCCGGCCCCCGCCCGCGTCTCCTGCCGGCGATGCGATGGATGTGAGAGCCGCCGAAGCAGCGGAGATCGGTCACCTTGCAAAGCTTTGGTACGACGGCTGGCAAGATGCTCATGCGCAGATTGTGCCGGCTGAACTAACCCGGCTCCGCACCCTGGCGAGTTTCAGAGACAGGCTTCAGGCAGCTCTTCCAAATGTCCGGGTGGTAGGCCCATCCGGCGCCCCGGTTGGATTTTCCATCGTAAAGGGCGATGAACTCTATCAGCTCTATGTCTCCGCACAGTCGCGTGGTTCGGGCGTCGCAGCCGCGTTGATCGCCGATGCAGAGGCTCGGCTTTCTGAAATCGGCGTCAAAACCGCTTGGCTCGCATGCGCGATCGGAAATGAGCGAGCCGCAAAATTCTATGAAAAACGCGGATGGCATCGGGCCGGGACTATGGTCATCCATTTGGAGACTCCGAACGAAAGTTTCCACTGGAAGTCTGGCGTTACGAAAAACCTCTGACGCGCCCGGCCTGAGTCCGGACCATCATGACGTTTGATCGGACGCCTCCGACTTCGGAGCCGCGCCAAATTCGGGTAGTGTCTCAGTTTGAAATCTAACGCTGTTAACGTGGCTGTCGCGCGCCTGCCACCGCTCCTATATGCTTAGCGGAAAGCAACAGGGTAGCGACCAGCAATGCATGACGATTCGGATATGGCCACTGTGGTCAAGGATACAGTGGGGGCGATCAAGGCCGGCGCTCGTCTAATTGGAAAGGTGGATCGCCGGATTGAGGTCGATCAAATCGAGGAAGTCGAGGCGGCGATCAGCATCCTCCAGAAGACGTTGGACCTAAAAAGGCGGATGCGGAGTGCCCCGAGGCCCTAAAGGCGAGAAGCGCCCCGCCGACGTGATCGGCAATGCGGTACATGTCATGCGGATTGCGACGGGCGAGATCGAGGAAATCGGTCGCGATCCCGCTAAAGAGCTTGCGCGCAAAGGCGGACTTAAGGGCGGAAAGGCTAGGGCAGCGAAGCTTTCCCCCGAGGAACGGAAGCGCATCGCGGAAAAAGCGGCGGCGTCACGCTGGAGGCGATAGCTCAGGTGGCGGCGGGATTTGCTGAACGTTCAAGGCACCACCGATATACTCTTCAGCGCCTTCCTTGATCACCACGGAAATAATCCCGGCGTCCACCAGAGGAAACGCCTGGATAACCGCTCTAAAGATCAAGCCCGCAATCGGGAACTCTCTCTTGATCGCATCTGTCTTTGCTTGATCCACAACCTGCGGGTCTAGAGTTCCGAGGGAAACCTCTTCGCCATTTTGCCGACGAAGCCAAATACTCAGATCTCTTATAGTCGCTTTTGGGTCCAAATTTACCCGTGTGTAAATGGAGAACTTGGGAAAGATGAAAGGGAATGAGCTGACATTTATGTTGTCAGGCATGATCCCAACCAATATTTCGCCGCCGGACTTCTCCTCCCGGATATCCTCACAGAATATGGAAGTGATCGATATGGGAAGCATTATGCTGTCATCACGGCGCGCTTGACACCTGATTTGTCGAGGAAAATGGTCTTGCTGTGCGACGTTGAAGCGAACACCAAAAAAGTATCATCTGCCTTGCGCTGGTCGATAGAAAAATTACCGGGGAGTGATGTTGACGGCGCGGTTGGGACAGGGTGCGGATAACTGAGGAAAGCGTTCTTGCCTTCCTCCAGGGGATCGAAAGCCCGTACAGAAATCTGATAGCCCAGCGCCCAAAACATATCGGCGATGGTCTCCATAGTCATATTAACTCGCCCCGTAAGGCGTTTGTTAATCGCAGACCGGCCAACGCCGAGCTTTGCAGCAAGGGTCGTTTGATTCTCGCCAAAATCTGTATGACGGCGATCATATGCCTGTCGAAGCTGGCTCTCGACTTGGCCTGCAAGCGATAGGAACGCCTTGCGACGGTCGCTAATTTTGGTACGGAAAGAGCGCACGAATATCTCCTCTTAAGATCGTATTCCCAACACCATGGCGGCGTGTGAAGGTCTTCACATCGTCGCGCCTTTGATCATTCAAGCGGCGGTCTGCCTTGGTCTCCGTTTCAAGCGCGCCCGTAACCAAAATCAAAGAGTGCGGAGCACAGCACCATCCGTAAAGTCGCAAACCGGGCGGATGTAGGGACAGAATGCCCTCACGTGTCGGGAGCATGCGTCGGAGATCGCCTGCGCCGAGTCGAGCCGCGCATCGAACATCGCAGAGAAAGAGGATCAGCTGTTCAAAAAGCGTCCTGCCACCGATGGCGAGCTGCTTATCATGGAGCTCGGGTTTGGCGTCAGCCCAGTCGAAAAGGTAGGGTGTCATGTGAAGTGGCCGAACGGAAAAACGCGACTCCCAGTCGGGCAGCTCAACGCTTCAAGCACACCACGAGAAATAAGATCATCGATTGTTGCCATATAAGTCAACAAGAGATAGATGCAATAGCTCACAATTTGTAAGCCAGGTTCCGAAACTGCCACTACCAGCGCGGGAGGAACAGCCAAAAACCGGAACTGATATTTATGCTTGACACTCAAGCAAGAAGTTCACATATTAGGGGCATGAACAAATTGCCCCTCGCCACTCGCGTCCAAATCCTTTCCCTGCTCTGCGAAGGCATGTCCATGCGGGCTATCTCCCGCATTGCCGACGTGAGCATAAACACCGTGTCGAAGCTGCTGGTTGACGCCGGCAAGGTGTGCGCCGCCTTCCACGATGAGAAGGTCCGCGACGTGCAAACCCGCCGCTGTCAGGTGGACGAAATCTGGTCGTTCACCTACGCGAAGCAAAAGGACATTCGGAAGGCGAAAGCCGCGCCCGCAGAGTCCGGCGACACGTGGACATGGACCGCGATTGATGCGGACAGCAAGCTGATCATCTCTTGGCTCGTCGGCGGACGTGACACCGAATATGCGCTGGCCTTCATGGACGATCTGCGGTCGCGCCTTGCCAATCGGGTCCAGCTAACGAGCGACGGTCATTCGGCATATTTGGATGCGGTCGAAGAGGCATTCAGGGCCGATATCGACTACGCCATGCTGATCAAGATTTACGGCAAGGAATCGGACGCCGTGAAGGGGCGCTACAGCCCCGCAGAGTGCATCGGCGCGAAGAAGGAGCGGGTGGAAGGCAATCCCGATTGGAAACACGTCAGCACGTCCTACGCCGAGCGGCAGAACCTTACGATGCGGATGCACATGCGCCGCTTCACCCGGCTCACAAACGCCTTCGCAAAGAAGGTCGAAAACCACATGCACATGGTGGCGCTCTACACCGTGTTCTATAACTGGACCCGCGTTCACAAGACGCTGCGGGTGACGCCAGCGATGGAAGCCGGGCTTACGGATCGGCTCTGGTCAATGCAGGACTTTGCAGAGCTTATCGAGGCGGCGGCTCCGAAGCCGGGTCGGCCGGCCACTTACAAAAAGCGAGAAGCGGCGTGAACGTCCGGCGCGGCCTTCGACGGGTTGTCGTCGTTGCCGTGATTGCAGCGGAGGTAATAGCCGCAGCTATCAACCTCTATGAATTCGTGCGCGATCCTCAGGGCGAAACATTCCTGCTTTGGCTCGTTACGTTCCTCGGAATCCTCATGCTCGGCTGGATCGCGTGGCGCGCTATCGATTGGATTATTCGTGGCTTTGAAAATTCAGACTGAGACACTACCCTCCGGTAAAGGCGGTTTCGCCGGGCGGCCAAGCGGGGTATATCTGAAAGACGAATCGCTGGCGCCGGGCTTGGCCCGCGTCGGCCCTGCCCAACCGGGGGTCGATGAAGAAGAACGACCTCAATCAACCGATCGATCGCAAGGCCGAAAAGCCGCCCGCTCCGCGGCGCCGCCCGCTCGTCGCCCCGCTGCTGATATCCGCCGCGCTCGTGCTGGCGGTGATCGCGGCGTTCTGGGTGGCGGTGGTCGACGACCCTGATGGCGGCCGGCCGGCGGCCGTCGCTTCGATCGAAAACGCCGTTCCGGCGGCGACGGGGAGCGTTGCGACCGGGGCGGCTGAGCCTGAGCTCGCGCCCGTCGAGCAGCCGGAGGACTTGCAGCTCGCAGCACTTCCGCAGCTCCCGCCCGCCGTCGCCGGCGATCCGAGCCTCATCGAATATTCGAGCTACGGGTCGCTGCCGCGCGTCTCGCCGGATGGACGCCGGCCGCGCGACGCTTATGCCCGCCGCTCTCCGCCGGTGCCCGAGGGCGTCGCGCGGATCGTGATCGTGGTCGGTGGACTGGGGCTCAGCCAGACCGGCACGCAGGGAGCGCTCGACGCCCTGCCGGAAGACATCACGCTCGCTTTCGCGCCCTACGGATCGAGCCTGCAGCGCTGGGTCGGCAAGGCCCGCGAGGATGGCCACGAGGTCCTCCTCCAGATCCCGCTCGAGCCGATGAATTTTCCGCAGGACAATCCGGGAGAGCACACGCTGCTTGCTTCCGGCGGCGCCGCCAATCGCCAGGATCTGCATTGGGCGCTCGGCCGCATGACTGCCTATGCCGGCGTGATGAACCATATGGGCGCGCGGTTCACCAGCGAGGAGAACGCGCTCGTGCCCTTCCTCGGCGAAATCGGCGAGCGAGGCCTTTTCTATCTCGACGACGGCTCGTCTCCCGAAAGCCTTGCCGCGACGATTGGCGAGGCGTTGCAGGTTCCAGTGCTGACCGCTGACCGCGTCGTGGATCGCGACCGCTCGCCCGAAGCGATCGAGCGCGAGTTGATCGCGCTCGAGGCGATCGCTCATACGCGCGGTCTCGCGATCGGCGTCGCCTCCGCCTTTCCAGCTTCCGTCGAGGCGGTCGCGCGCTGGGTGGATGCTGCCCGGGCGCGCGGCATCGTCATCGTGCCGGCCAGCGCGGCGATCGATTCCTGATCCGATGCCCGATGCCGGGCGCCGCTATCGGCCCTGTGTCGGCCTGACGCTGTTCAACCGAGAAGGCTTGGTTTTCGTCGGCCGCCGTCGCGTCGGCGCCAATGACGGCAATCTGCGGCATGCCTGGCAGATGCCGCAGGGCGGCATCGATCCCGGCGAGACCCCCTATGACGCGGCGCTTCGCGAGCTTTTCGAGGAGACCAATGTCCGCTCCGTTTCGCTGCTCGGCGAGGCCCCGGACTGGCTCACCTATGACATCCCGACGCCGCTCGCCGGTCTCGCATGGAAAGGCCGCT
>CAYTTC010000032.1:0-37552 GCA_964440525.1 uncultured Propylenella sp. | reverse complement strand
CAACGAGGATTTCCTCGATGACGGACTCCACATCGCTGCGGGTGATGACGTTGCAAGAGCAGACGATCATGGCGGACGCACTCTGTCGGAATATAAATGACTGAGATTTTCATGTTTTCAAGCGAATTAAGCGATCACCGCTAATCCCGCGCGATTCCAGCCCTGCGGGCCTATCAAAAGGCGGCGGCGATCCTTATGTGAGGCGCATCATCTGGGTTGCCGTGGGCCGCTCGCGTGGCGCCAAACAGCCCAACGAGAGCCGCGCATGGTTGACACTTTGATCGCCGAAGGTCCGGGGATCGCCGAAGGACCGGGGATCGCCGAAGGTCCGGGACGCGCCGAGGTCGACATTGCCGCGCCCAGCGCCGGCGCCGACTGGCGGTCGCGGCGCACTTTTGCCATCATCTCGCACCCGGACGCCGGAAAAACCACGCTGACGGAAAAGCTCCTCCTGAAGGGCGGCGCCATCCGCATGGCAGGCGCCGTCCGGGCGCGGGGCGAACGGCGGCGCACGCGCTCCGACTGGATGGCGATCGAACGCGAGCGCGGTATCTCGGTCTCCTCCACCGTGATGCGCTTCGAGCGCGACGGGCTCGTCTTCAACCTCCTCGACACGCCGGGCCACGAGGATTTTTCCGAAGACACTTATCGCACGCTGACCGCGGTCGATTCCGCCATCATGGTGATCGACGCGGCGAAAGGCATCGAGAGCCAGACCCGAAAACTCTTCGAGGTCTGCCGGCTCCGCGACATTCCGATCATCACGTTCATCAACAAGATCGACCGCGAAGGCCGCCACCCCTTCGAGCTGCTCGACGAGATCGAAGCGGGCCTCGCGCTCGACGCGGCGCCGGTCGTCTGGCCGGTCGGGATGGGCGCCGACTTCCACGGCGCTTTCGACTTGCGGAGAAATCTCCTGCTTGCGTCGTCGCACGGGCGCGGCGCAGCGAGCGACCTCGCGCTGCCATTTTCGGGCGTCGACGACGCGGGTTTGGCGAACCATGTCAGCGCGCCCGTTCTCGCCGAGTTTCGCGATCAGGCGTCGCTCGCCCGTGGAGGCTATTCAGCGTTTGATCTGGAGGCTTTCCGCCAGGGACACCTGACGCCGGTTCTTTTCGGCAGCGCGCTGCGCGACACGTCGGTCGAGGAGTTGCTCGGCTTCATCTCCGACTTCGCGCCGCCGCCTCGCCCGCAGCCGACAACCAGCGGCAGCGTCGAGCCGGGCGATAACGTGGTCTCCGGCTTCGTCTTCAAGGTTCAGGCCAATATGGATCCGAACCACCGCGACCGGATCGCGTTCCTTCGCCTCTGCTCGGGAAAACTTCGCCGCGGGATGAAGCTCAACCAGGTGCGCACGGGAAAAGCGCTGACCATCCACAGCCCTGTCCTCTTCTTCGGGCAGGACCGCCATATCGCCGACGACGCAGTCGCCGGTGACGTGGTCGGAATCCCAAATCACGGTGCGCTCCGCGTTGGCGACACGCTGGCCGAGGGTTTTTCCATCCGTTTCACCGGCCTCCCCTCCTTCGCGCCAGAGGTTCTGCGCCGCGTGCTGCACGGCGACGCAAGCAAGGTGAAACAGGTGCGCCAGGCGCTGCAGGACCTTGCCGAGGAGGGTCTGGCGCAGGTTTTTCGGCCGATTACCGGCGGACACTGGATCGTCGGCGTCGTCGGCGTCCTGCAGCTCGACGTGCTGAAATCGCGCGTCGCCGCCGAATACAAGTCCGAAATCGAGCTCGAACCGGTGCCGTATCAGACGGCGCGCTGGGTCGTCTCGAAAGACGGAAAGGAGGCGCTCGAAACCTTCAAGGCGGAAAACCTTACGAGCCTTGCCGAGGACCGCGAGGGACGCCTCGTCTTCTTCGCCCGCAATGCCTGGGAACTCGATAATATCGTCAAGCGCTACCCGCGCATCGCTTTTCGCGACACCTGCGAATTGGCGGGATGAATTTTCTGAGAACCTCGCGGAGCTTAACCAAGAAATCACCGAAGACTAATAGACATGCCTTGCGTTCAATCTGGAGCTCTCGATGGCTGAATCCCGTCGTACGCCAAGGGCCACCGCGAAACAGCATGGATTGGCTGTCATCAGCGGTCGATCCGCGATTCCTTGCACGATCCGTGACCTGAGCGCCACCGGAGCCAAGCTCAGCTTCCACAATCCGACGATTCTCCCCAGAATCTTCAGCTTGCAGTTCGAGGACGAAGAGCATCGCGCCACGGTCGTCTGGCAGGCCGGTGTGCTTGCCGGGGTTCGATTCCAGACCCCGCGCAGGCACATTATTCTGAAGAAGAAGAGAGCCTGGCCCTGGTCGCGGAAATAGGTGAGTCAGCGCTGCCTTCCGTGTCTATCGAGGGCCGCTAGTCCGGAGCAATCTGCTCAGGCGCTCAACCTCTGCGACTAGCCTGGGAATATCCTGTCTGGCGTGGGCAATGAAATCCTGCTCGGGCCAATAGTTCATAGAGCGCTGACCCCTCGCAGACCGGCCCATGCCGAATCAGTGGACACGTGCGGAGGCAATATGCCCTTCTAATCGCAAGGATTGCAGCGGCTGCATTGGATCACCAGCCTCGCCAATATTACGGTGACAGTGTACGCGTCACCGCAATCTTATATGCTTCATGCGGGAAACGCTGGAGGGACTTATGCGTGTCATCCGCACGGAGATGTTTTTTGACTCGCACGATGTGGAGTCTATCGGGCCTGGCGTCAGCAAAGCTGCACGAATTAATCCGGGTGTTGCCGTCGCGTTTATGAATCTCGCTATACCCACAAAGTTTCCGTTCGGCTCGATTCTTAAGAAGCCCAAGGTGTACGAACATCCGAACGAGCGCGAGGTACGTCGGTTCCTGGACCTTGCGATACGTGGCAACGAGCGCAGTTTTGGGCGCCGATATTCCAAATATTGGGCCGACGATGTTCATAACCCCGCTATCGTCGACTTTCTCATGACGGCCAACATTGTCATCGAAGAGTCTCCGCCGACTTGGGAACAATTGACGGCGCTCATTTCGAAAAGCCCGGCAATAGGCGTAGGGACGTTCGTCGGATTCGAATTGGCGGGGACACACCCGGCGCTGATGATCATTACAGTCCCTATCGGCATCGTCGTCGTGAGTTCCGCTATCGGCGTTTCGGAGGCACTGAAGAAAGGGCTCAACAAGAAGGTGGAAGCGCTATTCAAGGACAAGCCCCAGCGGCGCCGATAACCCCCATGCCGAGGTCCCGGGAAGAAATTGCCGAAGACGAGGCGCGAACAGCAAGTAGCCCGGATGAGCGAAGCGAAATCCGGGGCCATTTCGGCTGAATGATGACCCGCATCTCGCCGCTCATGCGGACTACGACGCTGCATAGTGCGCCGGCAGCTCCTTCGCCGCGGCCTTCGTGGGCCTGCGGGCTGATGATTTGGCGTCCGCTCACGCCACGCACGCACCTCGCACCGCCCGCTCACATGCGTTCGCCGCCTTTTCCTTCCTTCAAGTCGGCCTTCGCCTTCTTCATGGTTGTTATCGCTCGCCCGTCACCTGAGTATCGCTCGCCAGCGCTTGGTACCATCGCATCTCGTTTCCATCAGGTTCTCGATGTCGAACCAGCTTATCACGTGCGGGGACCGCGTGGCCGGAGAGGTGAATCCCGGAATACGCTTCGCTCCATCCGGGCTACGATCGCGGCAGGATCCTTGGGCACTCTCAATAATGATTTTGCGCGAGAGATCGAGGCCGGATGGCCGAGACGCGACAGCGGCTCGTCACCAGAGTGCGGCTCCCGCGAAGCGGGATGCGCTATCATGGACTGCTTATTGCGACGGCACGGGTAGTCAGACCGCAGTACACGACGTAACCTCCACGTGTAGCGGGATGGCTTGGAGAGAACCACTTATGTCCGCGGACTATCGGACAATGACGCGACAGGCGCTTGCACGGGCTACGGCGATCGTTTCGCGCAACGAGACCGGCATTCGTTCCGCGGCGCTGGAGCTCCGCGAAGCCCTGGAATTCATAACCTACGACCGGATGCTTCAGTACAAAGATGAGATTTCGCTGAAGGAATATGAGAATCGAGAGCCGCAATACATCGTCAATCTGCTCGGCGAGATCGATCCGACTGGTGCCTTGACGGAAAGCATCTTTTTTTGTCGTGAGGAAGAAGCAGAGAATGCTGAAGGCGCAAGTGATGCGGCTCGTCCCGCGGCTGATTTGACACATGCGGATTTGAAGAAGCGTTATGACTCGCTGGAACGGTTTTTGCGCGCACGAACCGTGGAGCAAATCCGGACGGGAAAAAACTGGACCGAGACGGACCTTCGAGCGGAATGCGAGGCGTCCATCAGCTTCGTCGAACGTGTCCTTTCGGCAAAGTTAGTGCGCTCCAGGCCCGCGGTGTTCGCCAGCTTTGGCTGTGCGCGATGCAAGAAGCTGGTCACGCGCCGCTTGAACCAGGATAGTACCGAGCAAATCAGGGCAACTTGCATTGAGTGTGGCGCTTCGTACACGGCAACGCCACAGCCCACTGGCAAGCTCGAATGGAGTGCGGACGTGCTCACTATCCCGTGCGGCACGGAGGGCTGCGATTACGAAAGAGATCTTTGGCCGGAACAGGTGCGCCCGGGCGCGGGTTGGACGTGCCCTGGATGCAAGGCGTTGTGGGTTCTCTATATGGGATGGGGGAAGCTGGAGCGCGCAGAGCCTCCGGATATCGAAGCGCCGACCGCGGAGGAGAGCATTCGGGAAGGTGGTCAGAATGCCAATTAATGATGACGTGCCGCGCCCGCCAGGGATGGAGGACGCCGAGGTGGTGATCCGCCTTGTGGATACGCCCTTGGCGAAAAGACTAGGTGCTTTCCTTTTGAACGGCATGGACCTGCACCTCGCGTGGACCTGGTTTGGGCATGCCTCGATGGCTTCCGACGATAACCCAGGCGACTTGGCTTCACGCCGCGACGTCCACTTTCACGCGGCCGTTGCCGCTTACCGCCGCTGCTGCAACAGCGGCCAGCGATCCCGCCGCAAGCCGCGCAAACCCGAGGAGGACACGCGGATAACTGCAGCTCATGCGGCGAGCGTTCTCTCAGACGGCCGGGAGCTGCATGAAGAGCTGATAGAGCTTGGCAACAAACTCGTCGGGCACTCGGCCCCCGATTATGAGAGGGCAGCGGTTGGTGCACGATGTCTGTGGAAACGCGAGGAGGGCCTGCACGCGCTGGTCGGTGCGACGGGGTTTACCTTCAAGCGTGTCAATGTAGGTAAAGAGCAGCTGGAGCGTTTTGGGCTGCTCTCTTATGTGCTGGAGAAGAATTACGTCCAACCGGAAATTGACCGAATGTACGAGCTTCTCGATCGAGAGGTCGTCACCATGACTCCAGAGCAAGTTTTCATGTTGCCCGTCTTTCTTACCGTCTGGGGTGACAAGGTTTACAATCCGATCGATCCCGACCGCAAATACCCGAAGCCCGACGAGCTTCCGCTTGTCGGGGAGGCATAGAAGTAGCACCACGTGAAGAAGTTTGAAGCAGCAGAAATTGTGTCGTTAGATTCTGGCCGATCTTGCTAGTGCGAAGACGTGAAACGGCCGCCCCCCAACGGGTTAGCCGAAGGCGTAACCCGCCGCATTGGGTATTGGGAATTGGCGGATTACGCTTCGCTAATCCGCCCCACGCGCTGATGACTTGGCGTCCGCTCACGTCATGTACGCACCTCACTACCTCCAGCTCACATTCGTTCGCCAGGGCAATTGGCTGGCCTGCTTCACCCAGGCGGCGAACTGAGCTTCGTCGAGCTGGTCGTCCTCCTGGATGTCGAGGTAGCGCACGTCCTTCTGCTTAGACTCGCCGGGCGGGACAGACGCAGCGACGCGCCGCGGAAGAAAGCCACCTTGACGTAGTTCGTGAAGCAAGTAGCCCGTATGAGCGAAGCGAAATCCGCGATTCCGTTTCAGTTGCGATGCCCGTCCTACATGTCGCTGCACCCCATTCGGCCTACGGAGCTCGGCCACGGACGGCTAACGCGGATACCACAGTTCGATTCGCCCGGGCGAGACGTTGCGCCTGGCGACGTCGCCCGGCGGTGGGCGATAGACCTTGGCGATGAACGGCGGATCGTGGCTGACAAGGAAGCGCTCGATGCGCGGCAGGGTCGCCACAAAGGCCCTCGCAAGTTCCGGAAAAGGTGCTTTGCCGACAATCACCAGCAAGGCGACGCGGTGCCGCATGACCGCGTCCCGCTCGGTCGGCTTGTAGCGAATGCGGCTATCGTGGTGAGCGCGATCCAACCGCGTTGACCGACTTCCGCGAGCCACACTTCATCCGGCGTGTCATGAGCAAAGTGATCGGCGTGCCGCTCGACAGTCAGACCGCCGGACCTCAGAATCTCTCCAAATTGCTTGCCGAGGTCGCGGTCGGTGAAATAGACGCGGCTCAAGCCGCTCGCTCATAAACCACGGCCTGTTCGATTTCCGACTGCGCGAGATCGTAATCAGCCGCGATGTCGTTCACGGATTCGCCCGCGTCGACCCGCTCGGCGATCGTCGAAGTGGCAATGCTCCTGCTCGCCGTCACCGGCCGCCCGAAGGCGATGCGCGGATCGATAACGATCGGACGCTCCGCACTCGGGGCCGACGCCGACAGGAACGGATAGAGCCGGACGGGGAACCGCGACGAGTCCCACTCGATGCGTTTCAAATGTTCCTCGAACAGCCGGCGCATGGCGAGTTGTCCGGATGCCGTGAGCTCTATCAGTTCGCCGTAGCGATCCAGAAACACCCTGCCCGCGTCAGCCCGCAGTTCCGGCCGGAGCAGGAGCCGGTCGATGTCGAGCGACCTCTCCGCGTACGAAAGAGCGCGACGCAGCTCTTTGACCGGCACACCATGCTCGGTCCGCAGCGAGCGCAGCACGTGCGCCTCGATCAAGTTGGAAAACGAAAGCCAGGGGGGCTTCCGCGAGGCAAGCCGGATCAGAGGCGGAAAATCGGCACGGCCTTGCGCGGTCGGGTATTGCCGTCCCAATACCCAGGAACGCAACGTGGCGACGGGCAGCCGCACATAACGAGCCGCTTCGGCAAGTGTGTAGGCGGGAACGTCGCGGTCGAAATCGGCAACCCTGCGGCGGCTGATGCTCATGCGGCCATAATAGGAAGATACGGCAGGAATTCCAGCCTGCAGAACATCCTCATACCCATACGCTCCTCCTTATGCACATACGCCCGCGCATTCAGCCCGGCATGGCCGCGATGGTGGCCTGCACGGGGGGCGTCGCGGTGGCCCTTCGCGATCTAGAGCTTCCCTTCGAGCGCCATATCGAAAATTCTGAGCGCGGCGTCCTTGGTGAGCGGCACCGGATTGCTGGCGGCGGTCGGATCCACGATTGCCATCTCGGCGATCAGCTCACGTTTGGCGCCGTCTACGTTCAGCCCGGCGAGCGTGTGCGGCACCCCGGTCGCCTCGCGTAGCTTTCGGACCGCCTTCACAAAACCGTCGAAGCCGCCGCCGATCCCGAGATAGGCGGCGAGCCGCGCGATCTTTTCTTCGATCGCCGATCGGTTGAAGACGAGCACGTAGGGCATGAAGACGCCGTTCGTCATGCCGTGGTGGGTATCGTAGAGCGCGCCGACCGGATGCGACAGCGAATGGATCGCGCCGAGCCCCTTCTGGAATGACGCGGCGCCCATGGCGGCGGCGCTCATCATATGAGCCCGCGCCTCGAGATTGGCGCCATCCTTCACCACCTTTGGAAGATTCGCGAAGGCGAGCCGGATGCCCTCAACGGCGATGCCGCTCGCCATCGGATGATAAGACTCGGTTGAGTAGGCTTCCAGGCAATGCGCGAGCGCATCCATTCCCGTGCCCGCGGTGATGACCGGCGGCATGCCGACGGTAAGCTCCGGATCCGCGATCACGATTTTCGGCATCATTTTTGGGTGAAAAATGATCTTTTTCGTATGCGTCTTCTCGTCGGTCAGCACCCCGGCGCGGCCGACCTCCGAGCCGGTGCCGGCCGTGGTCGGCACCGCCACGATCGGCGCGATCTTTTCGGCATCGGCGCGCGTCCACCAATCGCCGATATCCTCAAAATCCCAGACCGGCCGCTTCTGCCCCGCCATGAACGCGATGAGTTTTCCGGTATCGAGGCCGCTGCCGCCGCCGAAGGCGACGACGCCGTCATGGCCGCCGGCCTTGAAAACGTGAACGCCCCTTGTGAGGTTCGTCTCGATCGGATTTGGGCGCACATCCGAGAAGATCCCGGGAGTCAGTCCACCTTCCCGCATGATGTCGAGAGCGCGGCTGGTGATATCGAGCTTGGCGAGGCCGGAATCGGTGACGAGCAGCGGCTGCAGCATGCCGGCGGCCTTGCAGGCCTCCGCGAGCTCCGCGATCCGCCCCGCCCCGAAGCGGATTGCGGTCGGAAAACTCCAGTTGGCGACGAGCTTGGTCATTTCACGTCTCTGAGGTGAAAACTCTTCGGGCGGGTCAGCGCGTCGAAGCCGAATTTCGACAGCGAGGCGCCGCGGCCGGTATCCTTGACGCCGGTCCAGACGAGGCCCGGATCGACATAGTCGCAGCGGTTCATGAAGACGGTGCCGGTCGCCACGCGGTCGCCGATCTCCGCCGCCATGTCCATGTCCGCCGTCCAGATGGAAGCGGTCAGCCCGTAGGGGCTGTCGTTCATGAGCGTGATCGCCTCCTCGTCGTCGCGCACCTTCATGATGCCGACGACGGGCCCAAAAGTCTCTTCGCGCATCACCGCCATCTGGTGGTTGACGTTGGTCAGCACCTCGGGCGCGATGTAGGGCGAGCCTTTTTTGTCGCTCGCGACCTTCATCTCGATATGCGGACGCGCGCCTTTGCGCAGCGCTTCCTCGGTGTGGTTGCGCACGTGGTCGGCAAAGCTTCCGCGCGCCATCGGCCCGAGCGTCGTCGTCTCGTCGAGTGGATTGCCGACGACGTATTTCCTGGTGAGTTCAACGAAGCCTTCGAGGAAGGGCTCGAACACTTTCTCATGCACATAGATGCGCTCGATGCCACAGCAACACTGGCCGGAATTGAAGAAGGCGCCGTCGACGAGGTTTTCCACCGCGTGGTCGAGCTTCACGTCGGGCCGGACATAGGCCGGGTCTTTGCCGCCGAGCTCGAGGCCGAGCGACGCAAAAGTTCCGGCGGCGGCGCGCTCGATCGCCTTGCCGCCGGCGACCGAGCCGGTGAAATTGATGTGGTTGACCCTTCCCAAAGCGATCAGCTTCTCGGTCTGCTCGTGGCCGAGCACGATGTTCTGGAAGAGGCCCTTCGGCAGCCCGGCCGTGTCGGCCGCCGCCTGAAAACGCTCGCCGACGAGAAGCGTCTGCGCTGCGTGCTTGAGAAGCACCGCATTGCCCGCCATCAGCGCCGGAAAAATCGTGTTCCCCGCTGTGAGGAAGGGGTAGTTCCACGGTACGATCGCGAGGACGAGCCCGACCGGCTCGCGCTTCACGTAGCGGCGAAAGCCCGAAAGCTTCTTCGGGACGAACGGAGCGAGCGCCTCCTCGGCGATCCCTGCCATGTAGCGGGCGCGCTCTTCGAGGCCGCGCTTCTCGCCGCCATAGCGGACCGGGCGGCCCATCTGCCAGGCAAGCTCCGGCACGATGTCGTCGTTCATTGCGAGCAGTGCGTCGAGCATGGCGACGGTCTGCTTCACACGCTCGGCGATAGGCACGAACGCCCACTCCGCTTGCGCCGCGCGGGCGCGCGAGACGGCAGCCTCGAGCGCGGCCTCCGCAATCTGGGGGCGCTCGGCAAAAACCGAGCCGTCGATTGGGGAGATGATCCTTGTATTCGCCACGTGTCGCTCTTTCCGCTTTTGCTCGGGGGCTGAGCTACCTCTCACCTCCCCCTCCTCACAAGAGGGAGGGGAAATGCGGGCTCCGCGTCAATACCGCTCGAAACCGCGCTTCAGCTCCCAGTCCGTGATCCGGCGGTCGTATTCGAACTGCTCCCAGCGCGCGGTGTGAAGGTAATGCGCGATCACGTCGTCGCCGAAGGCGGCGCGGAGCATCGTTGATTTCTCCATCAGCTCGATCGCATCCCGGAGCGTCTTCGGGATCTCGCGGATGCCCTTGCCTCGATAGGCGTCGCCGACGAAGGCCGGCTCTAGGTCCAGCTTCTCATCGATGCCGGCGAGGCCCGCCGCCAGCAGCGCCGCGAAGGCGAGGTAGGGGTTCAAGTCGGCGCCGCCGATGCGGCATTCGACGCGGATCGCCTTCGTCTCCTCGCCGCAGAGCCGAAACCCCGCCGTGCGGTTGTCGCGGCTCCAGATCGCTTTGGTCGGCGCGAAGGTGCCGACCTGAAAACGCTTGTAGGAATTGATGTAGGGCGCCAGGAACCACGTGATCTCGCGGGCATATTTCAGCTGCCCCGCCATGAACTGGCGCATGAGCTGTGACATGCCATGCTCGGCCTTCGGGTCGAAGAAGAGCGGCTTCTTCCCGGCGCTGTCCCAGAGCGAAGCATGGATGTGGCTCGACGAGCCGGCGAGCGAATAGTCCCACTTGGACATGAAGGTCACGGATTTGCCGAGGCCGAAGGCGATTTCCTTCACCCCGTTCTTCAGGATGGCGTGGCGGTCCGCCATTTCGAGCGCGTCGGCGTAGCGGACGTTGATCTCCTCCTGCCCGGGACCCCACTCGCCCTTGGAGTTCTCGACGGGGATACCGGCGCCCTGCAGCCCTTTTCGGACGGCGCGCATGACGCCCTCCTCCTTGGTGGTCTGCAGGATGTTGTAATCCTGGATGTAGGCGCCGGCTGTCTTGAGCCCCGCATAACGCTTCGCCAGGGCGCTCTCGTAGGTTTCGTCGAACAGATAGAATTCCAGCTCGGAGGCGAGGAAGGCGCGCATTTTTCGCGTCGCGAGACGCGCGATCTGCTTCTTCAGAATCGCGCGCGGACTATGCGCCAGATCGTGGTGGTGGTGGTCGAGCACGTCGCAAAGGACGAGCGCGGTTCCTGCGAGCCAGGGAATGCGCGTCAGCGTCGCCATGTCGGGCTTCATGACGAAATCGCCGTAGCCCTTTTCCCAGTTGGCGACGGCGTAGCCGGGCACCGGCTCCATGTCGATGTCGTCGGCGAGGAGATAGTCGCAGCCGTGCGTCTCCTCGTGAGCTGACTGAAGGAAGTATTCCGCTTGGAAGCGCTTACCGATGAGACGCCCCTGCATATCGACCAGGGCGGCGACAACCGTGTCGATCTCGCCTGCGGCGACTGCTTTTTTGAGCTGGTCGAAGGTCAAATTGCCAGCCATTTACCCTCTGCTTTCAACAGTGCGATCCGCAAAGGGACGCGGCAGATACCGCGTCCCTTGAGAGAATCTCAGACCTTGACGGTCTCTCCGACCGCTGCCTCGGCGGCGCGAAGCGCCGCCTGCCGCCTGGCAATCTCCTCGCCGATCGGCGGCCCCTTGAAGCGGCGGGCTTCGCTGGCGAACCAGCCGATCGCCAGCGCCACGGCGATGAAGATGAGCGGATTGGAGAGCCAGTTCAGCGGTATCGGCCAGTCGGGGAAGAGCGGCAGGATGATCGGATTGAACGGCGGCTGTGTCCCGGCATAGATGAGCATGATGGCGCCGAGGATCGAGATGATGCCAAACGGCTTCGACCATATACCGAGGCGGAACGGGCCGAACTCGTTCCACGTCTTGCCCTCCGCGAGCATGCCCGCTGCGATCGGCATCGCGTAGGAGACGTAGAGGAAGAGAGCGCAGCCCGCGGCGAGCGCGAACATGAACGGGGCATAGTAGGTGGCACCCGCCGCGAGCACTGCCGTCAGCCAGATCGCGCCGACGGGCGTGCGATGCTTCGGGCTGACATACGCGATGGCTTTGGACCCCGGCAAACCGCCGTCGCGGGCGAAGGCGAACAGCATCCGCGACATGGAGGTCATCCCCGCCAACGCGCAAATGTAGTTGGCGACGACGATGCCGATCGCAAGCAAATGATGCAGGACTGCCGGCATCGGCAGGTTGGCGAACAGGTTGAACCAAGAGTTGAAACCGTCCTTGGCGCCTGCCGTCGTGTCGGGCATGGCAAGGACGAACGAAACGGCCATGAAAAATCCGAAGACAAGCGACCAGAAGACGGAATGAAGCATGCCGCGCGGGACGGTGTGCTGCGCCCGCAACGTTTCCTCCGATGTGTGCGCGGAGGCATCGAAGCCAGTGATGGTGTAGATCGGGTAGAGCAGCCCGATCATGATCGCGACGAAGGCGGTGCGCGCCTCCGGTACAACGAGGCCGCCCGGCTCGCCGGTATTGTTGACGAGGGCGAAAGCCTTCGAAAGGTCCCAGCTCGGCGCGTAGGCAAGCATCGTGATGGTCAGCACGATGGCCACGACGAAGATGAGATAGCCGGAGAAGTCGGTCAGCCGCGTCGTCGTCTTGATGCCGAAATGATTGAAGAGCGCCTGGCTGACGGTGATGAGGGTGAGCACGATCGACTGCACCCACCAGCCGCTGTCGCCAATCGCCGCGCTCGTCCAGCCCGACACATCCATGCCGAAAACCCCAGCGAGCACGAGGTCTCGGAACAAAAGGAAGACACCGAAATTGACCGAAGCGACGACGAAGATCAGACCGAGCATGTTGAGCCACGCCGTGATCCAGCCCCAAGCGCGCCCACCAAGAATCGACGACCAGTGGTAGAGGCCGCCGGCCGTCGGATAGGCTGACGCGATCTGCCCGAGCGAGGCGGCGACGACCATCGCGAAAACGCCGCCGATGAGCCAGCCGATCGTGACCGAGAATGGACCGCCGGAAGAGAGCGCTACGGGAAAGGTGGTGATGCCGCCGGCGAGGATGCAAATGATCGAGAACGAAATCGCAAAATTCGAGAACCCCTTCATGCGCCGGTCGAGCTCCTGCGCGTAGCCCATGCCGTGCAGGACTTTCATGTCCTCTTTCTTTTCGACGTCGCTATAGCCAGCCTGTGAGTTGTCGCTCATATCAGCCCCCTTCCAAGTTCGTCACGCGGTCGTGCGGCTTTCCCGACGCCACGGCATCGATTTCGTTTTCCCCACGCTTACTCTTGCGGTTCCGCCGAGGATGGCGGCAATCCTGCGAGCCCACTCTCGCTCTTGGCGACTGGTCTGCACGAGATCGTTGCGGATTTCGAGCATGAGTGGGGTAAGTCCCTTCGCCTCTGCGTGGCGCGAGAGCGTGTAATAGACACGGTCGGCCGGCGAATAGGGCTCGTTCACCCCGACTTTCACACCTTCAGCCCTCAGCCCGTCGATGACGATGTCGGCGAGGGAACGATCGCGGTCGAAAATGACGCTGGCCTGCCAGGGTCGGCTGACTCCGCGATAGACAGGTGTGAAAGTGTGCACGGCGACGAGCCATGTCGTGCGTCCGGCAGCGATGCGGCGGTCGACCACGTCGTCGATGGCGCGATGAAAAGGCTCGTGAATGGCCGCGATGCGCCGGCGCCGCTCTGCGTCAGACAGCGCCGCGTTTCCCGATATCGAGGTCGTTTCGCTGACGGTGGCGATAAGGTTCGGCGCGTCGAGCGCCCGGTTGCAGTCGATGACGAGGCGCGACACCGTGCCGTAGACGAGCGGCGCATCGAGATGCCGGGAGAGGTGGCGGGCGACGCCGAGCGCGCCCGGATCCCAGGCGATATGCGCCTCGCGCTCCGCGGGAGAAAGCTCGAGAAACCCGTATTCAGGCGGAAATCGGTTGGAAGCGTGGTCGCAGACGATAACGAACGCTCCGCCTCCGTCGGCATTCTCCACACCGACGGCGTCAGAATCGGGTTCGGCGCTGGTCCGCGCCAAAGCTGCCAAAGACACCCCCATCTGCCCCGGATCGTTGTTTGGTCAATCCGTAGGCAATTCCCGAATATGAACATTCATACAGTCCTGTGCGACCGTCAACCAGCCGTCACCAGGGTGTGTATGAGCCGCGCCGCCGAGAGCCCAGCTGCATCGCGGCCGTATGTCTTTGAGGCGCAATCCGTGGTAAGCGTTTTGATGGGGACGCCGAGGCCAAGGCCATGCGACTGACGAAACAGACGAGCTACGCATTGCGCATCCTGCTTCACTGCGCGCTCCGCCCGGATACGCAGCTGAAGGCCGCCGACATCGCCAAGGCCTATAACATCACCGAATTCAATGTGTTGAAGATCATCCCGCTGCTCGTCCATGGCGGCTTCGTCAAGACGATGCGCGGCCGGCGCGGCGGCTTGCGTCTTGCCCAACCCGCTTCGGAAATCCGCATCGGAGACGTGGTCCGGCTGACCGAGGAGACGCATATCCAGGCCGATTGTTTTGGCCAGCTGCACGAGGAATGCGCAATCCTGCCGGCATCGCCCATCAACCGCATCCTCGATTCCGCGCTCGGCGCATTCATCGAGGTGCTGGACCAGCACACGCTGCAGGATCTGGTCGCCGCCCGGCCGCCGGCGCATGAAGCGCGGGTCGGAGCGCGGCCCGGTGGGGGAATCGACCTCTCCGGCCTGGTTGGCGTCGCCCGCCACAACTAGCTAGGAAATTCGCTTTTTCCCGCCGCCGTCACGAGCTCGGCGATCGTTTTTTCGAACAGCGCCCTGCCTCCGAACGTGACGCCAAGCGCCGCGAGGCCGTCCGTTCGCATGATGCCCTGCGGAGACGTTTCCTCCTCCGGCACAGGGCCGGAAATTTTCGCGATCCGCTGCACGAGCTGCACGATTTTTCGGTTCGAGACGACGATGTCGCTGCAATTGAACATGCGACCCACGACGCTTTCAGGCGGGGCCCGCAACAACGCCCACGTCGCGTTTGCCACGTCGTTGCCATGCACCTCGGTTCCGGCGCGCGCGGGCACCGCCACGCCGTCAAGCACGTCGTTGACGAGAGAAAACCATTTGCTCCGCTCCGCCGGCGCCACCATTCCGTAGATTCCGGTCGGGCGGAGCGCGGCGATGGGCCAGCCTTCGGCGCCTGAGCTCTTGACGAAGGCCTCGAGCGCCGCCTTCGCGGCACCGTAATGCGTGTCAGGAGAAACCGGCGCATCGTCGTCGATCGAGCCTCTGACCGAAGCGCCGAATACGGCGCGGCTGGAAAACACTACGACTCGGGACACGCCCGCCTTTCGGGCCGTGGCGAGAAGCGCCCGGCTCCCATCCACGTTGGTGCGGAGGAAGCGCGGAAGATCACCCCCCTCGCCACCGCGATAACGGCCGGGCACGTGCTCGAGCGCCGCGTGAACGAGCATGTCGGCGCCATGGACCAGCGCGGCCGCGGATTCCTGGGAGCCGAGCTCGCCATCGATCCACACGATTTTTTCAGGCAATCCGGAGAGGTCGGAAGATGGACGGCGCCAGGCCCGGACCGCCAAGCCTTCATCGATCAGCCGCTTGACGATGAACCGGCCGACATAACCTGTCGCGCCGGTCACGGCGACCCTCACGCAGTCAGATCCTTGGCGCGACTTGGCTTTTCGACCGGCAGCTCCTCGGGCGGCGCCTTGCCTTCGAACATCCGCCACCAGAGATCGATCAGCGGCTTCAGAAGATGCCGCTTCGGATTTTCAGCCGCCCAGGGTTTTTCGTACTGATAGTGCACCACGCGAATGCTCTTCCAGACCCACAGCTCCGGCAGGTTGAAGTAGACGTATTGCATGGTGTTGAACGTGTAGGGGAGCTTGTGCCAGTCGGGGAAAATCGTCTCCAGAAAAGTCTGGTCGGTGCGCCGCCAGAAGACGCCCGGCTGGTCGAGCCGCTCCACGAGGTTTTGGTAGGTGGCGACGCTCGGCTCGGCGACGAAGACGCCGGAATTCAGCCGGTGGAAATCGGCGAGCGTCTCATAGACGTTCGGCGCGCCGGAAAATTCGGGGAAGCTGAACAGCATGTCGATCGGTTTCACAACGAGCGAGTCGGCGTCCAAAAAGACGATTTTTTCGTAGTCCGTAAGCTTCCAGAGCTCGAGCTTGCAGAAATTGTCGACCGGATCGTGGAAGGCCGGCTTGTTGCCCTTGTTAAAGGGCGCGGCGCGATGCAGCGCCTCGCGGCTGTGGCGCTTCTTGAATTCTTTGGAGACGAGCGGCTGGCTCACCGGAACGATGCGGCAGCCTTCCCTCTCGAGCTCTTCGAGATGCTCGGCCTCGCCGGTCGCGAGTACCAAAACGGGCACCGATGTGCCCGTCCATCGGAGCGAGCGCACCAGCGCCAGCGCGCCGCGGCCATATTCCTCGTTGGTGACGAGCGTCGCAAAAGCGTGCCGCGAAGTCTTGTCCGCGAGCGCGGCCTTTTTCGGGATGTCGTGCCGATTCAATGGCTCCTCCGCGAATCACGACCCGACGTTGCGATTCCTATCGCGCCCGCCGTGACCGAGAAAGCATTTTCCCGGCGAAAGGTTCCGGTGGTTCGCGATCGTGGCACTCGTCGTCATTGTGGGGCTGATCGTTTGGAGTTAGCGGGAATACAGGTGCCGATGCTGAGGCCAATCCTGCTTTCCATGAACTTCCGGCTATCAGGGTAGCCAGAGGCTTCGGGGTTAGCCTTCGCCCAAGTCTCCCATTTCTCGAAGACACGGGCATACTCGCCGCGCATCAGCTCTTCGGCCTTCAAGCACTGATCGAGCGTGTCGTAGACAAGGTCTGTTTCGATGGGTGTCGTGCCAAAAACCATGACGACGAGCAGCCACTTCATTTCACCCTCCCTTAGCCTTGAAGCCCTTTAGCACGAGAGCCGGAGGTCCGGCTGCCCTCCTTGGTGGATCGAGGGCGCCGCGTCGTGGGGCGATTCGTGAGCGGCGTCGCACGCTTCCTTTCATGACCATGCACGAGCGCGATAGCGTCGAGATCGTGAAGCGCATAGTCTCCCGCAGCAATGGCAAATGAACCACTACCGCGCTACTGGACCCCTCTGCGGATCGCGGTGCTTATCCTTGCCGTCGCCGCCCTCATTGCCGCCGGGCTGCGACTATGGTTTGGGAATTGAGGTGGCGATGGCGTTACGCGATCAGGCCTAAGCTCGAGGCCAACTCGCGCGCGTCGGTGGCGATGTCCAAAAGCGCATGATCATCGAGTTCGTCGAGGCACTTCGCGGTCTCTTCGCGAGTCCTGTAGGCGCGTAGGCAGTCCAGAATGAAGTGGGCAGCCAACCGTCGCTCGGGCGGCCCATTGACCGTCTGGTCGATCAGGTAAACCAGAACGCCATCGGGCGCCCCGTAGTGAGGCTGGCTTGGAGCCACCGGTGCTGGCTGAACATAAGTCATGAGGGGTAACGCCCGCTCGCCTGGTTTGTTGCTATGGGGCTCCCGTGGCGTATCGATCATCACCCGGTCGATGAAGCGAAAGGCTTCTCAGCGACGGAATTTTTCAGGTACCTCGCGGATTGTACGAAATCGCACAAAAACGTGATGTGTAGCCGGCTCAGTTAAGGCTATCGTGTCCTTGCTCCGAATGGGGCGTGGAGGCGGCCATGTCAGATGACAAAGGGCCGTCAGATCAAGAAATCGAAAGCATCTCCCGAATGGCTCGGGAAAGTTCTGATTTCTTCAGCGGTCTGGCGATAGCGCTAGAGCCTCAAGAAAGCCAAACGCCTTCTGACAAATCGCCAGCGGCTACGAGCGTCAAAGAGAGTTGATGGGTGCCCGGCTCATTGGGCCGGGGGTTTCCTCTTCGGCTTGAGCCGTCGAAAGAGGAGAAACCTAGTTGGCAGGCGCCGTCGCAGAAAACAGAAGATTGAACACCGTCCGGCCGGCCTCATCGACGACGTTCATCCGCCATTCCGTGCCGCTCCAACCATCCAGCGCGTAGTCACGAATGATCTCGGCGCCGGAACGGATTGCTTCCGAGCGGACCTCATCCATGCCGTGAAGATCAAGGCCCACTTCGTCGGCTAAGTATTCTCCGTCCTGCAAGTGGAAATAATAGCGAGCCATACGCGCACTAGCTCGGTTTTTGCTCAGCGGGTGGGCTTAGTTGCTCGGGGCCCGGCGGGCAGGAGCCGTCCGGCGCTTTGCATTCAAAAATCGGCTTGGGGGGCTCAGGCGGAGGTGTCACGCAAGCGGGAATCGCCAGCGTGGAGAGCAGGGCTGCTACGATTGCGATAGAACTCAGCTTCACGGCAGACCTCCACCAAGGCGCTTTGCGCACCCCTTAACGTGGGCACCACCCGAAAGTTCCGGCCAGGCTCGCCTTAGAGCCCGTCGCGCCCGGCGACGGGGGAATTTCGATTTCGGCCTTGGCTGCGCCACCCAGAGCCACTCTCACTCCATGACGTCCACGGAGGTGGTGTAGGGGCCGATGCTCGCAACACAACACGTGTTGCCCGTCTGAACCTTGATTCTGATCACGTGCTGCCCTGGACCAATGCGTTCCGCCCACTCAAACGCATGGGCAGAGCCACTGTTGGCAGCGTCCTGGCTGAACCGGAGCTGGTTCGCTACCCACGCCGGGTTCAACTCGTTGCTGTTCTCAAAAGCCCGCAGGAAGCAAGCGTTGGGGCAGTTCGCGACGGCGCTGAATCGAACCCTTATGCAGCGGCTCGTGCCCACCGCGACGTTGATCACCACTCCGGCGTTCGGAATGATCACCGGCTGTTCCGACGAAGTGTTGAAGAACTCGATGTCCGTCTTGACGGTGGCACTGACCAGTCTTCCGCACTGGGTCGCGATCGGGGCAGCTGCCGCCACCGAGATGAGAGAGGCAAAGGCCAGCGCAAGAACTCCAGCTCGATTGAGCATCTACATTTCATGTCTCCCTGTTTCCGACCATTCGGGCGTCCGCCAGCCTATGCGAGTTCCGTCCTCACCGCACGAAGAAGCGTTCCTCACGCCAGTCGCAGCCTCCAGGACATGCGGCCCGAGCTGCTTCCCGGCGCGTCCGCTGCTCTCGGCCGAGTCTCTCCTCAGGCGGCGGCGGGGTTCGACGCGGCCGCTGCGAACAGCCGGCCCTTCTCCGCGATCAGGAAGCAGGCGAGGACGCAGAGGCCGAAGACGAGCAGCGCTCCGACAACCGGCACGACCGTGCCGTCGAAAGCCTGGGCGACGATGGTGCCGAACACCGCGCCGCCGACGACCTGCAGCGAACCGAATATCGCCGACGCGGAACCGGCAACCTCACCGAGCGGCTCCATCGCCAGCGGCGCTGAGGGCGAGCCACAAGGTGCATGCCGCAACGAAGATCCCCATCGCGCCGTGGGCCGTGCGCCGTACCTCAATCCGCTCGATCACCCGCGGACAGAAGAGCGATGCGACCGCCGAGGAGCCCGCCATCACGGCAAAAGCGAAGGGGAAGTAGGCGCCGACCTGGTAGATGCCGACGTAGATCTGCTGCGCCGTGTTCACGAGGCCTAGGATCACCCCGAACAGGAACATGCCCGACAGGCCGTAGCTGATGGCGACGCGGTTGCTGAGCACCGTCGCAAAACCTTCGGCGACGCTCCTGAAATCGAGCGCGCGGCGATTTTCGGGGGCAAGAGACTCCGGCAGACGGATGAAGCCCCAGAGCCCAACGACCGCCGCCGTCATGCCCATGACGACAAAGATCAGTTGCCAGGGACCGACGAGCAGAATGAGCTGGCCGACGCCCGGCATGAATATCGGAACGAGGAGAAAGACCGCCAGCACCAGCGACATGATATCGGCCATCGCCTTGCCGCTGTAGCGGTCGCGCACGGCCGCAAGGAACGTGACGCGCACCGACGCGGCGGCCACGCCCTGGACGAATCTGAGCCCAAGCAACACGGCAAAGCTCGGCGCCAACGGCGAGGCGAGCGCGGTGAAAATGTATATGGCGAGCCCGATCAAGATGGGTGCGCGACGGCCGAAGCGGTCGGTCAGCGGGCCGAACAAAAGCTGCGGCAGACCGAGCCCGACCAGAAACGCCGTCAGCACCAGCGAGCGATCGTTCGCGTTCGCGACCATCAAGGCGTCGCCCATGTTGGGCAGCGCCGGCAGCATGATGTCGACGGCGAGCGCATCGACGGCCATGAGCGCGGCAGCGAGCGCAACGAACTCCGCGCGGGAGATGTTCCGCATCACGATGCTTCCAACGGTCATGAACTCTCGCAGCGGTGGGCTACTGCCGAGGTAGCCTAATCATCATAGCTGAATCGCGCTGAGTTCGCCGAAATCGGCCTCAGCCGCCTTTCGGCGCATCCGCGAGGTGAGTCCGCTCTTCCGGCGAAAGGCCGAGCAGTGCGTCGTATGTCGCCCGCTGCACAGCCTCCTGCATCGCCGCGGACTCGGCACGGAGCGCCGCGAGCTTGGCGTCGAGGGCGGGGCGATCGGGTATGGGCGCCGCCGCGAGCCGCATGATCTCGGCGCGGATGGCACGCACTCTCGTGAGCCGCTCCTCTAGTTGCGGGCCGAGCGGTTGCAGCCCCGCGGCGATCTTGTCGACCGCCTCCTTCGACAGCCGATCATCGAAGCGGCGAAGCTCGAAACGTGCGAAGCGCTCGCCGGAAAATCCCCGATGCGGTTTCAAGGCATCGGCGGCGAACATGCCGACCAGAAAACCGTTCAGCACGAGCGACGCGACGAGCGCGACGGCGGGCCAGCGGCGCCGCAAGAACGCCGACATAGTGCTCATTGGGGGGCGCTCATTGGGTTCCCGCGCCGTCGAGATCGTCGAGCGGATCAACGATCGACACGTCGAGCGGGTCGGCGATCGGCTCCGGCAGCATGAGGTCGAGGCCACCACCAAGCATGCCGGCGAGGAGCACGCCCGCCGCGACGCGCCGCCAGGGCATCCCGGCGAGGAAATTCGCCGAATGCCACTTCAGCGCTTCATGCTTAAGGCGGGCGACAGCGCCTGAGCGGGCGATTTCCCCGTCAAGCTTATCGCGTTCCTCGGCGAGTTTTCGGTCGAAGTCGCGTTCGCGCTCAAAGGCGCGACGGAATTCCGGATTGCCGAGCAACGCGGCTTTTGCCTCGACCGAACGATCCGGCCATCGCGAAAGATCGGAGCCGTAGGTGGCGAGGTTCCGGTCGAGGTCGTTCGGAAGGCGCGTGTCACTCATCGTTGCCTCCCAGCTCGATGGAGGGCCAGCGCTTCAACTGCCGCCGCGCCCGGGCGAGCATCGATTCGAACGCGGCCTCGCTGATGCCCATGACGCTCGCCGCCTCGCGTTGCGAAAGATCCTGGAAATGAAACAGCAAGACGGCAGTGCGCTGGCGCGCTGGCAGCCGCTCAATGGCGTCGCGAAGCGAAAGCGCCGCCTCGCTTTGCACGATGCTTGCGTCGGGAAGCTCGGCGTCGTCAGCCAGCTCGTCCAGCGCGCTGTCGTCAACGAAAGCGCGGCGGCGGCGCAGCCTGTCGATCGACCGGTTATAGCAGACGCGGTGCAGCCAGGTGCCGATGCGTGCTTCCGGCGTCCATGTCGCGGCGTTCTCCCAAAGCCGGATCAGCGTGTCCTGCACCGCATCCTCGGCCTCGTCGAGACTGCCGAGCATGCCATGCGCGAAGCGAAGCAGGCGCGGCGCCTCGCGATCGATCAGCCGCTGAAAAGCGGCGGAATCGCCCGCCGCGATCGCGCGGATCTCGCTGAGCTCGACCGCCGCCGCGTCGTCGTGCTTCGCCAAGGGACACCTTGCGCTGAATACCGGATGCGCAGCATGCCACTTTCGCCGCTGAACCGGGAATGAACCGCGCGGGCTGAAGGCGAACGGAGCGCCAAGCGGAAACGAAATGGCCGCGTTCATCGCACTCACTCCGCCGCCGCGAGAGGCGGCGCCCGCCGCCCGGGTTCGAGCAGAAGATCGCCATCGGCGAGCTCGCCAAGCTCCGCATTGAGACGGTCCGCCTGCGCCGAACGGGGCTTCGAGAAGCGCGCCAAGAGCAAGAAGGCGACCGGTGTGACGAAAAGCGTGATGATCGTCGCGAAGCCGAGGCCCCCCACCACGATCCAGCCAAGCGCCTGGCGCGCCTCCGCCCCGGCGCCGCCCATGAGCACGAGGGGCACACCTCCGGCGACCGTTGCGATCATCGTCATGACGACCGGGCGGAGCCGGATGCGGCAGGCTTCGCGAATCGCGTCCTCGACGCGGAACCCGCGCTCGCGGAGCTGATTGGCGAACTCCACGATCAGGATGCCGTTCTTGGCCATGATGCCGACCAGCATCACGAGCCCGATCTGGCTGTAGATGTTGAGCGACCCGCCGGTCAGCGCGATCGCAAACACCGCCGCGCCGAGGCCGAAGGGCACGGTGAACATGATGATGATGGCGCTGACAAAACTCTCGAACTGCGCGGCAAGCACGAGGAGAACGACCACCAGCGCAAATGCGAAAGTGATAGCCACGCCGCTCGACGTCTCGTCGAGCGTCGCCGCTTCGCCGGTGAAGTGGATGCCCATGGAGGCGGGCAAGCTCTCCTTCGCGAGCGTCTCGACCGCATTCATCGCCTGGCGGAGGTCGATTCCGGGCGCGAGCGTCGCAGTCATCGGCACGGCGCGCCTGAGGCCCTCACGCCGGAGCTCAGGCGCGACCGCCCGCTCGCTCACGCTCACGAAGGACGAGAGCGGCACCATCCGCCCTTCAGCCGCCCTAACGAAGATGTTTTCCACGTCGCTCGGATCGTCGATCATGCCGTCCGGCGCTGCGACGCGAACGGGGATGGCATCGCCATGGACGTAGTATTTTCCCATCTCGCGTCCGTCGAGCAGCGTGGCGAGCGTCGCTCCGAGCGTCTCCACCGACACGCCGAGGTCGGAGGCCGCCTCCCGATCGATGGCGATGGCGAGCTCCGGCTGGGTGGTATCGTAGTCGAGCGCCACCCGGTCGAAGACTGGGAGCTTCTCCATCGCCGCCTGCATCGTCTCCGCAGCGTCCGCGAGCGCATCGTAGTCAGTGCCGGTGATGGCAAAGCGAAGACCCTGGCCGCCGCCCCGGATCCCGAGGCTGTTCGGCGTGCGCATTGAAATCTCGACGCCCGGGATCGACTGGAGCTGACGATTGAGGTCGCGCGTGATCTCCTGTTGCGAGCGCTCGCGCTCCGCCCAGGGGGCGAGCGTCAGCACGGCAAAGCCGGAATTCGGGTTCCACATACCCGAGAGCAGAAAGAGGTTCGTCGCCTCGCCGCTTTGAAGGAGCGGAAGCGCCGCAGCCTCGATCTGGCGCATTCGCATGTCGAGATATTCAACGTCGGCGCCCTGCGGGCTGCTGACCGAGATCGGGATGAAGCCGCGATCCTCGGCGGGCGTCAGCTCCTCCGGGAGGAACGTGTAGGTCACCGCCGCTGCGCCCGCGAAGAGGACGGCGGCAGCAACCACGACGGCCGGCGCTGCGAGAGCGGCCGCGAGAATGCGGTGATAGAGGCGTTCGGCGCGGCGGCCGAACTCGTTCACCGCGTGGAGAACCGGGTTACGGATCTCTTCCTCGCCCGAATATTCCGGCAGGATGCGCGAGGCGAGCATCGGGCAAAGGGTCAGCGCGACGACCATGGAGAGCCCGACCGCGAACGCCATGACGAAGCCGAATTCGGCGAAAAGCCGTCCGGCCGTGCCCGGCAGGAACGAGATCGGGATGAACACGGCGGCGAGCGTCGCGGTAGTCGAGACGACCGCGAAAAAAACCTGGCGGGCGCCGAGCACCGCGGCTGCGCGCGGCCCCATGCCCTGCGCGCGGTGCCGCTCGATATTTTCGAGAACCACGATGGCGTCGTCGACCACGAGCCCGGTCGCGAGCACGATGGCGAGGAGCGTCAGGATATTCAGCGAGAAGCCGGCGAGATAGACGGCGGCGACCGTCCCGATGAGCGCGATCGGCACGGTGACGGCCGGGATGATAGTCGCGCGGAACGAGCGCAGGAACAGGAAGATGACCGCGACCACGATCAGCGTCGCTTCGAGAAGCGTGTAGAGCACCTTCTCCAACGCCGTACCGACGAAGGTCGATTCGTCCGACGTGACCTTGAGGCGCACGCCCTCCGGCAGCGCCGCGTTCAACTCGGAAACGGCGGCGCGAACGCCATTCGAGATATCGAGCGTATTCGATTGGGCCTGGCGGACGATCCCCATTCCGAGGCCAGTCTCGCCGTTGACGCGGATGGCGCTCGTGCGCTCGGCGGGCCCAAAAATCACGTCGGCCACGTCGCCGACGCGGGTCGCCCGGTTGATGCGGATCGCCTCGACCTCTTCCCCGCTCGTCACGCTTGCGTCCGCGCGGACCAGAAGCGACTGCCCGTTGCCGGAGAGGCTGCCGGCCGGATCGTCGAGCGCCACGGTCTGCAGCGCCGTCTCGAGGTCGGAGATGGTGAGGCCGCGCGCGGCAAGCGCATTCGGGTCGATGAGCACCCGGACGAGCGGCTCGCGATTTCCGTAGACGGTCACGTCGGCCACGCCCTCCACCGCGGCGAGACGGTCGACGACGTCGTCCTCGACGAGCTTGGTCAAGTCCTGGATCGGCATGTCCCTGGCAGTCACGGCGAGGCGGATAATCGCGTCGGAATTGTCGTCCGCCTTGACGATTGCGACGTCGTCCACTTCCTCGGGCAATTGCCGCTCAACATTGCCGACCGCATCGCGCAGGTCGTTGGCGGCGACGTTGAGGTCGATCGAATCGTCGAATTCGACGACGACGCGGCTGGAGCCGGAGCGGCTGGAGGAGGAGATCTCCTTGACGCCCGGAACCCGCGACGCCGCCGCCTCGATCACCCGGGTCACCTGCGTGTCGATCGTCTCTGGCGTTGCTCCCTCGTAGGTGGCGCGAATGGTGATAACGGGGCGGTCGATGTCCGGCAGCTCGCGGATTTCGACGCCGTTGAACGCGGCGAGGCCGGCCAGCACGATGAGGAGATTGAAGACGATCGTCAGCACCGGGCGGCGCACGCAAAGCGCCGATATCCCCTTCGTGGCCTCGGTCAATCGCGCACGCGCGTCCTCGAGATGCGTCGCCACGATTCAGCTCCGCGTCTCAGCCGGCGCGCCGGTGCCGCTCGCCGCGGGAACCCCGTCGGTGCCCGGCCGGCCGCCTTCGCCGCCGTCGATCATGGCTGGCGTTTCGTCGACCTCGGCCACCTTTGCGCCATCGCGGAGCCGCTGGATGCCTTCCACCACGACGCGGTCGCCGGCTTCGATCTGACCGCTCACGATGACGACACCGCTCTCGCGCTTCACCACTGCCACCTCGGCGCGGCGGGCGGCGCCCTCCACCACCTTCCAGACGAAGGAGCCGCGGCGGTCCCATTGAACGGAAAGGCTGGGGACGGCAAGCTCCCGATCGGTCGCGAACTGCATCGCGACGGTGACCGCCATGCCGGCCTTCAGCACCTCTCCAAAATTCGTGAGCTCCGCTTCGAGCTTCAGCGTGCGCGTGGTCTCGTCGACACGATTGTCGATGCCGGTGATTTTTCCAGCAAATTCCGAGCCGGGCAGCCCCTGAGCGCTCGCCGTGATCGGTTGCCCTTCGACGATTCGTCCCGCCCAGCGCTCCGGAACCTCGAAGCCGACGCGCAGCGTCGTCAGGTCGTCGAGCGTGGTGATCTCGGTGGTGCTGGTGACGAGATCGCCTACCGAAATATCGGTGAGGCCGACAATCCCGGCGAAGGGCGCCGCCACGATCCGGCGCTTCGCGGCGATTTCCGCGGTCCGCACTCCGTTCTCGGCGAGCTGGGCCGTCATCTCGGCGTCGGTAAGTGCGACGCTCGAGATCGTCTTCGACTCGGCAAGCGACCGCGACCGCTCAAAGGCCGCCCGCGCCTGCGCGTACTCGATGCGCGCACGGTCTGCCGCGACCTGCTCCTCGTCGTCGTCGAGCATAAGGAGTACGGCGTCGGCCTCCACCGCCTGGCCAGGCTTGAACAAGATCTTGGTCACCATGCCGGTGACTTGCGGATAGAGGGTGACGGAGCGCGCTGCCTTGACTGTCCCGAGCGCCACCACGCGTTCGCCGCCCTGATCCGCCTCGACCGGCGCGGTTATGACATTGACGGCGCCGCCGCCCCCAAGGAGGCCGGGGATTCGATTCTCTCGCCCCGCGGCCGCCTGGTGGCTCCTCTCCGCGCCCTCCCGCGCCAGCCCTACCATCTGCGGGTTCCGGTAGACGTACCACCCCGCCGCGGCGGCGGCGACAAGGACGACACAAAGGATGGCTTGCTTCAGCGGAGACATGTTCCATACGCATTCGGCGGGACCGATATCGCTTCAACGCGTCCGGCCGCCCGATCCGTCGCTTTAGACCGTTACGATTGCGTATCATGCCCTAGCGGACTGCCGCGGCAAAGATGCCACCGGCTCTGGCCGAAAGCACCCTTCACAACTAGGAAAGGATGAACGGACCCGATCATGACGCTGAAGGAACGCACCGCCGCCATTTCGCTCGCCGTGAGCCTTGTGCTTGCGGTAGCGAAGCTTGCCATAGGCCTTGCCATTGGCAGCCTCGCGCTCATTACGGACGCGCTGCATTCCTGCGTCGATTTCCTGGCGACGGGCGTCACCTGGATGGCCGTGCGGGTGGCGGACAAGCCCGCCGACGCCTCGCATCCCTACGGCCACGGCAAGTTCGAGAATCTCGCGGCGCTCGGCGAGGCGGCCCTCCTCCTGCTACTCGCCGGCGGCGTGATGGTGGAGGCGGTCGGGCGCATCAAGGGCGGCGAGCCGCCGCCCGCTTTGAGCCTCATCGCCGTTGCCATCCTGCTCATCGAGATCGTCGGCAATACCTGGCGGGCGCGGGCTTTGCGGCGCGTCGGAAGGCAGACGCAAAGCGCCGCGCTGGAGGCGGATTCGCTCCACTTCGCCTCCGACGTCTTTTCTTCGCTTGCCGTGCTCGTCGGCTTCGCGCTTGTCGCCCTCGGCGCCGGATGGGCCGACGCCGCCGCGGCGATTGCCGTTGCCGCTCTCATCGCCGTGCTAGCGGTCCGGCTGGTCATGCAAACCATCAATGCGCTTGTCGACCGCGCGCCGGAGGGCGTCGCGGAGGTCATCGCCGCGCGGGTCGTGACGATCGCCGGCGTGCTCGGCGTCAACAATGTGCGCGTCAGGTCCGTCGGCCCACGCCATTTTGTCGAAGCAACCATCGAGGTCCCGCGTTCGCTCGGCATCGAGCAGGCAGCCGAGGTGGAAGCCGAGGCGGCGCGCTCGGTGCGCACGGTTCTCGCGGGCGCCGACGTGACGATCCACTCGGTGCCGGTCTCGCCGAGCGACGAGACCGTGCGCGAGCGCGTGCTCCTCGTGGCGCAGCGCGAGCGCGTCGCCGTGCACCACATCACCGTCCAGCACCTGAGCGACCGGCTGGCGCTGGCGCTCGATCTGGAAGTGGACGGCGCGCTGCCGCTCGCCGAAGCGCACGCGACGGCCGACCGCTTCGAAGCGGCGATCCGCCGGGAATTCGGCCGCCTGGCGGAAATCGAGAGCCACATCGAGCCGCTGGAGCCTGAGGCCGCGGAGGTGAGCGAAATGCCGGCCGCGCTCCGCCAGAGCTACATTGCGGCGCTGGAGGAGGCGTCTCGTTCGATCGACGGCCTCTCCGACATCCATGACGTGCGCGTCCGCCGCAGCGAACGCGGCACCGTCCTCGTCGCCCATTGCCGACTCGATCCGGGAGCGACGGTCGAAAGCGTTCACCGGCGGGTCGACGATCTGGAGCGCCTCATGCGCGACCGAAAACCCGACATCGCCCGCATCGTGATCCATGCGGAGCCGGGGTGATAGGGAGCGCCAGCGCCAACCTTCTCCCGTGGGGAGAAGGTGGCTGCGAAGCAGCCGGATGAGGGTGTACGCCCTCTGGGAATAAAAGCGAGGCGACAGCGCCGCACCCCCTCACCCGTCGCCTTCGGCGACACCCTCTCCCCATGGGAGAGGGTCAGCCGCCTTCCCCTTCTAGCTCAACGCGCCCTTCAAAAACTCAACCGTGCGTGACCAGGCGAGGTCGGCCGCCTCCTTGTTGTAGCGCGCCTCCGACGTGTCGTTGTTGAAGGCGTGGTTGGCGCCCTCGTAAACGTGGATCTGGTAGTCGACCCCCGCCGCCTTCAGCGCCTCCTCGTAAGCGGGAATGCCGGCATTGATGCGCTCGTCGAGCCCGGCATACTGGAGGAGCAGCTTCGTCTTGATCTGGCTGACCTCGTTCGCCTCCGGCGCCTGCCCGTAATAGGGAACGGCGGCCAGAAGGTCCGCGCCGGCATGGACGGCGGTCTGGTTCACCATGCCGCCGCCCCAACAGAAGCCGATGGCGCCAACCTTGCCGTTCGAATTCGGATGCGTCTTCAGGAAGGCGACCGTCGCCACGGAATTGGCGATCGTCTGGTTACGATCGAGCGTGCCGAACATTTCGCGCGCCTTCTCCTCGTCTTCCGGCGTGCCGCCGGCCGGCGTCAGGAAATCGGGCGCGAGAGCCAGAAACCCTTCGAGCGCCATGCGGCGCGCCACGTCCTTGATGTGGGGGTTCAGGCCGCGATTCTCGTGGATCACGATCACCGCGGGAAGCGGCCCGGCGGCATCGGCGGGCCAGGCAAGATAGCCGCTCATCGTCTGGCCTTCGGCGCCGGGATAGGTGATCGTCTCGGTCTTCAGACGCGGATCGTCCTCCGCCACGATCGCCGCGCGCGCCTGGTTGGCGGCAAGCATCGGCGCCACCGCCGCGGCAGCCGCCGCCGAGCCGGTCAGCTTCTTCAGCTTTTGCATGAAGTCGCGGCGGTCGAGCGTCAGATGCGTGTAGTCGTCGTAGATCTTGATCATCTCCTGGGTGATCTTCGGAGTGATCTGGGCCTTCGACATGTCGTTCACCGGCGCCTCCCTCTGTCCTGGGCGTGTCCATCGATTGAACGCAGCTACTCTACCGGCTCCGTCGGGCGCGAAAACGACGGTCCAATCACAGCTTCGGGAGATTTGCGCGAGCGAGCTCGCGATGAACCGCGACTGAACGCCGGCTTCAAAAGGAGTTCAGCCGCCCGCCCTTAGGTCTTTCCACGCGAGTTCTGGAACCGGGACCGGAGTGGGGAGACCATCATGTCGAGCAATGCCAAGACCGCTGCCGCCTTCTTTCTGCGGAGCGCAACAGTTGCGCTCATGCTGACCGCTCTTGCCATCGCCGCCACCATCGCGAGCCAGGCGTAGGCGGCGCCACCGCGATCGGCCTGCCTCAAGCTCCAACGGTCCGCAAATGATTGTCGAAAGCGACGCCGGGCCGGTTCGCGACCTCGCGGCTTTCGCCGTCCGCTCCCGCTTCCACGATCAGCCCCTCGCCGTTCGAAGCAAGGATCGTCTTCGCGCCATAGCCGACGATCCCGCTTGAATCGGCGATTTGCGTGCGTGCGAGATAGCGGCCCGTCTCGGCGCTGAAATGGACGATATAGCCGCCGCGCGGAGCGGAGGCGGAGATGACCGTGCCGTCGCGGCTCGCCGCCACTGCGCCGACGTATCGGCGCATGTCGTTCAGCTCGACCTCCGGCGTCGCGACTAGCTCGAGCCCCGTCTCGATCGACGCGCGGCCGACGAGCGACGGTGTCGCGAGCGGATCGCCTTCCCACTGCATGCCGAGCCAGATTTTTCCGTCGGCGCCGATCGCCATGTGGCGGATGGAGAGCTGGTGGTAGCGCTCGGGCAGCCGATACTGCGCGATCAAATGCCCGTCGAGGTCGATGAAGACGAGCGACGGATCCATGGTCGAGATGTTCAGCATCTCGCGGCCGTATTCGGGATGCGTCTCGATCCCGCCATTGGCGATGGCAAGCGTTTTTCCGTCGGGGAGAAGGATGGCTTCATGCGTCCCGACGCCGCGGGTCGGGAATTCGCCGATCCGCCTGTAGGCATCCGTCGCGTCGTAGATTCCGATGATTCCGGTGCCGGCGCCAAAATCGTTCTCCGTCGCGAAAAGAAGTTTTCCGTCCGCCGAATAGGCGCCGTGACCGAAGAAATGACGGTCCGGCCGGGCGAGAAATATCTGCGGCGCTGTGCGCGAAAAAATGTCGAAGGCGACCGCGAAAGTGCCCGGGCGGCGTGCGAAGGCAACGGCGCGGCCACTCGCCTGGTGGACCGCGAGGTCGTGGCCGCGGGCCGGCAGCGCGATCTCACGGATCAAGTCGCCGCGCTCGCCGAAGACCATGACGGCGAAGCCGCCGTCCTCCCGCGTCGCCGGCGCGAGAATGAGCGCCTCGCTCGTCGCGAGCGCTGCCGCTGAGCGCGGTGCGAGGCCGGTAGCAAGCGCCGCGCCGGCGCCGGCCAAGAGCGATCTGCGGTCAATCACCATCGAGCGAATTGAACCCGGACGTGATGCCGGCCGCTGGGGCGAGCCGATTCTGAAAAAGGTCGCGCAGGCTGGCGAGCACGATCGTAGCGTAAGTGAGCTTGGCCCGGCGATCGGGATCGGCGAGCGCCGCCGCTAGATCGGAGCCCACCGCATCGAGCGCGCGTTTCAGATTTGCAAACTCGAAGGCAACGGAGCTGGCGATCCATTTCGCGCTTTCGGGCGCAAGGCTGAGAATGCCGGAGACGTTGGCGAAGCGTTCAAGAGCTGCAGCGGAGGCGGCGAGATAGGCTAGCGCCTGGCCGGAGAGATTGTAGGGCGTGCGGCTCGCCTTCGCGTCCTCCGGCGTTTCTCCGACCGCGGGCAGAAGGCGGTGATCGCGCACCTGCTCGAGGCCGGTCAGAAGCGCCTTCAGTATTTCCGTCATCGCCTCGGCATGCGTGCGGTAGACGGGATTTTGGGCGCCCGGCGCGCGGATGAGGGAGGCCCAGCCATCTGCGCCCTGCCAGCCGGCGAGCGCTCCGCTCGCGATCTCGTTCATGTTCTCCGCAATGGCGAGCGTTAGCGCGCAACGGAACGATTCGGGTTCGTCAACCGTGAGGAGTGCCTTCGAGCCCGCATAAAGAAGCGATTCAAGCGCCGGCAAGCCCTGTACCGCAGCACTCTGTCCAGCAAGCGCGCCCGGCTGCAGCAGGCTTTCTTCCTCCTCCGCGAGGAAGCGCCGAAGCTGCCGCGCGCCCGTGCCGTGCACGTCGGGAAAAAAGGCGAAGCGCTCGTAGCGCCCGCCCCACGCCATCGATCCGAAGCGGAGGAAATCGACGCCCGCCCAGGCTTGCACCGTTGTCGCGAAGGCGGCAGCGAGAGCGTTCCTGGTCGCCACATCCGGCGCGGCGCAGAACTTTTCCGTCGACGCAACGAGATTGCCCGTGCCAGCGGCGAGATCCTGATAGCCGGGGAGGATGTACTTCGTGACCGCGGTCTCCACGACGGCCGCATAATCCGCCTCGGTCGCGGTCGGAGCGGGTCCGCCGCTTTCGCCCTGCGCTGATGCCGAGCCGGCGAGCAGCAGCAGCGCGAAGGCAACTCGCCAACACCGCCCGGTCATAGATTTTCCACGAAGGCGACGAGCGTCTGCCGTTCGGCGTCGCTCAGGGCGAGATAGCGCGAGCGCGCCGCATCCGCCTCGCCGGCATGCGCGCGGATCGCCGCATCGAGCGTCGGCGCGCGCCCGTCATGCAGATAGCGCCGCCCTGCCCCCGCCATGGCGATCAAGGGCGCGGTGCGCCATTCCGCCGAAGGGACACCCGGCGCGCCGACTCCGTCGTCGAGATCGGGTCCCATGTCGTGGAGAAGAAGGTCGCTGTAGGCCGCCACGGTGCCGCCCTGCTGCGACGGCATCGCTGGTGCGTGGCACGCGGCGCAGCCGGTCGAAACGAACAGGTCGTCGCGTCCCGATGCCGATTCATCGGCACTTTTCGGCGACGGAAGGCTCTCAAGATAGGCGGCGACGACGGCGAGCATCTCCTGGGAAAGCTCGTGGCCCGAAAAGCGCTCGCTTTCGCCCGTCGGGGCGGCGAGGCAGTCGGTCTCGCGCTCGGTGCAGTCGCCGTGCGGGAGCGGACGCCGCGCGCTCGACAGGCCAAGATCGGCGGCAAAGGCATCGGCGATCTGATCGTCGAGCCCGGTCGTTCCCGCCTTCCAGCCATAGCGGCCGAGCAACTGTGCCCCGTCGATTTCGATCATGCGCGCGCGACCGGAAATGCCGTCTCCATCGCTGTCATCGGGATCGGCGAGCGCGAGAACGGCGTCCGCATCGATCCGGTCGAGGATGGCGCGACCCGCTATCGGCGGGGCGATCCGCACCGATCGCAGCGTCGCCGGATCGAGTGGCCCGCGATCGAGAGCGACCGCCACGTCGAGCGCACCGTCGGCGGCGGCTGGAGCGGTTAGAACGATCCGCCCTTCCGGCAGCATGCCCTGCACCGCCTGGTTCTGCAGAAGATGGCCGTAGAGGGGATCGGGATGGCCTTCGGCATCGCCGAAGCGAACGACGAGCCCGCGGCCGGCGACCCGCCCTTCCGGTGCGGCGGTGAAGCGGGCGGCGAGCGCCGGGCCGGCATGGCAGCCGGCGCAGCTCCGAGCTGAGAAGAGCGGCCCGAGCCCGTCCGCCGCATCGGTCGATGCGGGCGCCGGCACCCAGTCGCGATCGAAAAGCGCACGCCCGAGCTCGACATCGAGATCGGCGGCGGCGAACGCGACGGTCGCGGCGAAAGCCGCAGCCAGCGCCAGTGTTGCGCGGTGCATTCTCATGTCACGCGGATATAGCCCATCATGCCGGTTTCCTGATGCTCGATGATGTGGCAGTGGAGCATCCAGTCGCCGGGATTGTCAGCCACCAGCGCCACCTCGACCCGCTCCTTCGGCTGCAGCAGAACCGTGTCGGCATGATGAACGGGAAGATTGCGCCGGTTCGATTTTAGAAATTTGAAGCTGTGACCATGGATGTGGATCGGGTGCTGGTGGGGCGTGAGGTTTTGCAGGTCGAAGACATAGCTTTTTCCGCGCTGCAGCGTTGCGAGCGGCGGCGGGATGCGGCTGTGATCGCCGGCCGGCCAGACTTTTTTGTTGATCGCCCAGAACGCGCCAGCAGCTGTGCAGAGCGAGCCGAGGAGAAGGCCGTCGGCCTCCGCTTCGACGAGCGCATCGGCCGTGGCGGTTGCGGAGAAAGCAAAAGTCAGTCTCTCGGCCGTCTCGAGCTCCGGCTCGGGGATGCGGCCGGCGCGGAGCGGGGCGGGGTCGAAGGCATTCTTTCGCTTCGCTTGCCCCTTTCCAATCAAACGTGCGACCGGCACTGGCTCGGGCGCGAAATAGTCGACGAGGCGCACCGTCTCTCCGTCGGCCGGCGCGCGCACGACGATGTCGATCCGCATGGCCGGGCCGAGGCGCCAGGATTTCAGCGAAAACGGCGGGACCGCGATTCCATCCACCGCGACGATGGCCGCCTCGGTGTCTTGGATGCCGATCTCCATGACCCGCGTATTGTCGAGATTGAGGATTCTCAGCCGGCAATCGCCTTCCGCCGGGAGCATGATCTCGGGGTTCTGTTCGCCATTGGCGCTGCGGATGGCGCCGAATGTGCCTGCCTTGCCGGCCCCCTCCGGCGTCAGAAATTCGATAAAGCCCTCGCCTGCTTCGCCGAGCCGCCAGTCACGCAGCACGATCGGCACGTCGGCGTCGTAGGGCTCCGTCTCGTCGCCCTCGACGATGAGCACGCCAGCCATGCCACGGCCGAGCTGCTCGACCGTGTTGCAATGCGGATGAAAGAAGAAGGTGCCGGTGTCGGGCGGCACAAAGCTGTAGGAATACTTTTCGCCCGGCCAGACCGGCTGTTGCGTCAGATAGGGCACGCCGTCCTGGCCGTTGGGCAAGCGGATGCCGTGCCAGTGGATCGAAGAATGCTCACCCTCGCGCGGTAGAGAATTCTCGAACGTCGCGTCCAGCCGCTCGCCGAGCTTCAGCCGCACGACCGGCAGCCAGCTTTCGTCCGAGAACGTCCACATCGGGAGTTTTGGGCCGCCGAAGCACGGCAGTGCCGTCGGGCGTTCGGCGGCGACGAGATTTATCGAGACGACGCGCTCACTCCCAGGCGCTGTCGGCGGCGGAAGCTCGTCGGCCGACGAACGTCCGCCGACACGAATCGCGCCGGCGGCGGCGAGGACGGCAGCGCCCTGAAGCAGACTGCGGCGGCTAAACCTTGAGATGGCGGGCCCTCTTTCCGCCCTACTGAATGACAGCCGTCGGGTTGTCCAGGCTGTCGGAGCCTTCGAGCTCGATCGCCAGACCCAGCGCCGAAACGACGCCCTCGATCGCGCGCGCCTGTGCGACGAGGCTTTCCACCACGTCGTCGACGATTCTGTTCCCCTCTGCATTGTCGGCGCCGATCATCTGGTCGTAGGCCATTTTTCCGGCATCGGCGGTGTCCTTCAGCACCTGCATTTTTGCGACCGCGGCTTCGAACGCGCCATCGGCGCGCGTCGCCGCCTCCGGCGCCTTGGCCGCGGCGTAGTCGCGGATCGAAGCGCCTTCGACGACCGAGCCATCGATGCGAGAATATTTGCCGGCCCAGATCGAGCGCATGCCGATCTCATCATAATAGTGGCTGTTGTGGGTGTTGTCGGAGAAGCAATCGTGCTCCTCCTCCGGATCGTGCAACATGAGGCCGAGCTTGATGCGCTCGCCGGCAAGCTCGCCGTAGGAGAGGGAGCCGAGGCCGGTGAGGATCGTCGCGAGGCCGCCCTCCGGTCCCTTCGCCGCGATCTCGGCCCGCGCCGCGCCGCCGTCGTTCCAGTTGGCGACCATCTCCTCAAGGTCGGTGACGAGAAGATCGGTCGCGGCCTTCAGATAGGCGCCGCGGCGATCGCAATTTTCGTGCGTGCATTGGGTGGCGGAATAGTCCGACGCGGGGCGCTCGCCCGAGCCCGCTTCGGTGCCATGCAAATCCTGGCCCCAGAGCAGAAATTCTATCGCGTGGTAGCCAGTGGCGACGTTCGATTCGACGCCCTGCGCCTCCTGCAGGCTGCCGGAAAGCAGCGCCGGGGTGATCTGCTTCGCGTCGATCACATCGGCGCCGATCCGAAGTTCGGGGCTCGCGACCACATTGGCGGTGTAAAGTGGGTTTTCGTCACTCTCCTCGCCGTAGAAGTCGGCGTCGACATAGTCGATCAAGCCCTCGTCGAGCGGCCAGGCATTCACCTTGCCCTCCCAGTCGTCGACAATGGCGTTGCCGAAGCGAAAACCCTCCGTCTGCTGATAGGGCACGCGGGCGGCCTTCCAGGCGTCGCGCGCCGTGGCAAGCTTTTCGTCGGTCGGGTCGGTGAGGAAAGTGTCGACCGCGGTCTGCAGCGCCTTCGCCGTCGTCAGCGCATCCTCGTACATTGCAAGCGCGATATCGCCATAAGTGTCGACGATCGCCTCCGGGTCAGGCTCGGCCGCGCGCGTCGTCGAGATGATTACGGCGCCGCTCAGTGCCAGCGCAGCGGTGAAGGAGAAAAGATGGCGGCTCGGTCCCATTGTGATTGTCCCCCCAGAAAATGTCGTGACCAAAAGCTCAGTGCAGCCGCTCATGCCACGGGCGGCCGGCGATCTCTTCGATGACGGTTCTCGGCACCGGCATCAGCATGAGGTCGCTCTCCTTCATCGCCTCGGCATAAGCGAGCGCCGGCAGCATCGCCTCCTCGTGACCCTCGGGATCGAGGAGATGCCGCATGGCGCTGGCGAGGCAGTCGAGATCCTGGTTCTGGCTCGCCGCGACCATGGCGAGCGCAAAGCATTCGTGGCGGCAGATGTGGCGGCAGTTGCCCGGAAAACAGGAGATCGGGCAGATCGACCAGTCACGCACCGTCCGCACGAATTTCGCCAGGCGATCGACGACGACGCGCGCGGTGCGAGGACCGAGCGCGCCGGCATGCAGGTTCCACGCCTCCTCCCAATGGCCGAGATCGCCGCTCGAATAGCCGGCCATCCAGCGGCGAAAGCCTTCGAGCACGAGCCGTTCCGGCAGCCGGTCGAACAGCGCGACCGAACGCCCGCAAGGGGTGGCGCGCGCCACAGGCGCTTCGCTCAGCATGGGTTTGCGGCGCCGCGAACGGCGCAGGGTGGCGTGGATTTTTGAGGCCGCGGCGCGCGGACCCGCGGGCGCGGAATGGAGATAGGCATCAAATCCTCCAAGCGACAGGGTTCAAGGCCCAGACGTCAGGGGGCGATTAATACGACTTTGATAGTCGAGAAACCTAAGTGCCTGTCAAGAATTATGTTTTGGAATGCTTCCAGAAAAGGTGACTCATGCCCGTTCCCATGGTCATGCTCCTCGGCCAGCGACAAACATGCGAACTCTTTGTGTGGCGCCTTGACAATGTCCCCCACTGCTCCACAGATGCTAAATTGGGGAACCGCAATCAGAGGTAGCCGGATGACATTCGCGGATACGAGCGAACTGGATCCGCTCGATGCCAACAACAGCACCACAATAACATCACTTAAGAATTACAGAAGATTGGTAGACCAATGTGCAGCGGAGCGTTTAGACTTTGAGATAGCCAATGGCTCCGCAAAGCACGCCCGGATACTAATAGGCAAGCTTTTCGAAATTGCCACACGAGAGGTTCTGATTATTTCGGGATCGCTTCAGCTAATTTCTGACGATGGAGTACCAATTTACTCCGATGCGGACATCATTCAACACTGCAAGGGGGTCCTGAGAGCTACCGGCACAACGATGAAAATTATCCTCCAATCTGGTGATATCGATCACGGTAAGGAGAATACGTTCCTCAAAGAGGTTATTGGCGGAGCAAACCGGAAAGGAGTCGTATCTATCGTAAGCCTCGGACCGGAGATGCGAGACTCCTCAATCCCTCACATGATGATTACTGACGGTGAGGCGTATAGATTCGAAACAAGCACCGACGCAGTGCAGGATCATCATTCCATAAAGGCTGTTGCGAATTTCGGCGCACCGAGGGTTGCCGATCGGCTGCACGCATATTTCGAAGAGTTGTTCGCCACTGTGCAGAACCGCGGCATGGGCAGCAATACGGTCTTCGGAGCAGGCGCTCGTTACTAACGCTGCCGTAATGCCCGGGAGGGGGTATGTTCAGGGCTCTTCTGCAGGGTGAGGCGTATTTAGTTCATATGCAGCCTTGGTTTGAAGCAACGTTTGCAATGAACCTCGCCTATTCGATATTGGTCAAATTCGGCGCCTTTACGGGCAGGACACTTCGCTTTTGGGCAGGTCGTGAAAGAAACCGTGTATCGTTGGCGCTTGTCGAGACAACCGACTTTAACGTCAGAGAATTCGAGAGAGATATAAAGAAGCGCATCGTCTTCTTTCAGTGGATCATTTCTTTCGTAAACACGGTCATCCTAGTATGGGCGTTGACTGCGTCGGTCGTTATATTTGTGCTTTTATTATATTCTGGATTTAGGCCCCACGACAAAGTCACGCTAACCGAGTTCTGGATTCTAGTAGTGCTGATTGCCGGTGCTGTACCATTAGGTCTTGTCACACATTTTATCCTTAACCTTGCCGGCCGCGCAACAATGAAAATCATTTCCTGGCGGTCCGACGGTATGGTCCGGTTCATGCGCCGAGATCGGACTGACAGGATCGAAGTTGCGTGGCGTCAGCTCAAGACTCTCCAGACTACAGCACCCAGTTCAACCGAGTAGGCGGCGTGGCACACTTATGAGCAGGTGCAGCCCCTTCTCACCACGCTCAGCCTAAAGCCCGGTCTTCTCCCACCGGCCAGTCTTCTCCGAGCGGAACATCGCGTCGAGGATCTTCATCATCTTGACGCCGTCGTCGGGGCCGTAGGGGAGCTCGGTCTCGCCGAGCACGGCCTTGGCGAAGGCGTCCGCCTCCTCGGCGTACTGGTCGG
>CAYTTC010000031.1:0-37881 GCA_964440525.1 uncultured Propylenella sp. | reverse complement strand
GCCAGGGCCCGCGCCGCGCCCGCGCGCCCCGCGACCGGCGCCGTCTTGGCCCAGCCGAGGAATCGGTCGACGATCGAGCTCATCTAGGTTCCGTGCCCCTCTCGCCGCGCAAACGGCGTTAACGGATGGTGCACAAGGAGGCTTAATGAAACGTGAAATGGAGGAACGCCTTTCGGGCACCAGCGGTAGCGGCTACAGCATGATCCCGAAAAGTGGGAACCGGTTTTTCGGAAAAGATCATGCTCAGAACTGACGATAGAGCCCCATTCTGATGCAATCAGAGTGGAAATGGCTCTAGTCTTAAGCCCTCGGGGGTAGAACGATGGCCGGACTTTATTTCGAGGACTTTGAGCTCGCGCAGCTCTTTCGTCACCCACTCCGGCGCACCGTCACCGAGACGGACAATATCCTCTTCTCCAGCCTGACGCTGAACCCGCAGCCGCTCCATATCGACCGGGAATTCTGCAGGACCGAGACGGAATGGGGCCAGCCGCTGATGAACTCCCTCTTCACGCTTGGCCTGATGATCGGCATTTCGGTCAATGACACCACCGTCGGCACCACGATCGCCAATCTCGGCATGAGCGACGTGCGCTTTCCCAATCCGCTTTTTCAGGGCGACACCGTGCATGTGACGACCGAGGTTTTGGGCAAGCGCGAGTCGAAGTCGCGTGCCGATGCCGGAATCGTCGAGTTCGAGCATAAGTGCTTCAACCAGCACGACGTGCTGGTGGCCGTCTGCCGCCGCAACGCTTTCATGAAGAAGCGGGCGCCCTAAAAATGCGCTCTTTGCTCTTTGTCCCAGGCGACAGTCCGGAAAAGCTCGAAAAGGCCTTTCGGTCTGGCGCCGATGCGCTGATCCTCGACCTGGAAGATTCCATCGCGGCTTCGGAGAAGGAGGCGGCGCGGCGGGTGACCCTCGCCTTCCTGCAGGAACAGCGTGCCACGACGCCGCGGCCACTGCTCTACGTGCGCATAAACGCGCTCTCCACGCCGCTCGCCAATGGCGACCTGGATGTCGTGATGACCGGCGCGCCGGACGGCATCGTGCTTCCCAAGGCCACCGGCGGCGCCGACGTTGCGCTGCTCGCTGCGCGGCTTTCCGTGCGCGAAGCTCTGCATGCGATCGAGGACGGCGGCACGAAAATCCTCCCCATCGCCACCGAATCCGCCGCCGCGATTTTCGGCCTCGGCACCTACAAGAATTCGAGCGAACGACTTGGCGGCCTGACCTGGGGCGCCGAGGACCTCGCCGCCGATACCGGCGCGCTTGCAACGCGCATCGACGGCGAATGGACCGAGCCGATCCGCGTGGTGCGTAGTTTTGCCCTCTTCGGCGCCGCAGCCGCCGGCGTTCCTGCCATCGACACGGTTTTTACTGATTTTCGCGATCTCGACGGCTTGAGGCGCGAGTGCGCGGCGTCCGTGCGCGACGGTTTTTCCGGAAAACTCGCCATCCATCCCGACCAGGTGGCAATCATCAACGACGCCTTTACCCCCTCCCCCGAGGCGATCGCGCGCGCCGAGCAGATCGTGGCCGCTTTCGCGGAGGCGGGCGGCGCGGGCGTCACTTCGCTCGACGGAATCATGCTCGACCAGCCGCACCTTGTTTGGGCCCAGACGCTGCTCACACGAGCCGCCTTGAGAAGTGAGGGACCTACGGCCCTCGTTTCCAGTCCGTCGTAATTTTCTCAATATCCGGCCGATCCCGCTCAACTGGCGGGGCGGCTGGCGTTCCGATGTGGAGGAAGCCGGCGACCTGCTGGCCCAGTTGCACGCCAAGCCAGGCCCTCGCTTCCTCGTCATAGGCGTACCAGCCGGTCAGCAATTGCGCCGAAAACCCGTAGGCGGCGGCCGCGTGGATGAGATTGAGGACGACGCACCCCGCCGAAAGCTGCTGCTCCCACAGCGGAATTTTGGGATGATCGGCGATCGGCGCGGAGATGACGGCGACGACGAGCGGCGCGTCCGCAAAGCCTTTCGCCCGCTCCGTCCGATATTTTCGCTCCTTTTCATCGGGATGCCGCTCGGCGATCTTCACAAGGCCGGCGATCGCCTCTTTTCGCGCCTCTTTGCTGAACAGGATGAAGCGCCAGGGCGCGAGCTTGCCGTGGTCGGGCACGCGAGCGGCGATCGTCAGCATCTGGCGGAGCGTGGCCGGATCCGGGCCGGGTTCGCCGAGCATCGCCGCGGAAATGGTGCGGCGGGTCTTGAGATAGGTCGCGAGCCGGTCGTCCATGACAAAACCCTCTTGTCCTTGAATTCGCCATGCTCGCGGGCTTACCACGGGGCTCCGCGAAATTGCCATTCCCGCGGAAAAAGGTCCGCCGGCCGATGCTCTGGACTGCCCGCACACTGGTTTTTCTTGCGTTGACGGGGTGGACAGCCGTTGCGCTGGCGCAAAGCGCCGAGGATCCCGGCGCCGACATCTTCGCGCAAGGCCTGACCGGGCCGAACCTCGAGGCTGAGATGGACGCGCCGGCTGAAACCCTCGCGGCGCCGGAGTCCTACGCCCCGAACCTTGAGGCCGCGCCGCTGCCGCTTATCCCCGGGCAGGAGCACGATCTCGTCCTGGAGGCGCGGCTGGTTGCCGACGGCCCGCCATTGACCGGGGGCCTCATCTGGCGCGTCTTCAGCTCCCAACCCAACGTCGACGGGCAGTTGCCGTTGATCGACAAGGCGGAGGGCGGGACCACCACCGTGCAGCTGGCTCCTGGCGACTATCTCGTCCACGCCGCCTTCGGGCGCGCCGGCGCCACGAAGCGGGTCACCATCGCCGACGACGATCAGATGGAATCGCTGGTGCTCGACGCCGGCGGACTGAAGCTCGGTTCGGTTGTCGGGGTGGATCGGCCGATCCCGCTCGATCAGCTTGCCTTCGAGGTCCTGCAGCAGGACGAGACCGGCGAGCTCGTGACGGTCGTCCCCAATGCAACGCCGGGCCGCGTGCTCCGGCTCTCCGCCGGCACCTATCACGTGGTCAGCCGCTACGGCAATGTAAACGCGGTCGTGCGCGCCGACATCGAGGTGACGGCCGGAAAGCTGACCGAGGCCACCATGCGCCACACCGGCGCCGAGGTCACACTGAAGCTCGTCTCCGAGGAGGGCGGCGAGGCGCTCGCCAATACCAGCTGGACTGTCACCACCCAGGACGGGATCGACGTGCACGAGAGCGTCGGCGCATTCCCCTCCCTCATCCTCGCGGCCGGCCAATACACGGCGGTCGCAAGACATCAAGAACAGATCTATTCGCGCGACTTCACGGTTGAAGCCGGGCTCGAACGCGACATCGAGGTAAAGCTCTCCGATCTCGTGCAGCCCGAGATCGGACCGGTCGTAGCCCCGGCCGGCGTCCCGATGGAGCCCTGATCAGGCGGCGCTTGACCGCAGATCCGGCGGTGTCGCTTCGCCGACAAGATCGCGGACCGCCTGGTCGAGGCTCGCCATGGTCTGATCCTTGGTTCCGAGCCGACGGACCGAGACTGTCCCCTCTTCCGCCTCGCGCCGTCCCACGACCAGCATGACCGGCACCTTTGCGACGGAGTGCTCGCGGACCTTGTAGTTGATCTTCTCGTTGCGAAGGTCGGCGCTCGCACGCATGCCCGCTTCGTCCAGCCGCCGCACCACGTCTTTGGCATAGGCGTCGGCGTCGGAGGTAATCGTCGCCACGACCACCTGCACCGGCGCAAGCCAGAACGGCAGCCGCCCGGCTGTGTCCTCGATCAGGATGCCGATGAACCGCTCGAACGAGCCGAGGATTGCCCGGTGCAGCATGACGGGGCGATGCCGCTCGCCGTCCTCGCCTACATAGGTCGCGCCGAGCCGCTCCGGCAGCACGAAGTCGACCTGAAACGTTCCGCATTGCCACTCGCGGCCGATCGCATCGGTCAGGATGAATTCGAGCTTTGGGCCATAGAAGGCGCCCTCCCCCGGATTGAGCTCGAACTCGTAGCCGGCCGCGCGCGTCGCCTCCATCAGCGCGCGCTCGGCCTGGTCCCACACGTCGTCCGAGCCGGCGCGCTTGGCCGGCCGGTCGGAGAACTTGATGTGAAAACTGCCGAAGCCGAGATCGCGGTAGACCGAAGCGAGCAGCGCGCAGAAGGCCACGCCCTCCTCGGTGATCTGCTCCTCGCGGCAAAAAATGTGCGCGTCGTCCTGGGTGAAGCCGCGCACCCGCATGATGCCGTGCATGGCCCCCGACGGCTCGTAGCGATGGCATGAACCGAACTCGGCGAAGCGGAGCGGCAGGTCGCGATACGATTTGATCCCCTGATTGAAGATCTGCACGTGGCCGGGGCAGTTCATCGGCTTCAAGGCGGCAACCTGCTTATCCGCTCCGCTCTCCTCCTCCACTTCCGCCAGGAACATCGACTCGCGGAATTTTTCCCAATGCCCTGAGGCCTCCCAGAGTTTTCGGGCGAGCAGCTGCGGCGTCCTGATCTCCCGATAACCGGCCCGCTCAAGCCGCCGGCGCATATAGTCCTCGAGCGCGCGCCAGATCGCCCAGCCCTTCGGATGCCAGAACACCTGGCCCGGCGCTTCCTCCTGCAGATGAAACAGCTCCATCTCGCGGCCGATCTTTCGGTGGTCGCGCTTTTCCGCCTCCTCGATCATGTGAAGATAGGCGTCGAGCTCCGCCTTCGACGGCCAAGCGGTGCCGTAGATGCGCTGCAGCTGCTGACGATTGTGATCGCCCCGCCAATAAGCTCCGGCGAGCTTGGTCAGCTTGAAAGCATCGCCGATGAACCCCGTGGAGGGCATATGCGGCCCCCGGCAGAGGTCGAACCACTCGCCCTGAAAATAGATTTTCAGGTTTTCGCCTTCGGGAATCGCGTCGACCAACTCGACCTTGAACATCTCGCCCTTGTCGCGAAAGACGTCGCGCGCGCGGTCGCGCTCCCACACCTCCTTGGTGAAGGGGCGGTTTTTCGCGATGATCTCGCGCATCTTCGCTTCGATCGCCGCAAAATCGTCAGTCGAGAACGGCTCGTTGCGAAAAAAGTCGTAGTAGAAGCCGTTCTCGATCACCGGGCCGATGGTGACCTGTGTGCCGGGGAAGAGCGTTTGCACAGCCTCGGCAAGCACGTGCGCGCAGTCATGCCGGATGAGCTCGAGCGCCGCCGGGTCATCGCGCGTGACGATCGCGATGGAAGCGCCGTCGGGCACCGGGTCGGCAAGATCGGCGAGCTCGCCATCGACCTTCATGGCGATCGCTTTCTTGGCGAGTGATTTGGAGATCGACTCCGCCACGGTCGTGCCCGTCGCGCCTTCCGAAAAGTCGCGTTTGGCGCCGTCGGGGAGTGAGATCGTGACCATGGCCTTTTCCCGCGCAGCCGCGTGCGGCGGCGCCGCCCCTTCTTCTCGAGTTTCGAAAACCCCGGCCGCGGTCTCAATCCGGCCGAATTGAGCCCCAATGGCCGTATCGCCACGGCCTATACCAGCGCGCACTTTCAGGCAAGATTTCCGGCACCGGATCGAAGCCGTGGCTGCCGAGCGGCCGGCAGCGTGAGAAGCGAGCAAGGCCCATCCACCCTCCTCGCCAGAGGCCGAAGCGTCCGATCGCGATGTCGGCGTATTCGGAGCAGGTCGGCAGATGCCGACAGGTGCGTCCGACGAGGCTCGACAGGGTGTAGCGGTAGAGGCGGATCAGTCCGCGCACGACGAGCGCCGGGATATCGATGACCAGCCGCGCGATTCTGGGAGCGGGATTTCTGCCCAATGTGCCTTCCACCATCGAACCTCAGCCGGACTTCGAGCGCATTGCCTTCACGGTTCTCCCGCCGACGAACCAATCTTCGTCCGAAACATCCTCGAAGACGACCCAGATCGCGTCGGGCGGCAGTTTCGCGACCTCGCTGATCGCGTCCGTCACGCGGCGCGAAATCTCGTTCTTGCGCTTCTGCGAATGGCCCTTGAGGATCCTGATGTTCACGAATGGCATGCCTGTTCCCCCTGTCGCGACACGAGCTACGCGGTTGCCACCTTCCGCGGACGACCGCCAAGCTTCCCATTCCTTCGAGATGCAAACCGCTTGGCTTCGGATTTCGACGCGCCCCCTTTTTGACCAATAACCTTCGCCATCCAGGAGGGCGAACCGAATGCGCCTTCAAGAAGACCCGGAATATAGAGGTCAGCGTCCAGCTTGGGGAAATGCAGGCCGAGCCCCGTCGGGCTGATTTCGATCGCCGACAAGTCGGCCGGCTTTGCGTTTCTCAGTCCCTCCGCCAGGTCAGAGGGGAAAGCCAACTCCAAACCACTATCGAGACCGACCACGATCTTCGAGTGCCTTCGATCGTAGCGCGCCGAGATTGCGCGCGGCGTCGACTTCATCAACGCCTGCATGCGCTTCTCGGCCTGTTCCTTATCAGCGCGCGTGATTGCCATGGATAATGTCCCATTCCTCGCAGAGTGTCTTGAGGGAAGATGCCAAAGCAGCCGCAATCCGAGTCAATTGCTTCGTGTTGAACGCGAAGCTCTCGCGGAGCACCGGCGGCCCGTCGAGACAATTCAAGTAGAACACGGCCTCACAATCTGAACTCATGACATGCACATGCGCGGGAGGATGGTCATTCGGATAGATTAGCACCCGCATTCCATCGAACCGAAGAATCGTCGGCATCGAGATATCAAAACCTAAGCGATTGGGTTCTTCGCGTCAACTCTTGCCTCCTTCCGCGCCCTTCGCTTCGATCTGGTTCACCGCGTCGACCACGGCGTCGAAGGTGAGGAGCGTCGAGGTATGCCGCGCTTTGTAATCGCGCACCGGCTCCAGATATTTGAGGTCGGCCCAGCGTCCGTCAGGCGGGGAGCCTGCCTCCTTCAGCATCCTGTACATCGTCTCACGCAGCTGCCGCAGCTCATCCGGCGTCGAGCCAACGACGTTCCGCGCCATGATAGAGGAGGAGGCCTGGCCGAGCGCGCAGGCCTTCACGTCATGCGCGAAATCGGAGACGCGCCCTTCGGCCACCTTCACATCGACCGTGACGGTCGACCCGCAGAGCCGCGAATGCGCACGCGCCGTCGCGTCGGGATCGGAAAGCCGGCCGATCCGCGGGATATTTCCCGCGAGCTCGAGGATTTTGGCGTTGTAGATGTCGTCAAGCATTGGATTGCGGTCGGCGCCCCGGTTGGTGAAGCCAGCGCCAATCCCCTATATAGGATGCGCTTCGGTGCCGCTGCCAATTTCCTCGCGCAGCGGGGAGGATGACTATGGATGCCCGCGTGAAAGTGCTGAAGACGGACGCTCCGCGGCCTAGCGAGCCGCGGCCGACGCGGGAAGCGGCCGAGGCTGCGGTCAGAACGCTGATTGCCTGGGCCGGCGACGACCCGAACCGCGAAGGGCTCGTCAGCACGCCGCGGCGCGTAACCAGGGCCTACGAAGAGCTCTTTTCCGGCTATGGCCATGACGCCGATGAAGTGTTGACCGCGACATTCAAGGAGATCGGCGGCTATCAGGACATGGTCCTGCTGCGTGACATTCCCTTCTATTCGCACTGCGAGCACCACATGGTGCCCTTCATCGGCAAGGCGCACATCGCCTACTATCCGGTCGACGGCGTGGTCGGCATCTCCAAGCTCGCGCGGCTGGTCGACCTCTATGCCCGCCGCCTGCAGACGCAGGAATCGATGACGGCGCAGATCTCCGGCGCGCTCGAGGACTTTCTCGGGGCGCGTGGCGTTGCAGTCATGCTGGAGGCGGAGCACCTCTGCATGTCCATGCGCGGCGTGCAGAAGGCCGGTGCCTCCACCATGACCTCGCACTTCACCGGCGTCTTCAAAGACGACGCGGCGGAGCGCGAGAAATTCCTCAACCTCGTCCGCCCGACGTCCAGATAGCGATCCGAAGCGCTCGCGAGATGTCTTCTCCATCGGACGCCGCGCCGGCCGGAATCGAAGAGTCCGACCGGTTCACGCCGCGCTTCGATGCGAACGGCCTCATCGCCTGCGCCACGGTCGACGCCGAGAGCGGCGACGTGTTGATGGTCGCGTGGATGAACGAGGAGGCGCTCCACCTGACGCTCGAGACCGGCTTCGTCCATTATTGGAGCCGCTCCCGCCAACGCATCTGGAAGAAGGGCGAGACCTCCGGAGCGCTGCAGCGCGTCGTGGAATTGCGCACCGATTGCGACCAGGATGCGCTTCTCATCCGCGCGGCCGTCAGTGAGCGCGCGGGCACCTGCCACACGGGGCGAACAACCTGTTTCTATCGGCGTGTTCCGCTCGGCGGCGGGCCGGTCGAGCGACCGTTCGCCGTCGCGGACGCCGACGCGGATTGAAGCCCTCGGCCAATCCGGCTCAGGCGGTCGCGATATACTGGCGGATCTGATCGGCCTCCCGCTCGACCTCCTCGATCCGCCGCTTCACCACGTCGCCGATCGATATGATGCCGGCGAGCTTTCCGTGCTCCACCACGGGGAGGTGGCGAAAACGCCCGGCGGTCATTTTCTGCATCACGTCGTGGATCGTGTCCTCGGGCCGGCAGGTCACGACTTTCGCGGTCATCCAGTCCGCCGCCGGCATGGCAAGCCCGTCGCCGCCGTGTTTGGCGACCGCGCGCACGAGGTCGCGCTCCGATACAATGCCGCGGATGGCGTCCCCCTCGACGACGACGACGGCTCCGATCCGCTTTTCGGATAGCGTCGCCGCGATGTCCGCGAGCGATGTCTTGGAAGAGACGGTCACGACGTCCCGCCCCTTTTCGTTGATGATCCGCGCGACAGTCATTCGAGCCTCCCTGTCGACCGGCCCTCTTGGGCTCTAGAGTTACTTTAGAAAGCTCGCGATCAGGACGCCAGCCTCTCGTCGGGCGGGCCGCCATCCCGGACAGGGTCGAGCAGCGGAAAACAGAGCAATCCCGCCAGGAAGCCGCCGATATGCGCCTCCCAGGCGATCGGTGCGGATATCCCCGCCACAAGCCCGCCGGCGAAACCGAAGAGAAGATTCACCGCGAACCAGACGAGGATGAACGCGACCGCGCGCCGATTCCTCAGCACCGAACGAAGCGGCTCGGCCGGAACGTGAAAAGCGGCCGCCGTGCGACCTCCGGCAAGCGGCCCCTCCGGTGCGAAGGCAAAACGAGCGGTCGCCGCCATCATGCCTGATACGGCTCCCGAGGCTCCAATGACGAGCCCCTCCTCAGCTATGTGCGTGAAGTAGTGCAGGCCCGCGCCGGCGGCCGCCGAGACGAGGCTGAGCAGTAGAAACCGCACGCTTCCGAAGCGGCGTGCGAGCGCACCGCCGAAGCTCGCCATCCAGATGATGTTGACGAAGAGGTGCAGGAAATCGCCGTGCAGGAAGGCATAGGTCACCGGCGACCAGAAGCGCGCCGCCTCGCCTCCCGGCAGAAGCTCGCCGAAGGGGCCGTAGCGTCCCGGGATGAAGGCGAAAGCGTAGAGAACCCATTCGTCGGTGGCCTCGCCGATGAACTGCCGGACGACGTGGACGCCGATCAAGGCGACGGCGAGCCAGAGCACCGCGGGCGGAAGATTGATGGCGGGAGCGCGTTCCATCCCGCGGTCATGCCCGTTCGGGTAACCGCAAGGCAAGGCCGGAGCTTTTTTCGCAGCGAAATCGCGCCGCCCTCGAAGGAAGTTCCCTACGCCCGCAATGGTCACCTCCCGTTAACCTTAACAAATGGTTTCCAACCGTCACCGCGCCTCCGCATGGCACCTCAGTCGATCCCGAAAGGTGCGCAATGGCCAGCTGAAGAGGAGCCACGCGCCGGTCGGGTAGCGGGGCGCGATGAAGCACGAAATCAGCACAGCCCTATACGACTACTGGTTGAGCCGCCACCGCCATACGTCGGTTCGCGCAAGCGGCATCCAACCGGCCGAGCTTGCATCGCTGCTGCCGTCCCTTTTTCTGGTGGAGCTCGACCCCTCCGACCGGCCGCAGTTCCGTTTTCGCTTCTGCGGCGCTTCCATTGCCACGCGCTACGGCCGCGATCTCACCGGCGAAAGCTTTTTGGCGCTGTGGAACTCGGACGACCGGGCGATGTTGCAGCGCGACCTTCGCGCCCTCGCCTTTCGCTCGACCGGCATGGTCACGGGCGTGATGGCAGAGACTATGGGCGGCGGAATCATCTCCTACGAGATGCTCCTCCTGCCGCTCGCCGGTGAGAACCGCACTGCCGGCGCGATCGGCTCGATGGTGCGAATCGGCGGCCATGACGAATCGAATCGCATCCGCGCTCGAATCGTCTCGCAATCACTTCGCTCGATTCGATTCCTGCCAATTGCCGGTTCGGAATCGATAAGCGGATTCGCTCGGGGAGCACTCGCCCTTTCCGCTGCCGACCGTAGATTGCGCCGGCGTTACGGGCACTTGACCGTCGTCACGGGTGGAAAGTAGCCCCGAAACCTTTCCCGCCTGGGCTCAGCAACGCTTACAGATATTTAACGACAACGGCATAGCTTCCGCATCGGGCTGCAACCGCCCGCATAGATTGGATCCAATCGGGGTTGCCATGCCGGCGCTAGAAGCTCAAGAATCAACACGTTACGCCGATGTCGACAGGCGGCGCTTTCAACGCGTTCAGCTCAGCTTGCTGGGCCGCTGCATGTTTCCCGATCAGCGGGAATGCCCATGCCAATTGCTTGAGATTTCCCCGGGAGACGCCTCCTTCGTCAGTCCGTTCTGCGCAGACGTCGGCGAGCGCGTGGTCGCCTATATCGACGACATCGGCCGCGTCGAAGGCGTGATCCTCGATCACATCGAGCACGGCTTCGTCATGTCGATCAGCGCTTCGCAGCGCAAGCGCGACAAGCTCGCCGATACGCTGACCTGGCTCGCCAACCGCCACGTTCTGAGCCTGGGCGAGGACCGCCGCCACCTCCGCCGCGCGCCGAAACGGAGCGACTCCACCATCGTCCTCCCCGACGGCACCTCTCACTCCATCCGCGTCATCGACATGTCGCTCTCCGGCGCCGCCCTCTCCACGACACTCAGGCCGGCGCTAGGCTCGCCGATCAGGCTCGGGCGCCTCGGCGCCAGGGTGGTCCGCCATTTCGACGACGGCATCGGCATCGAGTTCATGCGCCTCATGTCCGACGCCGCCATCGAGAAGACGATCGAGAACGAATTCTTCTAGGCGCGCCTGCCGGATCCGCCGCGCCCGCTCCATAGGCGGCTCATTTCTTCATCCCTCGTTGATCTAAACTTTTAGCCCAACCGCAATCGAAATCTGCTAAAGTCCCTCGCAAATGGGGGGCGATAATAATGGTCGGGTTTGCGTGCCGGCCCCTGTTGGCCGGCTTTGCCACGTTTGTCGGGTTGGGTCTCGCGGGCGCTAGCCCGGTCCTTGCCGACAGCATGAACATGCAAGTCAGCGGCTGGTCCAACCCGCCGGTTGGCTACGTTGATTTCTGCCGGAACTTTCCCGCCCAGTGCACCGCGCACGGCTCGGACCAGGCGGAAGCGCTTACCGAAGGGCGCTGGCGCGATCTGCAGGAAGTCAACCACGTCGTCAATCACAGCATTTCGCCTGTGACCGATGTCGAATTTTACCACCGCGACGAGGTGTGGACGTTGCCGGACTCATACGGCGACTGTGAGGATTACGTGCTTCTCAAGCGCAAGTGGTTGGTCGAGCGCGGCTGGTCGACGGGCGCACTCCTCATCTCCGTGGTGTTCGACGAAGTGGGCGACGGCCACGCGGTGCTGCTCGCCCGCACCACGCGCGGCGACTTCGTGCTCGACAACAAGACCGACAGGGTGAGCCGCTGGTACGAGACCGCCTATCATTTTGTGAAGCGCCAGTCGGTCAGCGACCCGAACCGTTGGGTCTCGGTTGGCGATCCACGCTGGACGACGCAGAACACGGCCGCCTCGCGTGCGGCGCCTGCCACGGAGGACCCCATGACGGTGCCGAAGGCGCGGGCGCAGTAAGTCCTTTCCGAGGACCTGCTCCCAATCTTTGAGGATCGCGCCTTACGGCGCGCCGCAAAGCAGTAGCGAGCTGGCGGGCGCCGAGAGGCGGGTCAGGCCGCGATGAGCAGGCTCACATAGAAAATGCCTGCGCACACGCTCCACATCCCCGCGATGACAGTGCCGACGAGCGCCGGCAGCACCTTGAGCTCGCGCGATCTGAGGCCGTCAACAACCTTCCGCACGACAATGAACGGACCGCAGAACATGCTGAGCAGCACCGCGAAAATAAGCCCCAGCACGTTCGGGCGCATGGCGAACAGCTCTGGCCGCTCGGATGTTACCCATTGATAGAGCGTGGCCATGGTCGCTGCGGCGGCGAAACCCATCGCCGCGCAGTACGCAAAAACACCGAGATTCGACACCGCGGCCCCCGAGATTAACCATTCATTAACCTTTGGGGAGCCTAGCCGCGTGTGGGCGCTGCGGCAAGCGTCCCCGCCGGCGGGGAAAGTCTGTTTGCGGAGCTGGTTAATTCGGGTCAGGCGTCGAGATCGCCGGCAAGGATCGCCATGGTGAAGTTGTAGGAGAGGTCGGCGTCCTCGTCGTCGCGGTAGATGAGGCCGATGAATTCTCCACCCACGAAAATTTCGGCGGAATCGTCCTTCCTCGGGCGCGCCTTGACGGCGATCGTCTCGTTGGCGAAAAGGCGGCGGAGGTAACGCTCCACCTTCTTCATTTCCTCGATCGACACATCGGCCTCGGCTTGCAGCTGACGGCATCTTCTTAGAACGGCAGGCTGCGGGCCACAATCGCCGAGTGCCCTCCCCCCGCGAACGATTCGCGGGTTAGATGCCGAAGCCGATGTCGGCGTCGCTGTCGCGCAGGACTTGGTCCATGCTACGCGCCGGTTCGGCGCAGCCGGCCTGCCCAACCACCTTTGCCGGCACGCCGGCGACAGTTGCATGCGGCGGGACTGGCTTCAGCACGACCGAGCCGGCTGCCACACGCGAGCAGCGGCCAATCTCGATATTGCCGAGAATCTTGGCGCCCGCACCGATGAGGACGCCGCGGCGGATCTTCGGATGCCGGTCCCCGGTCTCCTTACCGGTGCCGCCGAGCGTCACATTCTGCAGGATGGAGACGTCGTCCTCGATGACGGCAGTCTGACCGACGACCAACCCGGTCGCATGGTCGATGAAGATGCCCCTCCCCATCGGCACGGCGGGATTGATGTCGACCTGGAACACCTGCGAGGCCTGGCTCTGCAGGTAGAAGGCGAAATCGCGTCGGCCGCCGCCGTAGAGCCAGTGGGCAAGGCGATGCGCCTGGATGGCGTGGAACCCCTTGAAATAGAGCACCGGCTCGAGGAAGCGCGTGCAGGCCGGGTCGCGGTCGTGAACGGCGACGAGGTCGGCGCGGAGCGCCACTGGATAATTGTGCTCGCGCTCAAGCATTTCGGCGAAGGCACGATTGATCTGGCCGCCGTCGAACGCGGGGCTGTCGAGCCGATCGGCGATGCGATGGGCGACCGCGTCCTCCAGGCGTCCGTGATTGAGGATGTAGGTGTAGACGAACCCGGCAAGCGCCGGTTCGCTTGCCACTACCGCCTCCGCTTCGTTGCGCAGCCGCGTCCAGATCGGATCGAGCGACTCGATGGTACCGACGGTCGGGCTTGTAACCTTGACGTTCATCGATGCCTCCGTTTGTGGCGGCATTATACTCCAACCCTCTCCCATGGGGAGGGGGGTGTCGCCGAAGGCGACATGTGAGTGTGTATCAGGTCTGTCTTTCAGATCGGTTCTCGACAAAATCCCCATCCGGCTGCTCCGCGGCCACCTTTCTCCATGGGAGAAGGTATGGCTCAGCCCTGTCGCGCCAGAAACTCCAGCACGGCGGCCTTATGCGCCTTGTCGCCGACCGCTTTCATATGGTCGCGCCCGGGGATCTCGAAAGCCTCCGCCCCCGGTATGAGCGCGGCGAGCCCGACTGCGCTTCCGGCGCCCTCGTCCTCGCTACCGACCGCCACCAGCACCGGCACTGAAATCCGGTGCACGTCAGCCGCAGTCAGTCGATCGCGAGCGCCGATCAGGCATGCCACCAGCGCTTCTCGGTCGCTTCCCGTCTGGTCGGCGAAAATGCGGTAGGTGCGGCCGCGCGGGTCGGTCACCTCTTCGAGCGACGTGGCGCGAAGCGCGGCCACCAGCGGCTCGACGGGAGCGAACGTCTCCCCCTTTACCATCGCGTCGCCGAGCCCGCCGAAGACGGCGCTCCTCACGCGCTCGGGATGCGCCAGCACGAGAGTGGCGGCAATCCGGGCGCCCATCGAATAGCCGATCACGTCGGCCTTCTCGACGCCGAGATGGTCGAGGAGCCGGCGCACGTCTTCCGTCATGATTGCAAAGCGGTAGGCGGCCGGGTCGTGCGGTTTTCCGCTCTCGCCGTGACCACGATTGTCGAAAGCGATCACCCGCCGCCCCGCCGCCAGGAGGTCGCGCACCCACGACGTCGACACCCAGTTCACGCGGTGGTCGGAGGCAAAGCCGTGAATGAGGAGCGTCGGAAAGCCCTCCCCTTCATCAAGGAATACGATTTCAACGCCATCGGAATCGAATTTCTGCGGCAATGGCCGAACCCTGGCGACAGCGGCGCGGACGCTACACGAGGCGGCTGCGGCAACAAAGCCTTAGCGCGCGACCTGTTCTCCGGCACGCGCCGTGGCTATTGTCCGCGCGATCTTGACCGCCACGCCGGAGCACCGACCCTCATGGCCGACCGCATCGTCCCGCACTTCCACAACGACGCAGGCGTCGATTCGATTGCGATCGGCGTGCGCGAATTCATGTGCGTCGGCGCGCTGCCGCCCTTCGATCATCCGCATATCTTCATCGACATGGGCGACGACGACGAGGCGATCTGCCCCTATTGTTCCACCGTCTACCGCTTCGATCCGAGCCTCGACCCAACGCTGTCGAGGCCGCCCGGCTGCCTCTATCAGCCAGCCGCCGCCTAGGCCCCGATGCGCGTCGCGGTCGCCGGCGGTGGCATTGCGGGCCTGACCTCGGCGATCGCGCTGGCCGCGCGCGGCTTTGAGGTTGATCTCTACGAGCGCGCACCGGTGCTCGAGGAGATCGGCGCCGGCATCCAGTTGTCGCCGAATGCGATGGCCGTCCTCGAGCGGCTCGGCGTAGCGGGCGACCTCGAGGGCAGCCTCTCTGAGCCAGAGGCGCTCGTCGTCCGCGACGCGCGAAGCGCCGCCATCCTGGCGAGGATCCCACTCGGCAAGACGGCGCGCCAGCGTTACGGCGCACCCTATTGCACCCTGCACCGCGCCGACCTGCAGGCCAGCCTTCTCGCCGCGGCGCGTCGTCATGCTGCAATCACCTTCCACCTTGGCGCCGAAGTGCGCGACGTGCGCGGGACGGAAAAGGAGGTCGGCTTCATCGCTGGCGGAGAGAACCGACAGTCAGAAATTCTTGTCGCCGCGGACGGCGTTCGTTCCGCCATTCGGACCAGCCATTTCCAGTATCCGGGTCCAACGTCGTTGGGCCACAGCGCTTGGCGCGCGACTCTGCCCGCGGCAGAAGTCGCCGATCGTGTTCCCCTCGATGAGATTGGCCTTTGGCTCGGCGCCGGCGCCCACCTCGTCCACTATCCGATCGCGAACGGTACTGAGCTCAACATCGTTCTCATCAGCGGTGAAGATCCAGAACCGCGGAAGGCAGCATTTCGACAGGCCGCGCGACGGCTGATCGACCACGTTCCTCTCTGGATGCACTCGCCTTTGGCCGCAGTCGACCCCGCCCAACCATGGGCGCGGGGCCGCGTCGCGCTCATCGGCGATGCAGCGCACGCAATAGCACCGAGCGCAGCGCAAGGCGGCGCCCAGGCCATCGAGGACGCATGGGTGCTGGCCGCGTCGCTTGCCGGCAAATCCGCCGACCCCGCACGCGCTCTCACCGACTATGCGCGTCTCCGCCAGCCGCGCGTCGAACGAGTGGCGCGTTTGGCTTCGCGGAACTTGAACCTTTATGAGATGAAACGCGTTCCCGCGCTCTTGCGAAATTCTCTTCTGAGAACTTTGCCGGCTACACTTATGCTCTCGCGCCTTGATTGGTTATTCGGCTGGCGTCCGCAGTAATATTCGCGTTGAGGGAACGGCCTCCTCTCCTAAGCATTAACGAGGTGTGAACGCGGCACCTTCAACGGAAGTCGCGTGGAAAAAATCGCATCGGCATCGATTGCCCGACAGCGAGGCACCAAGGAGAGACAAAATGATCCGGAAACTGATGGCGAGCAGCGCCGTGCTCGCGTTGTTGAGCGCGGGCGCATTCACCGTTGCACAAGCTCAGACTGACCCGGCCGCGCCGGTGATCGTGCAAGACAACGCAACGGCTGCAGCGCCGGCAACGACGGAGCTGGCCGCTTCCGAAGAAGTTCTGACGCCCGAGCAGCCGACCTTGGCGAGCGTGTTCATCGGCCGATCGGTCTATTCGAGCGAAGACCCGGAATCGCACAATATCGGTGACGTAAACGACCTGATCGTCAGCGAGAACGGGACGATCACGCATGCCGTTATCGGCGTAGGCGGCTTCCTCGGCATAGGCGAGAAGGACGTGGCCGTGCCATTCGGCGAGTTGCAGGTGGTGGAGCGCGATGGCGACCTCCGCCTGATCTACGCCGCCACCCGTGAGCAGCTCGAAGCGGCGCCGGCACTCGATCGCACTGCTTTCGATCCGATCGCGCGCTTCCAGGAGGAGCAAGCGGCTCAAATCGACAACGCTGCGCCAATCGTCCCGCCTGCGCAGGACGCGATGGCCCCTGTCAAAGAGCAGACTGCGTTGACCGAAGAGCCGCCCGCCGCGGCGGAAACGGTGCCTGCGGAGCAGACGGCTGTCGTCGGAGAGCAGCCGGCCGACGCCGCGGCCCCACTCCCGGCCGAGGAGCAGACGGCTGTCGTTGAAGAGCAACCGGTCATGGCGGAGACACCGCCTGCCGAAGAGCAGACCGCTGTCATCGAAGAGCAGCCTGCCGAACCTGCGGTCACAGCCCCAGCTGAAGAGCAGACCGCTGCCATCGAAGAGCAGCCTGCGGAGGCCTTTGCGCCTCCCGCCGACGAACAGGTCGCCGCCGCAGAGACGAAGCCGGCCGCTTCGGGTGAAGTGACTTTCCTGAACTTCGACCCGGCGCAGATCCGTGCCACCGCTTTCATCGGCAAGGAGGTGTTCGGCCCCGAGGATCAGAGCATCGGCGAGATCTCTGATCTGATCATGCAGGACGACGGCAAGACCCGTGCGGCTCTCATTGATGTTGGTGGCTTCCTTGGCGTTGGCGAGAAAACCGTCGCCATTCCCTTCAACGAGATTCAGGTCTTGCGGGGAGCCGAGGAAGGCGCCGGGGAGCGGCTCGTCGTCGCCATGTCGAAGGAGCAGCTAGAGCAGCTAGAGCAGCTCCCGGCGATTGCGAAGCCAGCGGAGACCGCCGCGACCGAAGCGCCGGCCATTGAAGCGCCGGCCCTTGCCCCCGCGCCAACCGATCAGGTGGCGGCGGGCACGGAAGCGCCTGCGGCGGGCAGTGACGACATCGTCACCGGTTCCGTGAACAGCACGGCCGAAACCTACGAGCTTGCGACGCAGGATATTCCTGTTAGCAAGCTGATCGGTTCCACCGTCTACGGACCCGACGACTCCACGCTCGGCGAAGTGGGCGACGTGATCTTCGACAAGGAAGGCACGATCCAGGCCATTGAGGTCGATGTCGGCGGCTTCCTCGGCTTCGGCGAGAAGCCGGTGGCCGTTGGCTTCGATGCCGTCAACGTCCAGACCGACGCGAATGGCAACATGCTGGTCATGGTGAAGGCCACCAAGGATCAGCTCGACAGCGCGCCGGCCTACGAAGAGGCGTCGGATGAGGCCTCGGTCCAGTAAGACCGACGCCGCAACCGCAAATCTTTAGCAAGAAGGCCCGTCGGCAAACCGCCGGCGGGCTTCGCTTTGCGCACTCAGCGCGCCTCGTATTCTCCCCGCGCCGCCCAGAGCATGCCGCGATGCAGGATCGTCCTCATCTCCGGCACTTCGAATTCTTTCGAGACATGCCCGAGCGAGGAATAGAAGACGCGGCCCCTGCCGTGCTTCCGCTTCCACACGACTGGCATCACGGCGCCCTTGATCCAGGAGGCGTGCTCGCCCGAGAAGGTCGTGGTGGCAAGCACCTCGTTCGTCGGATCGACGTGCATGTAGTACTGCTCCGACCGATAGGGGAAGCTTTCGATCCCCTTCATGATCGGGTCGTCGGGCTTCACGATTTCGACCCGATAGTCGATGACGTTGCCTGGATGCGCCACCCATTGCCCGCCGCACATGAACTGATAGTCGACCGCCTCGCGAAAAGCGTCGCCCATGCCGCCATGAAAGCCGGCGAGCCCGACGCCGCCCTCGACCGCTTTGGTCAGCGTCTGCTCCTCCTCCTTCTCGATCTTCGACATGGTGACGATCGGCACGATGAGGCTAAGGTCCTTGATCGAAGCGTCGGCGAAGGCTTCCGTCGTGTTTTCCACACGGACCTTGAAGCCGTTGCCCTCGAGCATGTCGGCGATGATCTTCGCGCATTGCTCCGGCTCGTGGCCGCTCCATCCGCCCCAAACGATGAGCGCATCCCGCATTCTTGTTCTCCTTGTCGGTGTCTCAGGACAGCTTTCGCCGCACCAGGCTTTCGCCGAGCGGCGCCGGCCGATCCGGCCGTGTTGCGATATCGACGCTGCGCCCTCGCTTGGACGAGCGCCCGAAGGCCTCCATGACCTCGAGCACGTGCAGCGCCAGCTCCCCGCTGGCGCGGTGCGGCCGGTTCGACCGTATCGCGTGCGCCATGTCGGCGACGCCAATCGAGCGGTAATTGCCATCGGCATAGGGCATGTCGGTCTTGAGGTTCTGCCACTTGTCGTTCTCGGCCGCGAATTCGATCTGACCGCCGAACCAATTGGGATCGGGCACGATGAGCGTGCCCCTGGTGCCGTAGATCTCGATCGGCAAGTGGCGGTGCGCCGGCACGTCGAAGCTCATGCTTATCTGCACGATGGCGCCCGACACGAATTCCAGCGCGCCCGCGACGTGCGTTGGAACTTCGACAGGAATTATCTGTCCGTAGCGTGGCTTACTGGTGATTGTTCGCGTCTTTCGCAGCATCGATGTCGTTCCCGAGACGCGCGCGACCGGCCCCAGCAGATTCACGAGGTCGGTGATGTAGTAGGGGCCCATGTCGAGAATCGGCCCGCCACCTGCCTGGTAGAAGAAATCCGGGTTGGGATGCCAGCGCTCGTGGCCCGGGCACATGAAATAAGCGGTTCCGGCGACCGGCTCGCCGATTTTTCCCGCGTCGATCAGTTTTCGGCAGGTCTGGTGCGCGCCGCCGAGAAACGTGTCGGGCGCCGAGCCGACGCGGAGCCCCCTCTTCCGGGCCCGCTCGACGAGCCGCCTGCCATCCTTGAAGCGCACGCCAAGCGGTTTTTCCGAATAGACGTGCTTGCCTGCATCGAGCGCCATCAGCCCGACCTCGACATGCGCCTTCGGCACCGTGAGGTTGACGACGATTCGATCTTGGGATCCGCGAGCAGCGCGTCGACGCTGACTGCCTTCAGCCCAAACTCCTTGGCCCTCTCCTCCGCTGCCGCCGGCACCGCGTCCGCGAGCGCCCGGATGTCGAGGATCGGAAAGTCCTTCGCGGCCTTCAGATAGGCGCCGGATATGACGCCGCAGCCGATCACGCCTATGCCTACTCGCTTCATGTCACCTCTCGTTCAGGTGCGTTCGCCGGATTGCGTGGCGACGATGCTCTTGATCCACGCTGCGACTGCATCCGCGGCCGAGCCGAGATTTCCCTTGGCGGTCGCGGCGGACCCTTTTGCCGGCCGAAAATCGTGGTCACCATCTTCGAGCCAATGAATACGGATCGCCGGCGAGAGCGAATAGGCTTTCACCTCTCCGCGCGCTCCGAACGGGTCGCGCGTGCCCTGGCAAATGAGTGTCGGAACGGAGAGCGCCTGCAAATGCGCCGTCCGCAGTTGGTCCGGCTTGGCGGGCGGATGGAACGGATAGCCGAGGCAGAAGAGCCCCGCGATCCGCTTGGCGCGAAAAAGGTCGTCGGCGATCATGCTGGCCACCCTACCGCCCATGGACTTCCCGCCGATGAAGAGCGGACGGTCAGCACCGACGCAATCGACCGCTTCAACGAATTCCGCCATGACGCGCTCAGCGCGCGGCGGCGGCTTTCGCCCCTCCCCGCTCCGCCGGCTGGCCATGTAGGCGAACTCGAAGCGGATGGTCTGAAGGCCTTGCTCGTCGAGCGCCGTCGCGATGCCGGTCATGAACGGCGTGTCCATCGGGGCGCCGGCGCCATGCGCCAAGAGCACCCGGGCGATGGCGCCCTCCGGTCCAGTTGTGAGCAAATTCATCGTCCGACGTGAAGCTGGTCGGCTGCCTTTGGATCGACCTTTGCCCCCGGTTGATTGGCCATCAGCCCGATGAGCTGAAGCCCCTGCTTGGCTTTGCGCCCCCAGTCCGAATCCGGATCGAGCTCGCGGTACTTTTGCCAGAGCCGCGCCGCCTCGTCGTAGACGCCGGAATCGAATTCCAGCAGGGCGAGATTGTAGAGCGGATCGGGGTAGGTCGGATCGGCCGCAACCGCCTTCGACAGATAGCGCCTGGCGGCGGCGATGTCGTTCTGATCGCGCGCGATTGCCGCAAGATTGTACCAGGCCTCGGCGTAGCCCGGGTCGAGCGACAGCACCTTGTTGAGATAACGGCGCGCCTCCTGCCAGTCGCCTTGTTTGAGCACGACGTGGCTGAGGTTGAACGCGATGACCGGGTCGGAAGGCTCGATTGCAAAGCACTTCTGATAGAGCGTCCTCGCACGACCCCAATCCTCCGCCTCCTCGGCCTCCTGCGCATCCTCGAACAGTTGGTCGGCGGAATCGCCATCGTCGGGCGGGAGCGCCAGAAGATGCTGGCCGCTCAGTTCCGTCAGCGCCGTCCCCTCGCGCACGAGCACGTCGTTCCAGGTGGAGCGCTCAAGCCGCAGATTCGCGAGACTGCCGCCGGACGCCGACCGGCCCGAACGGACGGCACGGACCAGGCTAGGCCAATCGAGGCCGTCGCCGATCAGACGCGCATATTGCTTGGCCGCCACGATGTCGCGAAAACCGAACGGTTCTTCCGCGAACTCGAATGCGTCGAAAAGCCTGAGGCGGTCGAATGTCTCCGCGTTGAGCCCAGACTGATCGGTCAGGTTCCGGCTTGAGACCTGCCTCGCCGCTTCAGGCTCGCTTGTCAGCCCGAGGAGTCGCAGAAAAGCGTTCTCGCTGATCGGCGTCGCGCCAGCCTTGCGCGCCTGCTCGACCCGGTGCGCAACTCTGGCGGCGATCCAATCCTCGACCAGCCGATGCCCGAGCACCGCCACATTGGTTTTCTTGGAAATGCCGCGTTGCAGGCTTCCGCCGCGCGCCACGATCACCCGCGCGGCGAGCCGCCGCGGAAATGCCTCCAGCGCACCGATGATGACGAATGCCGCACCGTCGACCTGCATCACTCTCCGTCTCAGGCGCTCTTTCTTCGCGGCGCCGCCTTCTGGGCTGTGGGTTTCTGGGCGACCGCCTTCTGCGTCCCCGCTTTCTGAGCGCCGGCTTTCTGAGTCTTACTCTTTGCCGGCGGCTTCTCGTCCGCAAGGCTCTTCTTCAGCGCATCCATGAGGTTGATCACCTTGCCGCGCTCCGGCGCCGCGGCCATGACCGGAGTCTCTCCCTTAACCTTCGCCTTGATGAGGTCCATCAGCCCAGCCTCGTAGCGATCGACGAACTCACCAGGGTCGAAATCGCGAGCCTTCTGCTCGATCAGCTTTTCGGCAAGCTGCAGCATCTCCTTGTCCACACCATTGGTCTGGATATCCTCGAAATAGGCGGCGGAGCTTCTCACCTCCTGACCGGTGCGAAGCGTCTGAAGCAACATGCCTTTGTCGCGCGGGCTTATGGAAACGAGCCGTTCGCGATTGGTCATCACCACCTTGGCGATGGCGGTTTTTTTCAGCTTCGTCATCGCCTCCCTGAGGACGGAGAACGTCTCCTCCGCCATCGGCCCGTCCGGCGCGAGGTAATAGGGCGAGTCGTTGTAGATCGGATCGACGTCATCCATGTCGACGAATGCCTCGATGTTGATCGTCTCGGTGGTCTCGATCCGCACCTTGTCAAGATCCTCCTCGTCGATGATCACGTACTGATTCTTCTCGTACTGATAGCCCTTGACGAGATCGCTCCGCTCGACCTGGCCGAGCTCCGGATCGACCGGCTTCATCGCAATGCGGTTGTGGGTGTCCTTGTGGAGGAGATTGAAGGCGATCCGTTCGCTGGCGCTCGTCGCCGTATAGAGCCGCACCGGGCAGCTCACCAAAGACAGCTTCAGATACCCCTTCCAGCTTGCACGCGGTGCCATCTCTAAAATCCTCCACGCTCACTACTTCAACAATCGGTCCAGATCCGCGCCGAGCGATGCGGCGCTGGCGTCCATGTCCGCCCAAGGATCGCCGGAATTGGTTAAAACGCCGGGAACGCTAGCGTAGTTCAAATCCTGCGGGGCGTCGATTGAGTCGAGATCCTCCCAGAATACCGGGGTAGACACCGGCAGGCCCTTCACGGCCCTGACCGAATAGACCCCAACCGCCGTTGCGCTCCGGGCGTTTCGGTGGAAATCGACGAAGATCAGGCCGGTGCGCTTGGCCTTGCCCATGGTCGCGGTGAAGGTGGTCGGGAACTTCTTTGCCAGTGCCGTGGCGATCCGCCCGCTCGTTTCGTGCAGCTGCTTCCACGAATAGAGCCGCTTGATCGGCACGACCAGGTGGATTCCTTTCTTGCCCGATGTCTTGACGAAGGGGGTCAGGCCAAGCCGCTCTAGTTCCTCGCGAACCGCGTGGGCCGCGCGCTTTACCTCTCGCCACGGCACGCCCTCCCCTGGGTCGAGGTCGAAAAACATCCTGTCTGGCCGCTCCGGCTTGTCGACCCGGCAGCCCCACGGATGGAACTCGACCACGCCGAACTGCGCCAGCGCCAAGAAACCCGCCGCGTCCTTCACGAAGATGTAGGTCCGGTCTTCGTCGTCGGACCGTTTCAGCTCGAAGGTGCCCACCTCCGGCGGCATTCCGCTGAAGGCGTGGCGCTGGAAAAAGCAGTCCTCGATCTTTCCGGATGGGCAGCGGACGAGCGACACCGGACGGTTCAGGAGGTGCGGCATCACCGCGTCGCCGACCTTGGCATAGTAGACTGCGAGGTCGAGCTTGGTCGGGCCGTTCGGGCTGAACATCCGACGGTCCGGATTGGTCACCCAGATCGAGGCGAGATGCTGATCGGTGATGTAGCGTTTCATCGCCACGGCGGGCGCCGGCCTTGCCGTTGCGGAGAACTCCGGCTCGCGCAGCCCGCGATACACCGCGTGGCGCACAAGATTGTCGGCGGTGCGGTTCGAATATTGGATTTTCGCCTTGAACGAGGGCTCCACCCATTGCCCGGCCGGAACCGGCACAGTGAAGCGAGCTGCCGGCTTCGGCCGCACGTGCGGCTCGAGCCTTGCCAAGAGCGACGCGGCCTCTGCGTGCGAAAAGCCGGTGCCGACCTTGCCGACATAACGAAGCTCGTCGCCGTCCTCATCGGCCAGGTGCAGCGCAGCCAGCCCGCCGGCCTGCCGCGAGGTCGTATAGCCGACGATCGTCAGGCTCTCGATCTTCTTCGCCTTCGCCTTGAGCCATGCCTTCGTTCTGGTGCTCGCGAAATAGGCGCTGTCGGCGCGCTTCGACACGACGCCCTCGAGCCCCATCTCCGACACGCGGTCGAAGAACTCGCCGCCATTGCCGGCAACGTGCGCGCTGAACTGGATGGGTGAGGACTCGTGCACCGCCGCCGAGAGCAGCCGCTCAAGCAATGCCTTCCGCTGGTTTAGCGGCGTGGCGGAAATATCGAAGCCGTTCAGGCGCGGAAGATCGAAGGCGTAGAAGATCATTTTCGAAGTCTCGCCGTTGGCGATCGCGTCCTGCAGCGCTCCGAAGCGGCTTACGCCCCCCGCATCGAGCACCACAATCTCGCCGTCGATCACCGCGTCCTTGGCAGGCAGCGCGTCGAATGCAGCCGCGATGTCCCCGTAGCGGCCGGTCCAGTCGTGGCCGTTGCGGGTCAGAAGCTTCGTCTTTCCATCCGCGACAAGAGCAACGGTGCGGTAGCCGTCGAGCTTGATCTCGTGCAGCCACTCCTTCCCCTTAGGAGGGTCGTCGACCGGCGAGGCAAGCTGCGGCTTGAACGATTTCGGCATCGGCGCTTTGCGCGCTCCCTTTAACGCACCGGGCCGGAGCTCGACCGGCTTCGCGGGGCCTTTGGGCTTCTCGGGCTCCTTCGGCTTCGCGTGGCGGGCAGCCTTCTTGCCGGTCGTCCATAGCTTTGTCCCGGGCGCGAGGAGCTCCTCGATCCGCTTGCCCGAAAGCACGCTCTCCGGGCGCGCTTCGAGGATGTCAAAATCGGTTGTCGCCGCGTCGTCATTCTCCTTGATGAGGAGCCAGCTGTCCTTCGTTTCGCCCGGCCGGCGTCTCAGCCGCGCGAGCGTCCACCCGCCCTTCAGCTTTTCGCCGGCGAGGCGGAATTTCAGCGTGCCCGCCTTCAGGCTTTTCTCGACGTCGCCCATCGACGCCCAAGCGCCGCGATCCCAGACGAGCGTCGGGCCGGCGCCGTACTGACCCTCCGGAATGACGCCCTCGAAGCCCCCATATTCCAGCGGGTGGTCTTCGACCTCGACCGCCAGCCTTTTTTCCGCCGGGTCAAGCGACGGGCCCTTCGGCACAGCCCAGCTCTTCAGAACGTCGCGGATCTGCAGGCGCAAGTCATAGTGGAGCCGCGCCGCGCCATGCTTGTGCACCATGAACAGATTGCCGATTCGGCTGACAGTCGCCCCCGACGGCTCGCTCGTCCGCTTGAAGTCGCGCTTCTTCCGGTAGGTTTCGAGATTGCGATCTGCCATGGCCGCGATTGAAGCGGGACGCGACGCGGCGCTCAAGACAATTGTCTGCTCTCATGCCCGCAAAAGAGGCATGCCGTGCCCGGGCGTCACCGCGCTGCGCCATGAGGGGTCGCCACCTTCAATGCGTCGCTTGCAAACCGCCAACAAATCCCTGACCCCGGCATCCTCCGGCGCGCAGGGCAAGAAATGTCGCCCTCAGCGAGGTTGAGATCCTTATCGCTAAAAACTTAGGATCAGACGGTGGCTCACAAAGGAGGCCACCGTCGGGGGCTGCTCGCTTACGCCAGCGTGCGATTGCAGCCGTTGGAGACCTTCTTCACGAGATCCTCCGGAACCTCGATATCGGCCACCGCGGCCGCGACCAGCTCCTCGCGCTTGGCGCGATTGTCGTAGCCCTTGAGCGTAGCGAGGTCCGTGCTCTGGGCCGCAGCCATCCGCTCCGCGGTGCTAGTGCAGATACCCGCCAGCGTCTCGACGCGCGCATTCTCCACCGCCGAGGCGCGCGCCCCGCTGGTGGACACCCATCCGGCGCTGAACGCGATGATGGGCGCGGCAATGAGCCCAAGTACAAAACCCGTGAAGTAAGGCTTGCCCGCCTCTACGCGTTGACTGAATGTCATGATCGCTCCCCCCTCTAATCGGTGATTATCGGGATCGATACGGGCCCGCGCTCGGTCCGGAGCCAATAGGGATGTCCGAATGATGTTGTTTGCGCTTTTATTCAAAAAGAATCAAACATAAACCGGAATTGTAAGTCTGATATTACGTACGTATTCGTAAGCTCGCCCGTCGCAAAATTCTAACAAAGCGAAGCGATCCATTGATTTTTCGGAGTATTATGCCTCACAAACTCTTGCAACCCCAAGCGCTGCGCTGGTGATTTCCTTCGGGTCCCCGCGGGTCGGATTACGCCGCTAGTCACACGCCGTCGGCTGGCGTCGCTTACTTCTCGACGTGGTGGGCATCTGATTCGGCCAGCAGCCGCTCGAAATCGTCGAGGAGATTGGCGATGAGCGTCTTGCGCCGCGGGTCCTCTGCTTCTGACGTGGCAGCGAAGAGCGAAAGAAGATAGCGCGCCTTCTCGACCGCGTCGGACCAGTTCGTGGCAGGGGCAGCGACCAGATATTTTTCGAGTTCGTCCTGACGGGCCTTGAGCTTTGCCCGGTCTTCGGCCACCTCGCTCACCAGCCGGCGCAGCTCAGTCGCTTTTTGCGCGGCCATCCCGCGGTGCGTGTCGAGTTCGATGGCATCTTCTGTCATGTTGCCCTCGTCAGCCGCTGGCTTTATCTCACGTGGATACCTGCGTCCCGCATTGCAAGAAAGGATCCCCGATCAGATAGATATCAGCAGACTATGGTTTCCGCCGTCCATTCGCACGCGGACGCGTCCGTCGGCACATTCGATAGGCACGCCATCGAGGACGGCGTGCGAGACGCCGCGACAGCGACGCGACGGGGTCTCCACGCGGATATCGTATCGGGCCGATCCCATTTTTACCGTGGCTTCAAATCCCGGCCATGCTGCTGGAATGCAGGGATCGACGACAAGAAAAGCGCCCTCGCGGCGGATACCCAAAATGCCCTCGATACCAGCGCGGTACATCCACCCGGCTGAGCCCGTGTACCAGGTCCATCCCCCACGCCCGACGTGGGGCGAGACAGAATAGACGTCGGCAGCGACGACGTAGGGCTCGACCTTGTAGCGCTCGGCGCCCTCAGGCGTGCGGGCATGGTTGATCGGGTTGAGCAGCGCAAACAACTCAGCCGCCTTCTCGCCCGCGCCCAGCTTCGCAAACGCCAGGATCGCCCACATGGCGGCATGGCTATACTGCCCGCCGTTTTCGCGCAGGCCCGGTGGATAGCCCCTGATGTAGCCGGGATCGAGAAGCGTCTTGTCGAAGGGCGGCGTGAACAGGAGGGCCAGACCGTCATCACGGCGGATAAGGTGTCTCTCCAATGACGCCATCGCCGCAGCGGCGCGCGCCGGATCGGCGGCGCCTGACAGTACCGCCCAGGACTGCGCGATGGAATCGATCTGGCACTCGTCGCTCGTCTTCGATCCGAGCCAGGTTCCATCGTCGAAAGTCGCACGGCGATACCATTCGCCATCCCAGGCTTCTCGCTCGAGCGCCTCCTTGACCGAAGCCGCATGCGCTCGCCAGCGTCGCGCACGCTCGGCGTCGCGGCCTTCCGCCAGCGGCGCGAAAAGCTCGATGGTCCGCACCAGCAGCCAGCCGAGCCACACGCTTTCGCCCTTGCCGCCTTCGCCGACCCGGTTCATGCCGTCGTTCCAGTCGCCAGTGCCGATGAGCGGCAGGCCGCGTTCGCCGGTGAGCTCGAGGCACTGGTCGAGGCCGCGGGCGCAGTGTTCGAAAAGCGAGGCCGATTCGTCCGCGACCATTGGCTGGAAGAAAGCATCGTGCTCGCCCGGACGCAGGAGCGGACCTTCGAGGAACCGCACATTCTCGTCCAGAATCGCAGCGTCTTCCGAGCATGCGATATACGTAGCGGTCGCAAATGCGAGCCAGACACGATCGTCCGAGATCCGCGTTCGCACCCCCTGCCCGGAATGCGGCAGCCACCAATGCTGAACATCGCCTTCGACGAACTGCCGGGCGGCGGCGCGCAGGAGATGGCGCCGCGTCTCGATCGGCTTGGCGAACGTCAGCGCCATGCCGTCCTGAAGCTGGTCGCGAAAACCGTAAGCGCCGCTTGCCTGATAGAAGGCCGAGCGCGCCCAAATGCGGCAAGCGAGCGTCTGATAGAGCAGCCAGCCGTTCAGCATGATGTCCATCGCCCGGTCGGGCGTCTTGACCTGGACCGTCCCGAGCAGTGTCTCCCAGCGGTCTGTCACCTCCTCGAGGACAGCGTCGAGATCGGTCTCGCGATAGCGGGCGATCAGCGCCCGCGCCTCTTCGGTCGAACCGCATTGTCCGAGGAGCGAGACGACTTCGATCGTCTCACCCGCGCCAAGCTCTACGAAGGTCTGCAGAGCCGCGCACGGATCGAATCCCGCGCCCGTTGTGCCGGACAGAGGAGTCTTTCCGACGAGCGCCGCGGGCGCCGCGGGTCCGCCGTTGCGGCCAAGAAACTCAGTACGGTCCGCCGTCCAGGCCGTCTGTCGGCCACGGAGATCGGCAAAGGCGGCACGGCCCGGGAAACCGATGCTCCAGGGATTGCGCGCCAGCATCGCCCCGGTGGTTGCATCGATCTCCGTCGCGATGAACGGACCAGAAGCGCCACGCGACGTGCCGAGCACCCACTCCGCATAGGCGGTGACCGACAGCCGCCGCGGCCTTCCCGATAGGTTTCGAAGGGTCAGGCGTGAAATCTTGATCGGGTCGGCAAGCGGCACGTATTGCAGCAATTCGAGCGCGATGCCGTTCGCCGGGTGTTCGAAGCGGCTGTAGCCGTGACCGTGGCGAGCAACGTACGTACCACCGTCACGGATCGGCTGTGCGGTTGCGCTCCAGAAATCGCCGGTCGTCTCGTCGCGAACGTAGATCGCCTCTCCCGTCGGGTCTCCGACCGGATCGTTCGACCACGGCGTAAGCTGGTTTTCGCGACTGTTTTCAGCCCAGGTGTAGCCGCTCCCCTCCGCCGATGCCTGGAAGCCGAAGCCGGGATTGGCGATCACGTTGATCCACGGCGCGGGCGTCGCCTGGCCCGCATCGAGGATGGTCACATATTCCCGGACATCCTTGTCGAAGCCGCCAAGGCCGTTGAAGAACTCTAGGTCCAGTGGCGCGTGAGCCGGCGATGGCCGCGGCACCGGCGCCGGAGGCTTCGGACGGCGAACCTGCGATGGGCGGTTTGGCGACGCCGGCAGACGCGCGAGCTGGTCGGCGATGGGCCCTCGGTGAGCAACCAGCACGACTCGGGCGGCTGATTGAAGCAAGGCTCGGGCCTCGACGCTCATCAGGTCGGCGCGAAGCGCGTAGACCGAGCCTTGCGCGAGCACTTCGCCGAAACGCGGCCGCGATTGACTGCTTCGCACCGCGGTCTCGATCGCGATCTGAAGGTCCTGCAAGTACGAGGATGCACGCTCGTTGACGATGACAAGGTCGACGCCGAGGCGTTTCATGCGCCAATATTCGTGAGCGCGCAGCAGCTGGCGAACCTGGGCGATATCCTCGATCTCGTCGATGCGCAGGAGGACGATCGGCAAGTCGCCGGAAATGGCGTGCGGCCACAGCCCTGACTGGGAGTCCGCCCCGCGGATGATCGCGTCTGAGGTCGCTCTGAAGCGTGGGTCGGCATATAGGATCGGTGCGGCCAGGCGCTGAAAATCCGCCGCCTCATCCGCCTCGACGTCGAGATGGCGAAGTTGGACCTGGGCCTGGGTCCACGCCAAAGTCTTCGCTCGGTCGAACGCGTTGCGATCATGGTGCTTGTCGACGAGATCCAGAAGCTCGGCCTCTGACGACGCGACAATAGTCCAGAAGGCGATCCGCGCGACCTGACCGGGCGCAATCATCACGCGACGCCTGAGCGAGAAGATCGGGTCGAGAACGGTTCCGACTGTGTTGGAAAGCGCCAGGCCATCCAAGATGGCAGCGGCCGTGCCAACAGCGCGCCCCCGACCGAGGAATCGAGCCCGGTCTGACTCGTATTGCGGATCGGCTACGATATCGCCTTCGACGACGGCGAAATGCGCTGCCCATACCTGCGGCTCTTCGTGCGAGCGCGGCCGACGCGTCGCGATGAGCGCACCGAATTCGGCGAGATGCTGTGTTTCGACGAACATCTTGGCGAAAGCCGGATGCGCGTTGTCGGCGGCCGGCGTCGTCAAGACCACTTCAGCGTAGGACGTGACCTCGATCTCACGCGGACGGCGTCCGCTGTTTGTCAGCGATACGCGGCGGACCTCGGCGTCGTCCTCGCTGGAGACCAGAACGTCCATGCTGGTAGTCAGCGAGCCGTCGCGGCGGATGAATTCAGCGCGATCCTCGCCGAAAGCGACTTCGTCGTATTCCGCATCGCTTCCGACCGGCTGCGCGCCAGCGGACCAGACCCTTCCGCTCTGCGTATCCCGCAGGAAGATGAAGGAGCCCCAGTCATCGCGGGTCGCGTCCTCCCGCCATCGTGTCACGGCAATGTCGCGCCAGCGGCTGTAGCCCGCGCCCGCGGCAGTAAGCATCACCGCGTAGCGCCCGTTTGACAGCAAATGCGTTATCGGGGCGCCAACAGCGGCGGATGCCGTGAGGCGGCGCACCGTCGGAGACCCGGCGCCGGCCTCCGACGCGGAGGCCTTCACTTCTTCGGCCCGCGGATGCGCCACGGCAACGTCCCGGGGCATGCGTTCCTGAAGCAGGAGCTCGCTCGCCTGGATCATCGGTTCGCGATGGAAGCGGGCGCGCATCCGACCATCCTGCAGAGTGTTCGCGATGGCAACGACGGTCATGCCCTGGTGATGCGCCATGAAGTTGCGAACGATCGCGACATCCTCGCCATCAGGAAGTCGCGAGCGGGTGAAATCGAGGGCTTCGTAGAAACCATAGCGGCCACCCGCTCCCATCTCGGCAAGCCGGGCATAGTTCTGTCGTGCGCCGTGCGGGTCAACCATGGCCGCAAGACCAGTTGCATAGGGCGCAATCACCACATTTTCGGAGAGGCCACGCTTCAGGCCGAGACCGGGAACTCCGAAGTTGGAATACTGATAAGTGAATTCCATGTCGCGGGCGCTGTAAGCGGATTCCGAGATGCCCCATGGAATGCTTAGCGACTGCCCGTAGGATTTCTGGCGCTCCACCACCAGGCGATTGGTCTGCTCGAGCAGGCTGCCGGCCGGCGCACGCATCACCAGCGATGGCATCAGATACTCGAACATGGATCCGGACCAGGAGATCAGCGCCGATCCGTTTCCCAGCGGTGTCGCGGCCCGGCCGAGGCGAAACCAATGTCGTGTCGCAACATCCCCCTTTGCTATGGCAAAGAGGCTGGCGAGCCGAGCTTCCGATGCAAGCAGATCGTAGCAGCTAGGGTCGCGGTTGTTGCTGGCAAGGGAATAGCCGATCGACAGCAGTTTCCGCTCGGGATCGAGGAGGAAGGCGAAGTCCATCGTCAGCGCCATATCGCGCGCAGTGTCGGCGAGCGCTCTCAATCGCTCCTTCAGCGTGTGTGGTGCTTCGGCGAGCTGCCGCCGATCGCGGGCATGTTCGGCCACCGTCTTCCGCAGCGCCTCGATCCAGAAAATGAGATCCGGAGAGCCGTCGCCGACAGCAGGCACGACGTCGTGGGCGTTGTTGGCAGCCTTCTCGGTAAGCCGCCTCAGCGCTGGAAATAGCGTCTCGAGATTTTGCGGCCCATTCAACTGGGTTTCGATCTCTTCAAGGACGGAGGCGAGCTGGCGTGCGCGCTCGCCCCTCGGGTTGGGCAGGGCGTCGATGGCCTCGCGCGCCAGCTGGAGATTGTCCCTCATGCCGGTCCGAGCATCCGGCGCGCGAGAGGCGTCCATCCACTCTTCGCATGCGTTGGCGAGCGTGATCAGGTGACCAGCGAGGTTTCCGCTATCGACCGATGAGACGTAAGCGGGATCGAGCACACGCAGATCCTCTGTCCCGTACCAGTTGAAGAAATGGCCATTCAACCGCGGGAGCTTCTGCATGGAGCCGAGCGTCGCTTCCAGCCGCTCGACGGTCTCCATTGTTCCCGCCCACCCGAAGTCGCGGGCGGCGATGGCGGACAGCAGATAGAGACCCATATTGGTCGGCGAAGTTCGGTGCGCGACGACAGGATTCGGATCTTCCTGGAAATTGTCCGGCGGCAGCATGTTGTCTGATGCCGTCACGAAGGTCTCGAAGTACCGCCATGTGCGGCGAGCGATGAGGCGCAAGTCGCGCGCATCGGCACCGGAAATCGCGAGCTGCCGCGCGATGCTCGGCGCCTCGCTGATCCGCAGGGCGATCGCCGGAGCCGCGAGCCAGAGCAGCGCAAATGGTGCAACGATCAGCCCAGAGTAAGGGACCGCGGCAACGGCAAGCAGCGAAACAGCCAAGCCGAGCGCCGTGCCGCCCGCCATCTGCCGATAGGAGTCGCCAAGATCGGGGCGCGGGCTGATCTTGGACTGCGCGGCGGTTGTCCATTCCAAGAGGTTGCGGTGCGTCACGTAGAGCCGGCTAAACGTCCGGATGAGGGCATCGCCCATCCGCCAGGCCTGATCGGGGAGGAACGTGACAGTCAGCGCCGTCTGCCAGCAGGCGAGGCGGAGATCGGCTCCGAGCGCGCCGAGATGGCTGCGCAGGAGAATGCCAGTCCGGCGCGGCAGCACTGCAAACACGACGGGAAGAAAGACTGGGACGGCGATGGATGCGAGGACAATTCCAGTTCCGGCAATCGCGGCCGGCGCCGGCATGAACCAACAGATAAAGAAGGCGGCAAGCGTGAGCGGCCCAAGCACAGAGCGCCTCAGATTGTCCGCCATCTTGCCGAGGCCGACCGAGGGGATGCGGGCCTGCGCCGTGAAACCCGCAACGACCCAGGGCAGGAGCTGCCAGTCGCCTCGCGTCCAGCGATGCTGGCGCTTGGCCGCGACATCGTAGCGGGCGGGAAATTCCTCAACCAGCTCGACATCGGAGGCGAGCCCAGCGCGTGCAAAGATGCCTTCGAAGAGATCGTGGCTGAGAAGCGCATTCTCCGGTACGCGGCCTGCCAGTGCGGCCTCGAATGTGTCGACATCGTAGATGCCTTTGCCTGTATAGGAGCCCTCGCCGAAGAGGTCCTGGTAGACATCGGACACGGCGGCTGCATATGGGTCTATGCCGCCAGGGCTGGAGAAGACGCGCTGAAAAAGCGATCCCTCCCTGCCGATTGGGAGCGACGGGGTGACGCGGGGCTGGAGGATCGCATAGCCATCCATCACCCGTTGCTCCGCCTCGTCGAAGCGGGGCCGATTCAACGGATGGGCCATCTTGCCGATCAGTCGCCTCGCGGCATCACGGGGCAGCCTTGTATCGGCATCGAGTGTGATGACGTAGCGAACGTCGGCGGGCACGTGCGGTGCGCGTTCCGCGATGGACATGAAGGTCGTGTCTGTGGCTCCGCGCAGAAGCTGGTTCAGCTCATGCAGCTTGCCTCTCTTGCGCTCCCATCCCATCCATTTGTTCTCTCCTGCATTGAAGACGCGGCGCCGATGCAGCAGGAGGAAGCGGCTGCCACCGGGACCCGGCCCGTGACGGCGGTTCAGCTGTTCAATTGCCTCGGCGGCGACGGCGAGCAGATGCGCATCGCCCTCCAGGACCTCCTGGTCCGCGTCGACCCCGTCCGACAGGAGGACGAAGGCGAGATCTCCGCTTGCGCCGGAGAGATGGTGGACCTCCAGCCGCTCAATTTGCTCCAGAAGGTCGGCTTCACTGGTCAGCAGCGTCGGCACTGCTACGAGCGTTCGAAGCGATTGCGGAACGCCTGCCGTGAGCTCAAGACCCGGCAAGGTCATCGCGCCAAAACTCCAAGTGACCGCGCGGTTGACGAGTGCAGTCGCCACCTCCGTCGCAGGGAGGAACCCGATCAGAGCAAACAGCGATAGCCCACCGACACCGAGTCCGGTAATCGAGAGCGCCGACAGCGCAAGAGCCAGCAATGCCGTTGTGACAAACAGGATCGCGCCGACATAGCCACCGATACCAAGGCGAATGTTGAAGCGGCTGATTCGCAGCCGAGGAGGCGGACGAAACCTGATTGTTCGCTCAAGTGCGGGCCGACCCTCGGCGATCAGATGATAGCCGGGATCTCCGGCGCGCTCGGCGTCCGATGCATTAACCGCTGCAGCCGCCGCCACGCATGAACCATGCAGCGCATGCTCGACAACTTCGAGTTCCGAGGACGACGAACCGCGCGCCAATTGTTCGATCGCGCTGCGGTAAAGGTTGCGCGTCGGAAAATCCATTGTGGCGAAGGCGCTCGCCGCACGCAGCTGCTCATCAACGAGGCTCACGCTCTCAAACAGCTCAGCCCAATCGATATCGGAGATCAGCCGCATGCTGGTGATGACATTGCGGACGGTGACGTTGGATGCGCCCTGCCTCAGTTGGGCGTGCCGCACCACTTCATCGATTGAAGTGCTTTGAAGTCTGAGCCGCTCCTCCAGCCATCCGAGCGCCGGCATTGTTCTTGGATCCTGGTCCCTCAGCCGCTTCGCGAGTTGCGCGGCGAAGAGCTCGGACAATGGCCCAGATGAACGCGTGGCGATGTCCGCTTCGAGCGCCGAAAAGGCGCGTCCTGATGCGAGAAGCCGGTCGGCCAGCGCATCGGCATCTGCACGGGCGCTGCGTCCGGCCGTCATCTGGTCGGCGAGCCGGCGGAGGTTCTCGATGAGGACAATGCGCAGCGTGATCGCAACGGCCCACAACTCGCCGATCGTCAGGGGCTGAACCCGCTGATAGGCTGCAATGAACCGACGCAATATGTCGGGATCGAAGTGGCTGTCCGTGTGAGCGACGAAGGCCCAGGCGAGGCCGAACACCCTCGGATACCCGGCGAATGGTCCCTCGGCCAGTTTCGGCAGCTGGCGATAATATCCGGGGGGCAGGTCATCCCGAATCTCGCGGATCTGCTGCTCCACGAGGTGGTAGTTGTCGAGCAGCCACTCTGAAGCGGGAACCACACCTCGGCCGCTCTCCAGCTCCTCGGCGCTCGCCCGATAAGCGGCGAGCAGAACCGCGGCGTTGTCATTGAGCCGGGCGCGCAATGAGAGAACGGCTGGCGGTCTCGTCGTCACCGGCTGTGCGGCAGCGAGGCTTTCCGCGTGCTGCTCGAGCCGTTCGATGCCGAAAAGCTCTTCCCTCACCGGCTCCTTGTCGTTCCACGGACGCGATGGAGAGCGACGCCCAAGACCATAACGAAGGACCGCGTTCATGAGCGCCTTTCCGGCCAGCGCTGGCTCGCGATAGGCGCCGAGGCGAGCGAACCTATTTGAAGAACCGCGGGCCTTGTGCTTAGGCGGTCCCGGGGCATAGGTCGGATGGAGTTCCAGACGCCCAGGTTGATTCAGGACTTCGCGTCGCCCGACCGTGCCGGTCGAGAATCGGGGCCAGTCGAAGTCACGCTAGTGGCGCCACTCGGAAGCGAGCGGCAGTTCGCCGGCGACATTCACATGGGCGGCATCGCTCGCTGAACGCAGCCGCTTTTCGGAAAACTGAATGCTGAGGAGTCGCCCGTCATCGGTCCGCAGGTGAAGGTCCTTGCGACCGAACACTTCCCTCAACGCCTCTGGGGGCATTCGGATCTCGCCGCACCCAGTCACCTGACCGGGCTTCATGAGGTAGCCGTCAAAGTCATAGTCGGCGCGGGCAATCGTTTTGTCCCCGCATGTCAGAATGCCGGCACCACGCAGTCCACCGAGATAGTGCATCGAATTCTTCCTTCCAAAAAGCTGGACTACGTTCGTGCATCGGCATCGAGAGCTGTCGCCAGCTCCGCAGAGTTGATCACGAAAACCTCGTGAGAGCCGCCAGGTTCCGAAATAGCCGGAGTGTGCAGCATCGTTGCAGTGCGCTGATAGGCAAGAAACGAAAGGCCAGGAATCTCCTCTTCGTCGATCACCAGCCGATAGATTCCTGCAGGTTGCTGGCGGTCGAAGGAACTCAGCATGAACGGGCGCTTGAACGTGACCGTCGTTTCCGTTGTCCGGGCAGTCATGATCTTGCTCCGGATTTTCCGATGGGCCAAGCTGGCGCCAGGCGCCGCATCGGGCGTATTCTCAGGTAAGAAGAATCTTCAGCGCCACGCTGATCTGATCAGCGCAGACCAAGTCATCCGCACCTATCGACACTGACGATATGGGGGTTGGCATCGCATAAATCAATGACGCCAAGAATCTTCCTCCAAAGCCAGAATCAAGCACTGGCTTTCGCATCGTATTTTCTGCCGGGGTTCGGCAAAACTGATGTGATTGGAACGCCAGCGGGGGCTGGGCAGGCCGCCCATCGTTGCGGGCTCGTTCATCTTCTTCGGAGCATTTCACGACTGCGGCAGTCGTTCGGCCCATATCTTTCCATGTCCCCTCTTCGAGCCGAGCTCCCGCACACCGTGACCGATCAACGTCGATCGGCGCCGCGTCAGCGCGCGCTCAAAAGCGCTCGCGTTGTGTTCAATCACAAATCCGCTTCGATCGACTGCAGCATCCGGGACCTTTCGACCGCTGGCGCCAAGCTCGCTGTCGAGTCTGTTTTCGGCATTCCCCCCAGTTCGAACTCCAGTTCGACAATGGGACGCAGACCCGTCGCTGTTCACGGCGATGGAAATCGCAAAATGCGATGGGCGTTCGCTTTCTCTAACCGCAGCTGAGGACGAGCTGCGTAGCGAAGCGCGGCGGGATAGCGCTGCCAATTCTCTTGTTCAGGCAGGCCGGGAAACGAAGGAAGCCATGCAGGGCGGGCTAACAAACGAGCGCCACGTATTCCTGTCGACGGAGGTCGCGGGGCGCCGCGAGGTCCGCTTCGCGCTAGCGGGCGCTGTTCGTGCTGGCCAGCGGCTACCTGTTTACGGTTGCCATAACCGTTCCGCACGCGCTCAGTTTTCCCGGCGTGTTTTCGCCGACCGGCCTGCTCGGCGCCGGGCCCCAGAGCACAGCCTGGATTTATATGTTCTGGCATGGCGGCTTCCCGCTCCTCGTCATAGCTTACGCGCTGCTCGGGGATGAGGGGCCTGAGGCAATCGGGACCGGCAGCCGGCCGCGCCGACACGCCCGCGTCGCCATTTTGTCCAGCGTTGCGGCGGTTCTCGCCATCGTGTGCGGGCTCACGGTCTTCGCCACAGCGGGCGACGAGTCGCTCCCCGCGATCATGCAGGGCAACCTTATCACCGCCTCGGGGCATATCATCCTATCGAGTGTCTGGGTGCTGGCCCTCCTCGCGCTGGTCGTGCTGTGGCGGCGACGGCGGCACACAGTGATCGACCTGTGGCTGATGGCCGTGATGTGCGCGTGGCTCTTCGATATCGCACTGTCCGCGGTCCTTAACGCAGGCCGTTACGACCTCGGATTTTATGTCGGCCGGATCTATGGGCTGCTGGCGGCGGGCTCTCTGCTCGTAGTGCTGCTGGTCGAAAACAGCAAGCACTACGCCCGCCTCGTTCGCATGTCCGCAAAGTTGAACACCGCGAACACGGCCCTTGAACGGTTATCCCTGCAGGACGAACTGACAGGCTTGGCCAACCGTCGTTTCTTCGATTCGTACCTTGCCGCTCAAGTAGCCGCAGCGCGTCGTCACAACCGAGCGCTGGCGCTTGTTCTTTGCGATGTCGACGCCTTCAAAGCCTACAACGATCACTACGGGCACCAGGCTGGCGATGAGTGTCTGAAGCAAGTTGCGGCCGCCCTACAATCCTGCTGCCGCCGGCCCGCCGATATCGCTGCCCGTTACGGTGGCGAGGAGTTTGCCATGATCCTTCCCGACACCGAGCTGGCCGGCGCGGCACAGATTGCCGAAGCAGCAAGAGACGCGGTGGCGCAGCTGAGAATTCCGCATGCGCATTCCCCCGCAGCATCCCATGTCAGCATCAGCGGCGGCGTTGCCGAACTGCTCCGGAGAATCGACAGTACCGGACAGCAACTGATCACGGCAGCCGATCAAACACTATTTCAGGCGAAGCACCTGGGGCGCAATCGGATGGTTTCCGCGCAAGCCGAGCACGGATAAGGGACGCGCATGAATCTTGCTGGGACGGGCCCGCAACGCCATCCATCTCGCGCGGCACTCTGGGCGTCGTTGCGCGGGCGGGAAACGCCGGCAGAGCTGGCATTCTTCTGGCTCACCAGCTCCCGCAATATTCTCGATGCAGGCGCGGCAATGCCTGGGCTCAGGGTTTTTTCAGGGCGGCTTCTTCCAGGATCAGCTTATCTACAGTCAGATCCGATATGGCGCGCCGAAGCCGCGTGTTCTCCACCCCGCCGGCGGCGTCAGTACTATCGGCGGCAGCCTGCAGGATCAGCTTTTCCACGGTCAGATCCGACACGGCGCGCCGAAGCAAGGCATTCTCCGCCT
>CAYTTC010000030.1:0-38817 GCA_964440525.1 uncultured Propylenella sp. | reverse complement strand
GCCGCCTCGGTCTTGCCGACGCCGGTCGGGCCGGAGAAGAGGTAGCAGCCAATCGGCTTTTCCGGCTCGCGCAGGCCGGCGCGGGCGAGCTTGATCGCCGAGGCGAGTGCGCCGATCGCCTTGTCCTGGCCGAACACGACCCGCTTCAGGTTGGTGTCGAGGTGATGCATCACCTCGGCGTCGTCCTTCGACACCGATTTCGGCGGGATGCGCGCCATGGTCGCCACCGTCGCCTCGACGTCCTTGATGCCGATTGTCTTCTTGCGCCGCCCCTCCGGCAGGAGTTTTTGCGAGGCGCCCGCTTCGTCGATCACGTCGATCGCCTTGTCCGGCAGCTTGCGGTCGTTGATGTAGCGCGCCGAGAGCTCGACGGCGGCGCGGATCGCCTCGCTCGTGTAGCGGACCTTGTGATGCTCCTCGTAATAGGGCTTCAGGCCCTTCAGGATCTCGATCGTGTCGGGGAGCGAGGGCTCGTTCACGTCGATCTTCTGGAAGCGGCGGACGAGCGCGCGGTCCTTTTCGAAGAACTGGCGATATTCCTTGTAGGTGGTCGAGCCGATGCAGCGAAGATTGCCGGCGGCGAGCGCCGGCTTGAGAAGGTTGGAAGCGTCCATCGCTCCGCCGGAGGTGGCGCCGGCGCCGATCACGGTATGGATCTCGTCGATGAACATGATGGCGTTGGCGTGCGCCTCGAGCTCCTTGATGACCTGCTTCAGGCGCTCCTCGAAATCCCCGCGATAGCGGGTGCCGGCGAGCAGCGCCCCCATGTCGAGCGTAAAGATAGTGGCGCCTTCCAGCACTTCCGGAACATCGCTCTCGACGATTTTCTTGGCGAGGCCCTCGGCGATGGCGGTCTTGCCGACGCCGGGATCGCCGACATAGAGCGGATTGTTCTTCGAGCGCCGGCAGAGCACCTGGATGGTGCGCCTGAGCTCCTGCTCGCGGCCGATCAGCGGATCGATCTTTCCGGCGCGCGCCTTGGCGTTCAGATTGATGCACCAGGCGTCGAGCGCACTTTCCTTGCCGCTCGGCGCCTCCTCGCCCTCCTCATGATCGCGGGCACTCTCCTCGCGCGTACCGCGCACCGGGCGGATCTCCTCGGCGCCGGGCCGCTTGGCGATGCCATGCGAGATGTAGTTCACCGCGTCGTAGCGGGTCATGTCCTGATCCTGCAGGAAGTAGGCGGCGTGGCTTTCGCGCTCGGCGAAGACGGCAACGAGCACGTTGGCGCCGGTCACCTCCTCGCGGCCCGACGACTGGACGTGGATCACCGCACGCTGGATGACGCGCTGGAAGCCGGCGGTAGGCTTCGCCTCCTCGCCGTCGACATTCACCAGATTGGCGAGCTCGGTGTCGATATATTCGTTGAGGTCGGCCTTCAGCTTCTCGATGTCGACGTTGCAGGCGCGCATGACCGCCGCGGCGTCCTTGTCGTCGGCGAGCGCCAAAAGCAGGTGCTCAAGCGTGGCGAATTCCTGATCGCGCTCATTGGCAAAGCTCAGCGCCTTGTGGAGAGCCATTTCGAGAGAGCGGGAAAATGACGGCACTTTCGACCTCACACCTTAGGCCGGCGGGCTCTACCCGACTCGGCCGCTTCCTACTTTGCGGTGCTCGAAGCGAGACCCTACTCTCGATTCGTTACCGCCTGCGTCCGTTTCCCCCCAACAACAGAATTCCGAATCTCAGCTAAGCAGTCTTCGTCCCTCCCGTCACCTCTTCTCGTTCACGTCTTCTCCATCACGCATTGAAGCGGATGCTGGTGTTTTCTGGCAAAATCCATGACCTGGGTCACTTTGGTCTCGGCGACCTCGTATGTGAAGACCCCACATTCTCCGACGCCGTGATTGTGAACGTGCAGCATGATACGCGTCGCGTCATCCTGGCTCTTGCCGAAGAAGCGTATGATCACGTGCACGACGAATTCCATCGGCGTGTAGTCGTCGTTGAGGATCAGCACGCGATAAAGGTTCGGCCGTTTCGTCTTCGGCCGGGTTTTGGTGACCACGGCGGTGCCGAAGCCGACCTTCCCGGCATCGTCTTTTCTTGAATCCTTGGCCATGAAGCGCGCCGGAGATCTCCCAACCGGCATAATTTAGGCGTTCCCGGCGTCATTGTCAGGGCTCTCGATGCCACAGCCGCCGAGCATCCGGGAAAAATGGCCGCAAACCGAACTAGGCTGCGGCCGGACCATTGATCGCTGCCAATACTCAGGCGCCGGCGCCGGACTCCGCGCCAAGGCGACGGAACGAAGCGAGACCTGATCCGTTCAGAGCAAAACAGGGCGATAAAGGCGACCGAAAACCGAAAACGAAACGCTAGCGGCGCCGCCTCCAAAAACAAAAACGCCCGGCCAAAGACCGGGCGCTACGCAGACGCTACGACTTATGCGCTGTGCGGCTTATTTCTTGGTTGTCGGAACGAAGCCTTCGAAGGGCTTAGCTGTTTCCTTGACGAGGTCGAGATAGAGCTCGCCGAAACGCGCGGCCTGGCCGACCGCCTTCTCGTAGGAGGAACGCAGGAAATCCGTCTGTGCCTCGAAAGCCACGTCGATCGACTTCGCGCCGAGCAGCTTTTCCATATGCGCGGCGCTCTCTTCGAGCGACTGCTTGGAGAAACCGGCCGTCTCGCTTGCCAACGTCTGCCAGCCGCGCGACAGAGCGCCGAAGCTCTCCACAGCCCGGGTCATGCCTTCTCGTCCAACTTTCTGGACGTCCTCAAAACCGTTGATCATGGTGCTCACCCTTTGCCAAATATGCGGGCAGCGCCCGCTTCCGCAGCGCATTTCCGCGGTTCGTGAGCCTGATATATGCAGTGCAACATAGTTTGCAAGCTATTTTTTGCAATGCAGCAAAATTTCCCGGATGCAGACAAAGCACCGATATTTTACTGAATAGTAACGACAAGATTTTTAGGTAGGGGAAACCAACTTCATTGGGGGGCCGCGAATGCGGGCCTCCGGGCACGAAGAGGTTCCGTTTTGACGAGTTGTTCCGCGTTGCGTATCCGGAAAGGTCCACTCCGTCCCCTTGCGATCGTGGCCGCATTCCTTTCACTATTGTCGCTGACGGCGCCGGCCACGGCCGACGAGAAATATGCCGCCATCGTCTTCGACTCGAATTCCGGCAAGACGCTTTTCGCGCGGAATGCCGACGCCGAGCGCTATCCGGCCTCGCTGACCAAGATGATGACGCTCTACCTCCTCTTCGAGGAGCTCGATGCCGGGCGCGTGACTCTTGCGACCCGCCTTCCCGTCTCCGCCAATGCGGCACGCCAGGCGCCCTCGAAGCTGGGGCTCCGCGCCGGCTCCTCAATCAAGGCGGAGGACGCGATCCTCGCCCTCGTCACCAAATCGGCCAACGACGCGGCCGTCGTCGTGGCGGAGCATATCGGCGGCAGCGTCTCCGGCTTTGCCGCCCGCATGAACCGCACCGCCCGGGCGCTCGGCATGAACCGCACCACCTTCCGCAATCCGCACGGGCTCCCCGATTCCGGCCAGGTTACCACCGCGCGCGACCTCGTGCGCCTCGCGCAGGCCCTGCAGGACCGCTTTCCGACCTACTACGCATATTTCGGCAAGCGCAGCTTCACCTACCGCGGCAGCCGCTATCGCAACCACAACCGGCTGCTCGGATCGGTCGCCGGCGTCGACGGGATCAAGACCGGCTACACCCGCTCCTCCGGCTTCAACCTCGTCACCAATGTCGAGCGCGACGGCCACCACATCATCGCCGTGGTGATGGGTGGCAAGAGCGCTTCGCGCCGCGACGCGCATATGCGCCAGCTGATCGCCAAATACCTGCCCAAAGCCTCGCGGGGCGAGCGTTCGACGCCGCTCCTCATTGCCGAAACCGGCGGCGACACGGCTGTAGGCGCCGTCGTTGCCGAGGCGCGAGTGCCGCGCGCTCGCCCAGAGGACGAGGCAGAAGATGCGAGCGTCCTTGCCTATGCCGGGGCGGAGGCGCCGCGCGACGTGGTCGCGGCGGCGATGGCGGAGGTCGAGACGGAAGCAACCCAAGGCGACGTGAGCGACGCTGACGTAGTCGAGACGCCGGAAGAGGATCCGATTGCCACGCGCATCCAGAGCGCCGGCTCGGTTGCTGAGTTCGCAGACATCGCGCTCGACACGGAAGGCGCCGATCCGATCGCGCGGCTGACGCAATTGGCCCGCCTCCGTGCCGGCGTTGACGACATGATCGCGGCAGCGCCGCTCCGCGGCGGTGAGAATTCTGCGGGCGACCCGGCCGGCTGGCACATCCAGATCGGCGCCGTCCCCACCGAAGAGGGCGCCCAGGCGCTCCTCGAAAAGGCGCAGGCCTCGCTCGGTCCGGTGCTCGCCTCGCTGCAGCCCGTGACGCAGGAAATCGAGCACGGTGGAACGACGCTCTATCGCGCCCGCTTCGCCGGCTTCAACGACAAGGAGGAGGCGCGTGCCGCCTGCCTCAAGCTGAAAAGCAAGTCCTTCTCCTGCCTAGCAGTCCCGAATTGAGCGGCCGGGGCTAGCGATGCTTTCCGAGAATCTGGTCCTTGGCTTCGTTGATCTTGGCGGCGAGCGCGGCCGATCCACCTCGGTCGGGGTGGACCTGCTTTATGAGTCGGCGGTGGGCGTCGCGGACTTCCGCTTCGCTGGCGCCCGGCTCAAGCCCCAGCATCTGATACGCTTCCTTCGTGCCCATTCCGCCAGAAGCCGGCGCCGCGCTCTGCCGCGCGGTCTGGTCAGCCTGAGCGTCGTCGCGCCATCCGGCGTGCGCGCGATCGAGATAACTTTCCAAGAGGCGTAAGGACTCCGGGTCGTCGCGGACGTCCTCGCTGACCTCCAGAAGCTCGCTCAACGTCAGCTCTGACAATCGCCGTCCCTCATGTCGCCCGGCAAGCACGTGCCCATCCATCTCGCCGGTATCGTGATCGAGCTGCATTTCGAGCCCGGCCGCCCGCACGCTCGACGACTGTCCTGATCCCGGTGCGGTGCGCATGGCCCGGTGGCGCCTGAAGAGCATGAAGCCCGCCAGTCCGATCGGAACCGCGACCGCGAATTGGCGGACGAAAAGCAATCCGACGCCAGCCGCCATCAGCACAATGCCGCCGGTCATATAGATCTGCCGCGCAAGGTCGCTCGCCGGCGTCCTCATGAAGTGGCGAAGGATGAGTGCGGTGACGGCCAGCCCCAGGACGAGGGGCAGAAAGATCCTCATCGCTTGAGCTGCGGGAGAAGCAATTGCGCTCCCGCGCCTTTGCTCTTCGCCAGCGCCTTAAGCCCACCCGCCGCGTAGGTGGCGACGGCATTGAGGAGCGATCGGAGTTCCCCCGCGGACGCGCTATTGAAGGGGAGATAGGCCCCGCCGGTCAGTTTGGCGATCTCGCGAAACGTGCGCTCGGCTCCGGGGTCCCTCCCCTCGTGGAACATGAAGGCGCGCACGCCGAGGAGCCCGATCTCCCCTGCCAGCTGGCAAAGCTGATCCGGGTTCTCCTCCATCGCATCGCCGACATAGGCTAGCGCGGCGACCGGGCGTTTTTCGGCCTCGCGGCGGACATGCGCCAGCACCTTACGGATCTGCGTGTTCCCGCCGCGACAATCGATCTTGACCATGAGGTCGCGCAGCGCCCGCGCATTCGCCACGAAGGGCGAGGCGCGGCTTTCGCCGACGCCGCGGAAATAGACGAGCTGGACGGTTAGCCCGCCGACGGCGGCCGCCGCCTCGAACATCTCGCCCTGCAGCTCGCAGGCGAGATCCCAGGTCGGCTGCCGGCTCATCGTCGCGTCGAGAGCGAAGGTCAAGCGACCGCGTGCTTGCGCCGTCGGCGCGATCTTTCCCGCCTCCTTCAGAAAGGCGTCGATCTCGGAGCGCGGTGACACCGCCGGCTCGGCCCCGCCTGGTCGCGAGGTGATGTCGCGGCTTTTGCTCATTCCAGGTGAGAATGTGGCGCATGGGGCCGCTTGCGCAAGGCCGATGCGGCGGCTAGCGGAGACGTGACCGGAGCCAGGTTGATGACGCTAGAGACCAGTCGCAGCATTTCCGCGCTCCGGGCGAACGTCGCCGCATGGCGAAAAGAGGGGCTTTCCGTCGGCATGGTGCCCACCATGGGGGCTCTCCACGCGGGCCATCTTGCCCTCATCCGGGAAGCCAAGCGCCAGACCGAGCGGGTTGTTGTGACGCTTTTCGTGAACCCCGCACAGTTCGCACCAACGGAGGATCTCGGCGCCTATCCGCGCAGCGAGGATGCCGACCGGCAAAAGCTTGCGGCGCTCGCCGTCGACTTTCTCTTCGCGCCGCCGACAGCGGAAGTGTATCCCGCCGGCTTCGACACCAAAATCGTCGTGGGCGGACCATCCGCCGGGCTTGAAACCGATTTTCGTCCGCATTTCTTCGACGGTGTCGCCACGCTCGTCGCCAAGCTGCTGCTTGCCGGGCTCCCCGACCGCGCTTTCTTCGGCGAGAAGGATTTTCAGCAGCTCCTGGTGGTCAAGAAACTCGTCCGCGACCTCAATATTCCGACGGAGATCATCGGCTGCCCGACAGTGCGCGAAGCGGATGGTCTCGCCCTCTCCTCGCGAAATGCGTATCTGAGCTCCGAGGAGCGATTGCGAGCGCCGCGGCTTCACGCCGTTCTGAACGAGGTGGCAACGCGCCTCCGCGCCGGTGAACCGCCCGACGCCGCCCTCGGCGACGGGCGAAAAGCTCTCGCGGAATCCGGCTTTGCGATAGATTACCTTGAAGTCCGCAACGCCGAGACCCTCGCGCCCGTCTCGGATTTGAAAAGCGAGCCGCTCCGGCTTCTCGTGGCCGCAAAGCTCGGCAGAACCCGCCTCATCGACAACATCGCGGTCTAATCATCGAATAGATCGGCATGCGTGCCGGTGCGTACTAAAGTGTACGATATTGCCGTCGATTTGATAGATCAGCAGCCAATCTGGCTCGATGTGCAAATCCCGATAGGATCGCCATTCGCCCTTCAGCGGATGATCCCGGAGCCGCGTTGGGAGTGGCGTTTCGTCAATCACCATTTTCAGTACGAGACGCAGCTTGGACAAATCCTTGCCGCGCTTCTCGGCTTTCTTCACATCACGCCGGAACTGTCCCCAGTAGCTCGGGGTGCGCCCTCAAATGCCCAGCTTGCGAAAAAGGTCGGCGGCATCCTTGGCTTGGTGTACGTCCTCGCCTCGCTCACCCTTACGAATGGTTTCCACCGTCAGCGCGTTCGGCACCTTGACCGGAAAGGGCACGGCCTTGTCACGGGCTACTCGCACGAGCGCCATCCGAATGTAGTCGGAAATGGAAAGGCCCATCGCTGCCAAGGCTTCGGTGGCCTCCGCTTTGGTATCCGCGTTAATGCGTGCCCGGACAACGCTATCGCTCGGCATGGCTCAATCTCTCCAATCCAAGTGATATGTAGCTACAAACGGCTACATTGTCCAGCGTCGTGAGCGGTTTAGAGCAGCCCGAGATCCGCGAGGTCGCGGCGGAGTTCGGGCGGCAGCTGGCGGAGGCCAGCGCGCGCGTCGCCCAAGTCTCTGGGTGCCTCTTCTGCCTTGAGATACCGCCAACCTTGGAACGCTCTCCGCGGTTGCCATTCCGTTGCGATCGTCTTCGGCTCCAGCACGAGCCGGCAGCGTTGAATGCCCTCTCCGTCGCGGAATGGAACGACGCCGAGCAGCCGCTGCCTGACCTGCACATTGCCGCGGATCACCCAGTAGAGTGAGCCGCCGTCGAGCAAATCCTCAGCGCGCTTCGGGGTCATCCGCGTGATGTGGAAGTGCTCGGGCTTCTTGCCGGCGCGCCGCGCCTCCTTGAGGCGATGCGCGATCCACTCCTCGAGGTCCTCGATGGCGTCGCAGCCGACGCAGAGTTTTACGAGATGCAGGGTCATTCCGCGTGACTTAGACCGGCCGGACGAGCCGGACAATCACCCCGGCAAATCATCCCATCAATTCACAGCGCCCATCAATTTTCTGGGTCCGCCTCGATGAGGATGGCGACCATGCCTTCCTCGATCTGCTGCCCGGGCGCGATCCTGACCGTCTTCACCGTGCCGGCGAGCGGCGCGACCACGCTGTGCTCCATCTTCATGGCTTCCAGGCTGAACAGCGGATCGCCTCTCTCGACATGCATGCCCGGTGCGACCGCCACCGCGACGACGCGGCCGTGCATCGGGGCTACGACGTCGCCACTTGCGGTACCGGCCTCGAGGTCGCGCGCCAGCGGATCGGGAAAAGCGACCCGCAGCTGGCGGCCATGATGGAGCACAAAGGCCTCACTATCGCCGCCAAAAATCTCGACATCCGGTCTGAGGTCGGGCGCCGCGCCGCCGACCGACAGGATTTTCGGGCCCCGACGCGACCAGGCGATATCGGCGGTCATCGGCTCGCCTTCGATGGCGACGGCGAGCCCCGATTTTCGGCCCATTCCACTGAGCTCGAAGGCATCGGCCCGTGCCCAGGGTCCCGCCATGGAGGAAGCGGAATCTTTGGTCTCGCGCGCGACCCATTCGGCGATCGCGCGCGCCGCCAGCGCCGGGTCGAGCGGCTGACCGACGAGCTCTGCGAGCTGGCGGTCGACGAAACCGGTATCGACGCCTCCGGCGCGAAAAGCCGGCGATGCGATGACGGAGTAGAGGAAGGCGAGGTTCGTCTTCGGCCCGGCTATGCGGACGCGGTCGAGCGCGCCAGCGAGCCGCGTGAGAGCTTCGTTCCGGTCGGCGCCGAATGCGATCACTTTGGCGAGCATGGCGTCGTAGTGCGGCCCGACGACGGCTCCCTGTTCGGCGCCCGAATCGACCCGGATGCCCGGCCCCGATGGGTACGACGCCTCGATCAGCCGGCCGGTCGCGGGGCGGAAATTTTCCACCGGGTCCTCGGCGTAAAGCCGCGCCTCGATCGCATGTCCGCGGAGAAAAATCTCCTCCTGCCGCAAGGGCAGCTTCTCGCCCGCCGCCACTCGGAGCTGCCACTCGACGAGATCGAGCCCGGTCACCGCCTCGGTCACCGGGTGCTCCACCTGCAGCCGCGTATTCATCTCGATGAAGAAAAAGCTTTCGGGCGTCAGCTCCTTCGAGGCGTCGGCGATGAATTCCACCGTGCCCGCCCCCTGATAGCCGACGGCGGTTGCGGCTTTGACGGCCGCATCGCCGAGCGCGCGTCGCGTCGTGTCGTTCAGGCCCGTCGCCGGCGCCTCCTCCAAAACCTTCTGATGACGGCGCTGCACCGAGCAATCGCGCTCGAAGAGATGCACGACGTTGCCGTGCGCATCGGCGAAAACCTGCACCTCGATGTGGCGCGGGGTCTCGACGTAGCGCTCGATCAGCATCTGCTCGTCGCCGAACGCCGATGAGGCTTCGCGCTTGGTGGCGGCGAGCGCATCGTCGAAATCGAGCGCGCGGTTGACGCGCCGCATGCCGCGGCCGCCGCCGCCCGCCACCGCCTTGATCAGTACCGGATAGCCGATCTCGTAGGCTTTTTGCTTGAGGAAATACGGCTCCTGCCGCTCGCCGCCATAACCCTGCACCACCGGCACGCCGGCAAGCGCCATCAGCGATTTCGCGTCGGCCTTCGAGCCCATGGCGCGGATCGCCGCGGCGGGCGGGCCGACGAAGATCAGGCCGGCCTCGGCGACCACCTCCGCAAAGGTGGCGTTCTCGGAGAGAAAGCCGTAGCCCGGGTGAATGGCATCGGCGCCGGACTTCAACGCCGCGGCGACGACGCGCTCGATCGAGAGATAGCTTTCGGCCGCCGGCCCCTCCCCGATCGGCACAACAGAATCGGCTTCGCGCCAGTGCGGCCAGGTCCGGTCAGCCTCCGTCACCAATGCGATGGTGCGGATCCCCATGCGCCGCGCAGTGCGAATGATGCGGCGGGCGATTTCGCCGCGATTGGCGATGAGGAGCGAGCGGAACATCGCACTGTTATCGGCGCGGCAGGCGCGGTTGTCGATTCGAAGCGCAGGCTTACGACTCGCGTGGTTCTTCCTCGCCCCGCCTTCGTTCAAACAGCCTCGGTGGATTGGCCCGGGTTTTTCTCTTACGAGGGACAGATCGCAGAAAGGCTACTATTCATCCGAGAGGCTCATGAAGAATGCCGCAGGATACCGTTTTTGGAATGCCCGCTCTTTGTACTTCGAAAATAGAGAGATGCTGACCGCACCGGTTGCCGCCGCACCGGCAAGCCATAATGCGTGACCCGATGCGACTAGGGGCCCGGCCGCCAACATCCCGGCTCCAATTCCACTGGCTCCGAACTTCGTGATCTCCGCCTTGATGTCAACCCACTCCGCTTCGGCCTCTCGAACAGCGTCCGACAGATTGCTCGCAAGATGGATTGCCCCTTCCTCGTTGAATGGATCCTCGCTTCGCTCTTTTGACCACGCCTCCATCAAGACGGATCGAACACCCTCCAACTTGCCTTCTTGTCGCAGTTGAAGCGCGTGGCGAGTTTCAAGGTTGTTGAGGTAATGGAGCTTGGTATTCTGAACGGCCTTAGCGAACGGTGACCACACTTTTGATTCAGTAGGTAAGCCTTGTCGATCACGCTCAATAAGGTGCCACTTTACTGGCAAGTCAGTGAACAAGTACGATTTGCTCATCTGTGCAGTAAGGCGGGCGACCTCGTACGTCCCTCCACTGGTCATGATATGCAGCTGACCATGGCCCGGCCCCCCGCTGAGAGGTTCGAGAAAATCCGGATCGGCTTCACGGAGCTTATTAATGTGGTCAATGAAACCAGCTTCTGTGATCCCCTTTGCTGCCCAATTTCCCTCACGGAATTTCCTGACCAGAACTCGATCCGGAGCGGATAGCACCGATTGCTGCAGTGCGAAGTTATCAAAATGCCTCCCCTTTAGTTGCTGCACTGAATCAGCAGCCGCAGCTTCGAAGGCTGGATCAGATCGAAGCGACCCGGCGCGCTTCATCGCATCCCAATTGAGGTCGCGGTCGAAATCTGAGGGCGTTCGTATGACTTCGACTATGCCAGCTTCAATCCATGGCAAAAGATCAAGAAATACGTTGACGTTTTTCAGCGTCTGAGCTCGATGCAGATGTGGATCAATCAAAGGATTATATTTGTCGGAGGTAATGTACGGATGCACGAAAGAGTCAACAAGCAGAATCCTGTTGGCATATAACGAGTGACGTACTATGGCTCGCTTCAAGAACTCCTTCTGATAGTCTCCGATGTATAGGCCCGAGACATCCTCGCTCGATCGCTCTAGCAGGCTTTGAATGTCTGTGTCCGGCGGCCAGAGGTCATATACCGCTTCGTATATCTTGCGAACCGCGTCCGCTGTGAATGCCTTCTTGAAGTCGGCAAGAGACGGTAGCGCATCCAGGTTGTCCATTTGGAGCGCGGCAGCGATAGCTTCTGCGAAAAGGAGGTTTCTGCCACGAATTGAAAAGTGCGGTGTTTGGTCTTCGCCGGACCGAAATATGGCGGTCCAATCAATACGTCCACGGCAGCATTTCTTGTACTTCTTGCCGGTCCAGCACGGACAGGGATCGTTTGGGCCGATCTTAAGGTGTGATGCCACGTCCATCGCCTTGAGGGTCAGCCGAGCCACCCATTCCTGCCAGTTGGCGGATGTCCTTGAAGACTTTGTCGGAGCGAACCACCGCGTCGGACAGCTTGTCCATAGCCTCGCGCCGAGCGTCCCTTAGAACTTCAATCTCATTCCTCATTGCGATGACCACTACCTTCGCAGTGAGATAGGGATTTTGGTTAGCAGTGCAACTATCTGGCGAAAACCGCTTAGGGCTTTTCGGGCCAACTTTTCTTGATCACATCCACTGTCGCCGCTCTCTGGGAGCCGTCCTGTGGGTATCCTTCACCTTTTGCGCGTTTGATCGCTCTTCTGTGCTCGCGCCAACGATTTAGGAGAGGGTGCCCTTCCCGCGTTAACCGCTCGATCCAAGCTGTCTCCGACGCTAGTGACTGCTCTAGTGTCTCGGCAATCTCCAGAAGGCGAAACTCAGGCGTTAGCGGTCTCCAGGGTCGTCGCATCCACCATCTTCGCCTGTGCACGCTCGTGCTGCGGTTCGCAGGTGTGCCAGAAGTCGTGCTTCACATATCGCAGCAGTGCAAGCTGTGACGCTCGTGACCGGTACAAGCGCTCCGGAATGGATGCCCGGATCTAGTCCGGGCATGACGACAGTGGAAGCGTCGCTGTCGCGCCTTGCGTTCACACAGGTGGAAAGCCCGCTAGCAAGCCACCACGTTGACCGCGAGCCCGCCCTTGGAAGTTTCCTTGTAGCGGTCGCTCATGTCGGCGCCGGTCTGGCGCATGGTCTCGATGCAATTGTCGAGCGGCACGAAATGCGAGCCGTCACCGCGCAGCGCGAGCGAGGCGGCGCTGACGGCCTTCACCGCGCCGAGCGCATTTCGCTCGATGCAAGGGACCTGCACCAGTCCGCCGATAGGATCGCAGGTCATGCCGAGATGGTGCTCGAGCGCGATCTCGGCGGCGGTTTCCACCTGCGCGTTGGTGGCGCCAAGCGCTGCGGCGAGGCCCGCCGCGGCCATCGCCGAGGCCGAGCCGACCTCGCCCTGGCAGCCGACCTCCGCACCCGAGATCGAGGCGTTGTGCTTGATGATGCCGCCGATCGCGGCGGCGACGAGGAGAAACGTCCGCACGCCGTCGCGATCGGCTCCGACGCAGTGCTCCAGATAGTAGCGGATCACCGCGGGGATGACGCCCGCCGCGCCGTTGGTTGGGGCGGTGACTACGCGCCCGCCCGAAGCATTCTCCTCGTTGACCGCCATGGCGTAGACGGCGAGCCAATCCATGATGCGATGCGGCTGCAGGCTGTTGGCACCATGCTCGGCGGTGAGCTGGCGAAAAATCTCGGCGGCGCGCCGCTTCACCTTGAGGCCGCCCGGAAGCGTGCCGGAATGCACGAGACCGCGGTTCATGCAGGCTTCCATCGCCGCCCAGATGCGGTCGACACCCGCATCGAGATTCTCGCCCGGTGCACGCGCCGTCTCGTTGGCCCGCTTCATCTCCGCGACCGAGAGGCCGGAGGTCTCGCCCATCGCAAGCATCTCGGCCGCCGTCGCGAAGGGATAGGGCACGGGGGCCGCGGACGCTGGATCAATCGCCTCCGCCGCTCCGCGCTCGAGCTCGTCGGCGGCGAGCACGAAGCCTCCACCAACCGAGTAGAAAGTGCGCTCGCGAATGGTCGCACCGTCTGTATCGATGGCGCGAAAGATCATGCCGTTAGCGTGGCCGGGGAGCGCTGGGCCATATTCGAAGCGGATGTCCGCCGCCGGATCGAAGGCAATTTTGGGCAGTCCGATCGCGGCGAGCGTCTTCGCCTCCGCGAGCTCCGCGAGAATGGCGGACACGCGATCCGGATCAACCGAGTCGGGGACCTCGCCGGCCAGTGCAAGCGCGATTGCCCTGTCGGTGCTATGACCCTTGCCGGTGAAGGCGAGCGAGCCATGCAGGCTCACGCTCAGCCGGCGTGCGCGTCCGGCGAGCGGGCGAAAATCCTCCTCGACGAAGCGGCGCGCCGCCACCATGGGCCCCACCGTGTGGGAGCTCGACGGGCCGATGCCGATCTTGAACATGTCGAAGACGCTGAGAAACATCGTGCAACCTTCGCCCTTGACGCTAGCGCCCGTGCCAAATCGAGGGGCGTTCCGCCGCGACGTGCCGTGCCGCGCCGGCAACGAGGCGGTTAGCGGTCAAGGTAAATAGATCAAATCGTCTCCAATTGATGTGGACATCCCCTAAGGAGAAGTACGCGGAGCATTGCCGGATCGCTCCCGGTCAAGGACAAAGATCAATGCAACGGAAGGGCAGCGGCGTGGACAAGCCGGCAGCAGATCCGCACGACGACGGCCCCGCGCCCTTCGCCAACGCTGCGATCATTCAATTCGGCATTTTCTGCTGCGCCGTCACGATGGTGATCGTGTTCGCCGTAGCGGTGGCCGCCTCCTAGCGAAGGCCTCCTTCCCCATCGGACAATCCAGTCAGCCTGTCGTCTCGCCCTCGGCCGGGTGGAAGACCAGCGAAACGCCGTTGATGCAATGGCGTTTTCCGGTCGGCGCGGGACCGTCATCGAACACATGGCCGAGATGCCCGCCGCAGCGGCGGCAATGTTCCTCGACGCGGGTCATGAGGAGGGAGCTGTCTTCCTCATAGCCGACGTTGCCCTCGATCTCGGCCCAAAAGCTCGGCCAGCCGGTGCCGCTGTCGAACTTCTTGTCGGCCTCAAAGAGCGGCAGGTCGCAGCCGGCACAGGCGAAAGTGCCCTTCCGATGCTCTTCGAGGAGCTCGCTCGTAAACGGCCGCTCGGTCGACTCCTGGCGAAGGACCGCGAACTGATCGGGCGTCAGGAGCGCCCGCCACTCATCCTCGGTCTTCGTCACCTCGAAAACCTCGCCGCCGGCTTCGCTTTGCGCGCGACCGATGCCGAGTTTCGCCGCGACGGCGGCGAGACCCGCTAATGCGGCTCCCGAAAGCACAAGCTGACGCTTCGTCATCATGGTCGACCCCGATTTTCTCTTGCCCGCCGGCCGCTCTGCCAAGTTGCGGGCTTCGCCGGAATGTAGCTGTTACGGCGACGGACACCCAAAAGTTTCGTGTCACGCCGCTTCAATCCGCGGTGAGGAATAGCCCGTCCCGTCGCGCCAGGCCGTGATGGCGGCGAGGGCTCAACCCGCCATGAGAATTTCTTCCCCGCGCCCGGCCCGCTCGATCATCTCCGCAAGGTCGGGCCGGCGGTGGATCTGTTCCGTGTAGTGCCGGCTGAGCGCGGCGACGAGCCGCCCGCCGCGGCCGAGAAGGTCGTCGGCAAGCCCGATCATGCACGAATTCGGCCAGGCCTGCGGCCGGATCTCGCGGATATGGGCGAAGAGCACGTCCTCGTCGGTCTCCGGCCGCGCCTCGGCGAGAAGGATCGCCATCGAGGCGGTGGAGCGCGAGATGCCGGCGTGGCAATGGACCAGCAGGTGGTGGAGCGGATCGTCGACCGCGGCGGCGAGCCCCTTGCCGAACTCGACCAGCGCCTCGACGTGGTGCCGCTCAGGCAGCGCCATGCCCGGCGTCGGCGCGATGATGTCGTCGAAGTGGAGCGTGAGGCGTTTGTGCGGGCCATAAGCGGCGAAATCTCCCGGCTCGGGGTAGCCCGGGTCGAGAATCGACAGGACATGCGTCACGGCGGCGTTTTGGAACGCGCCGAGCTCGGTCAGACCGCAAATGGTGAGATAGTTGGGTGAGGCGTTGGCTTGCATAGGGGGGACTCCTTCACGAGGCTTAACCCGAAAAGTGTGGCCATCGGAAGACGCGCCCGAGCGGCAGAAACGCACGCTGGTGTCTTCTTAAGCTGGCGAATTGGCGGGTTTCGCTCGACCGGCTCAGAACCTATCTTGGATCGAGCGGCCAGGAGGACGAGCTATGCGAGGATTTCTGCTCAGGGTTCTGATCGTGGCGATCGGCCTTTGGGTCGCTTCGAAAATCGTTCCGGGCATCGAGATCACCGACGGCTGGTCGCTTCTCTGGGCGGCGCTGGTGCTCGGGATCATGAATGCCGTGGTGCGGCCAGTCGTGATCATCCTGACGCTGCCGCTCACCATCCTGACGCTCGGGCTCTTCCTCCTCGTCATCAACGCCGCGATGCTGTCGCTGGTCGCCTGGATGCTCGACGGCGTGGTGGTCGCGGGCTTCTGGTCGGCGTTCTTCGGCTCGATCGTCATCTCGATCACCGGCTGGCTCGCCTCGTGGTTCATCGGCGGACAGGGAAAAGTGGAGGTGATCACGATCGAGCGGCTCTGAGCGGGCGCAGCGGATTTCGCTCCGCTCCATCCGGGCTACGAGCGTCGCGGCGTCAGCCGTTGCAGGCGCATCCCGGCCCGACGTGGCATTCGTAGTCGCGCGAGATGCAGCTGTCGCCGCACGCTTTTCCCTTCCTGCAGACCTTGCAGCAGCCCTGAACCGGCGTCGGCATCAGCGACTGATTGGTGGGCGGCTGGGGCAACACGTCCCGCAGCGACAGCGCCTGCGACGGCGCCGTCAATCCAAGAATGAGCAGTGCGGTAAGGACTATGCGCGGCTTGAGCATTGCGCCATCTCTACGCGTGCTCAGCCAAAATACAACTATTTAGTGTATCAAGATGACCGCTTCCCTACCTCGCTGACTCCCTTCCGCATCAGCGCTTCCAGACAAAGCCCGCCAGACGCGGGTCGCCAGCAAACGCGGCTGGCGAAAATTCCAAGCGCATCTCGGGGAATTCGGAAAGCGCCCGCAAGCCCGTTGCGCCCATGCTGAGGTGCCAGCTCTGCCGCGCGATCGGTTCCCTCACCCCGAACGCCAGACAGGTGAGGAGCGCGACGTTGGCATTTGACCCGGGATCGCGCGCCGATTCTGACCGAATAACCTGGATGCCGGCGGCGTGCGCATTGTCGGCCAATGCTTGGCACCGGCTGTAGTCGGACGGGTCTGTCCACGCGGCGCGGTCGTACGAGAGCGGCGGCTTGGTCAGGTCAAGTCCGCGGCCTGTCGCATAGCGGACGCTGAAAGCGGTGAGCTCCAACGCGTTCGTGGGCCAAGGGATGGCTGGCGATTCCGCGAAGAAGAGCAGCCGATGGAACGCGGTCTCGGCGATCGCGGTCTCGACCTTCTCGGAAGCGTAGTAGACGCCGGGAGTGAAGCCGGCGCGGCGGAAGCGCGAGCCTTCCGGATAGGCCGCGCCGTAGCGGAACGGCGTGGCGAGCAAATAGTGCAGGTGGCGGCACTCGGACGGTGCCGGCGGCTTGGTCTTCTCCAACAGGTCTTCGAGCAGCGCCTGCTCGGCGAGCGTATCGACGAGTTTTAGCGTGGAAACGCGATGCTGCGCCTCCACCACTCGCCAGCACGTCCCCTTCAGCGGGCGCGCCTCAGACGAGAGCGCGTCTGGAGTCCAGGTATGCAAGAACGTTGACCAGCCCTGGCACGGTTTCGATCAGCTGCATCGGTTTGCCATCGAGCGCTGCGTTTTCGCTGCGCAGCCAAGCGTGCGCCACCGCCTCGTCGCCGCCGACAATGCTGTCGAGCGAGCGAAAGAGCCGGATGAAAAGAAGCCCGAGCTCGAACGCCTTGTCGCCTTTTCCGAAGGAGAATGCTCCCCTCCCCATACGGGACACACTCGCTTCCGAGACTCCGACCACCCGCGCAAGACTCCGGTTCGAGAGGCCGAGCCGTCCCGCGGCGCGCAGCACGGCCTTGCTGACGACGGCGGCCTCGCTGAGAGGGCTCGGGGTCGCTTTGGTGGAACGGATGACATTTCTCATGAAATAATCATATAAGGAAATTTCACTGGATACAAGTCGAATTGTCTAAACCTGCAGGAACGTCGACAATCACGATGAGACAAATCCCGGTGAGGCGTCTGGAACGTCCGCTCGCCTGGACTAAGCTTCGTCCTTCAGCCGGCATGTAAATCCGGCGTACTAGGAGGACAATAAGATGAGGCCGTCTCCGAAAACGCGCATTTGCGTAACCGCCGCTCTGCTGACGTTCGTCCCGATGGCGGGCGCCGCAGCGCAGGATAGTGAAACGACCTTCTTCGTCACCAGTGCCGGCCCCGGCAACGGCGCCAATCTCGGCGGCTTGGAAGGCGCCGACGCGCATTGCCAGATGCTCGCGGAAGCGACGGGCGCGGGCGGAAAAACCTGGCGGGCTTATCTCAGCACCAGCGGCGACGGGGCGGTGAACGCCCGCGACCGCATCGGATCGGGACCGTGGGCGAATGCGAAGGGAGTAGAGATCGCGGCAAGCGTCGATGAGCTCCACACCGAGCCCAACAAGATCAACAAGGAAACGGCGCTCGACGAGAACGGCAACACGGTGAAGGGCCGCGGCGACGAGCCGAACCAGCACGACATTCTGACCGGCACGCAGCAGGACGGCACCGCCTTTGCCGCCGGCGAGGACAGGACCTGCGGCAACTGGACGTCGAGCGGCGACGGCTCGGCCATGGTCGGCCACCACGATTTGATCGGCAATCCGCAGAACATCAATTTTTGGAATTTCTCGCATCCGTCACGCGGTTGCAGCCAGGAAGGGCTCGTGGGAACCGGCGGAGCGGGCCTATTCTACTGCTTTGCAGCGGAGTGAGCAGAAGCCGCAACCACTCACATCCTGAACACGCCAAACCGCGTCTCCTCCACCGGCGCGTTGGCGCAAACCCCGAGCGCCAACCCCAGCACATCGCGCGTCTCTGACGGCAGAATAATCCCGGCATCCAGAGGCGCGCGGTGGCGTAGAGCGGGCTGCCTTCCGCCTCGTAGCGCTCGCGGACGGGCGCGCAAGGCGGACAATGAGATTGGGGTTGCACATATATAGCTCACAGCTATATTCCTTCTATGCGCACCGTCGCTTATGATCCGGAAGCGTTGCGGAGTTTGAAGCGGATGCCGCGCAATGTAAGCGATCGGATACGACAGAAGGTGGGTCAGCTCGCCGACGACCCTGACTCGCTTGCCAACAACCTAACCGCGCTGAAGGGAACGCGAGCGCTGCGACTACGGGTTGGCGATTGGCGTGTGATCCTCTCGATCAGCGCCGAGCAGATAGCAGTTCACGAGATTGGCCCGCGTGGTTCGATCTATCGATGAAGGTCATGTAATGAACAAGCCCCAGATCATTCAGACACCATCGGGCGAAGAGATGGTCGTCATCCCGCGCGCTGAATATGACGCCTTGCTCGGCGCGGCCGAGGACTTCGAGGATGCGCTCGCGGCGGAGCGAAGCCTTGCGCGCATCGCCGCCGGCGAGGTCGAGCTGATTCCCGCGTCCGAAGTCGACGCTTACTTGGACGCGCCGTCGCCGCTCGCCTTCTGGCGCAAGAAGCGCGGGCTGACGCAGGCCGCACTCGCCAAGGAAGTCGGCGTCACACAGGCTTATCTGTCGGAGATCGAGAGCGGCAAGAAGGAAGCGCGGGTCAGCGTGTTGCGCGATCTGGCTGCGGCGCTGAAGGTGACGGTGGACGAGTTGGTGGGGTGAAAATCGCCATCATACGCTCATGGATCACCACTACCTCCAGTCATCATATCGAGAAAAGACGCTCGAACATGTGTTCGTGGGCGAATGCTTGAAGGCACTCTGGCGGCGCGGGATCTACGACGTTGAGGTTCTAAGGTCGGAAGTAGATGCCGCCGGGTACGACATCGTCTTCGAACTGCGCGGTGTCGTCCGGCATGTTCAGCTGAAGACGTCTCACGCCACTGCCAGGACGGCTCGGCAGAATCTGAATGGCAAGCTGATGGCGAAGCCATCCGGGTGCGTGATCTGGGCGGTGTTCGATGCCGATACCTTGGCTCTCGGCCCATTCCTTTGGTACGGGAACGAGCCCGGCACGCCGCTCGCCGATATCTCGCAGTTTCCCAAGGCGAAGCACACCAAGGGAAACAGCCTGGGCGTCAAGCTAGAGAGGCAAAATTCCTACTCAGTGCCGAAGCGGGCTTTCAGCAGGCTAAATACGATCGACGAATTGCTGACCCGTCTCTTTGGCAACGCCGTCACATCCTGAACACCCCGAACTTCGTCTCCTCGACCGGCGCGTTGGCGCAAACCCCGAGCGCCAGCCCCAGCACATCGCGCGTCTCCGACGGCAGGATGATCCCGTCATCCCAAAGCCGCGCGGTGGCGTAGAGCGGGTTGCCCTCCGCCTCGTAGCGCTCGCGGACGGGTGCCTTGTAGGCCTCCTCCTCGTCCGCCGTCAGTGTGCCGCCGCCAGCCTCGACATTGTCGCGGCGGATGGTGGCGAGCACGGAGGCCGCCTGTTCTCCGCCCATCACCGAGATGCGCGAATTCGGCCAGGTGAAGAGAAAACGCGGGCCGAAGGCGCGGCCGCACATGCCGTAATTCCCGGCGCCATAGGAGCCGCCGACAATCACCGTGATCTTCGGCACAGCGGCGCAGGCGACGGCGGTCACGAGCTTGGCGCCGTCCTTGGCGATGCCGCCCGCCTCGTAGTCCTTGCCGACCATAAAGCCGGTGATGTTCTGCAGGAACAGAAGCGGGATTTTTCGCTGGCAGCAGAGCTCGATGAAGTGCGCGCCCTTCAGCGCCGATTGCGAAAAGAGGATGCCGTTATTGGCGAGGATACCGACGCGCATCCCATGAATCGAGGCGAAGCCGGTAACGAGCGTTTCGCCGTAGAGCGCCTTGAACTCGGCAAAATCCGAGCCGTCGACGAGCCGCGCGATGAGCGCGCGCGGATCGTATTGTTTTCGAAGGTCGATCGGTACGATTTTTTCAAGTTCGGAGGGCGGATGCAGCGGCTCGGCCACCTCCCCGAGCGGAATTGAAGCCGGTGGCGCCAGGCCCAGCGTCTTCACGATCTGGCGGACGATGGCGAGCGCGTGGCGGTCGTCGAGCGCGTAATGGTCGGCGACGCCGGAGCGGCGGGCGTGCACGTCGGCGCCGCCAAGATCCTCCGCGCTCACGATCTCGCCGGTCGCGGCTTTAACGAGCGGCGGGCCGCCGAGAAAAATCGTCCCCTGCCCTTTCACGATCACCGTTTCGTCGGACATCGCCGGCACATAGGCGCCGCCCGCCGTGCACGAGCCCATGACGCAGGCGATCTGCGGGATCGCCGCCGCCGACATTTTTGCCTGGTTGAAGAAGATGCGCCCAAAATGCTCGCGGTCGGGAAATACCTCGGTCTGGTGCGGCAGGTTGGCGCCGCCGGAATCGACGAGGTAAATGCAGGGCAGCCGGTTCTCGAACGCGATCTCTTGCGCGCGGAGATGCTTTTTCACGGTCATCGGATAGTAGGTGCCGCCCTTCACGGTGGCGTCGTTGCAGACCACCATGACGAGCCGGCCAGCGACACGGCCAATCCCGGTGATGAGGCCGGCGCCGTGGATCGCCTCGCCATACATATCGTGAGCGGCGAGCGGCGAAAGCTCGAGGAAGGGCGAGCCCGGATCGAGAAGGCCGGCGACGCGCTCGCGCGGCAAAAGCTTGCCGCGGGCAACATGCCGCTCGCGGGCGCGCTCCGGCCCGCCCATCGCTGCTTCGGTGCGGAGCGCGCGATATTCAGCGATAAGCTGCGCCCATGCCTCCGCATTGTCCGGCGGCAGGGCGGGGTCGAGCATTTCAGTCCTGATGATTGCCAAGCGCGCTCCCCCAAGCCCGCTAGACTAGAGCAGTTTCACACCGGCCGGAACCGCAGCCATAAGCTCCCCCGAAGGGGAGGTACTTGCAGCGCCCCGCCCCACCTCACATCGATCGCGGCAGATGCCGCCATGACAGCCAGGCGCAGACGGCCATGAAAATGCCGAGGGCGACGAACACGCCGCCAAGCCCGGTGAAGCCTAAAATGATCGAATAGACGAGTGGCGGCAAAAGCTCTGAAAGATCGAGGTTGGTGCGGTAGACCGCCGTCATCTGCGGCCGCTCATAGGCATGCACTGCCCTCAGATACGGCACGTTGCCGACCGCATCGAGGGCGACGGCGAAATTGATGCCGATCAGAAGCAGAAGCGCCGAGATCCAAGGATGGTCCTCGCCCGAAAGGCCGGCAAAGAGCGATGCCGCCGCAATCAGCACGAAGGCGAGCACGACCACCGTGCGCACGCTGAGACGGTTGCCGAGCCTGCCCCAACCAAACGAGAAGATCAGAAGCGCGCTCCCCGCCGAGACGATGAGTCCCCCCGCTAGCTTTCCCTCCCCCGTCACCACCATGAGGATCGGCGCGTAGACGTAGAAGGTCATCCAGTAGCAGGAGCGACCGAAGGCGATGAGCCAGGCGAGCCTGAGCCGCGGCTGCGCCATGAAACGCCTGATATTGGCGATCGGGTTGACTGGCCGAAGCTTGCCGCGTTGGACCGCCGTGCTGCCCGAGAGGCGCAGCCACCAGAAGAGAGCAATCAGGATCAGCGCCCAGGTCGCACTCCAAAGATAGGGTGCGACGAAGCCGTAGCGGACATAGAGCCAGACGCCGATGCTCGGTCCGAGAGTCCAGGCGATGGTCCCGAGTGTCAGCCTGAGCGACTCGCTGTGCACCAGCCCCTGCTTGGGGATGTACTCCATGATGTAGAGGTTGAGCGTGATGGCGACCGTGCTCGCCGCGAGGATGCGCAAGAACTGCCCGATCGCCTGTCCGGCGAGCGTGTGGGTGGCAAGGAATACGCAGGCCGTGACGAGGAGGAGGGCGCCTCCGGTATAGACGTAGCGGCGCGGGAACCGCTGAAAAACGATCGGCGCGCAGAGCGTTGCGCACATGCCGAAACCACCGACGACGAAATAGAAGATCGAGAGCCGCTGCTCGTTCTGGATCAGGTCGTAGGCCTGGATCGGCACGACGCTGATGATCGACGCACGGCTGATCGATTCGATCGTGAAAAGCAGCGCGAAGGCAAAGGCGCCCGGCTGCAGGGCAGTCGGCAACCAGGCCGGTTGGGGGGAATTGGTGGTCAGGGGCGGGTACCAAAGCAAATCGAAGCGCCTATGTTTTTAGCCACGGCACCGTCCGCACTGAACCAATTCATGCTTTGGCTCTCTGCCACCACTAATTCATGCCTTACGCAGCTTGACGCTTAGCTGAGGGGTTCCCATTTCACGCTTTAATGCTATGGTCGCGTCTGAAATAATCATTGGTCTGGAAACAGCCATGAGCCTCGATGTCTCTCCACCTCCGATTAGAGCAACTGCCGATCGCCGCCAATTGCTTGCCGTGGTCGCAATAGTGATCATGGCTATAGCTTTCATCGCCTCGGCTATTTCTTACGTGATTGCGGATCTTAGTCCCGGTGGTTCGCAGGTGACCACGGTGCTGATTGTAATCGGCCTCATCAGTGTCGTTATCAATGTCGGGCTGTTTGCCGCGGACCATATTGTCAACCGCCGCGTTTTGGAGGACGTCAAGGTCCGAGCTCGTGAACGTGACGAACACTTGGCGCCAACAGATCGCCATGCCGCTACCTTTTGATCTTGATGAGCCGGAGGGGATCAGGGACTACATCTTTCAGCATCCCGTCGACAATCTAAGCACCTCGGAAATCGACCAAGAGCTCCGGTTCTGGCACGACCTTATTAGTGAGAAATTGGGAAGCATCCTGGAAAGCGGAAAAGGGCCGCATGCTGCTGACAAGGCGGTATTCTGGGGAGGCAATTTACTCACCGGCGTTGGTGTGGTTGGTCTTGTTTTCGTCATCGCTCCGCCAGTTGCAGCTGCCTGCACGGTAGCGGGCGTCTGCCTCAGCGCTTACACTTGGCTTGACCGAGGAAAGAGCATTGCCAGGGCGCGCAGAAGGCACCGCGCGCTAGAACTTATCCGTTAGCGAGAGACTGAACTGCGGCAGCGGAGGGCAGCGCCCTAGACTAGAACTCGCTGCCGGGCGGCTCGCCGTCCAACTCGAGCGGCACGCGGGCCTCGACTGCGCCCAGCGCCAACCCGGGGATGCAGCGTATCAGTGCGAAGTCGAAGACGGTGTTCCCCGCGATGCACGGCCCTTTGAGGCACACGGAACGGCGATGTTCATCGACTGATTCTCAGGCTGTCCGCTGAACCAAGGACGAGATGCGCCGCATCTCCTCCGGCGTCAGCGAAAAGTCGAAGACGTCGATATTCTCAATCATGCGTGCCGGCTTCGAGGAGCGCGGAATGGCGATGTTCATTGGCTGCTGAATTTGCCAACGGAGCACGATTTGCGCCGGTGTTCTTCGCTTTGCCTTGGCGATTTCGACGATGACTGGATCGTCGAGACGCCTCGCTTTGCCGATAGGGCTGTAGGAGGTGATCGAGATGCCGTGCCTGCCGCAGACTTTGAAGAGCGCGCTTTGATCGTGCCAGGGATGGTGCTCGACCTGGTTGGTCACCAGTGGTTCGTCGCTGAAGCCGACAGCAAGCTCGACCTGCTCGACGGAAAAATTCGAAATGCCGATGTGCCGCGTCAGGCCGCGGCGCTTGGCGTCGCAAAGGGGTGCTATCTGCTCCTTCAGTGGAACAGTGGCGCTCGGCCAATGGATCAGGAGAAGGTCGACCTGCGCAACCTTTAGCCGTTTCAGACTGTCTTCCGCCGATCGCTGGAATGGTCCGTCGCCGGCCTCGCTCGGCCAGACCTTCGTCGTGATGAAGATGTCTTCGCGCGGCGTTGCGTGCGTGCGGATCGCCTCGCCGACCTGGACTTCGTTGGCATACATGGCCGCCGTGTCGATATGGCGGTAGCCGGCTTCGAGGGCCGCATGCACAGCGCGTAGCGCCGTCTCGCCGCGGAGCTCCCAGGTTCCGAACCCTATCGCCGGAATCTCCGCCCCGTTCGACTTGACCGTCGGCGTCATGATCTCCCCCATTTGAATCGGCGGGCGCAAAGTGGCGTGGCCCGATCAACGCGGCAAGTGCTAACCGGCGGAAGAGCGACGAGATCTTCCCTTCAGCCGCTTGCGCATCAGCGGGCGGGTCGGCGAGCGCCGCGCGACCTCCTCGAACCCGGCTTCGCGAAACACCGAAGCGATGCCGACATAGCCCTCGCCCCAGACGAGCTTGCGGTCCGTGTCGATCGGACACGCCTCGACGATTTTCGCGCCCTCACTGGCGGCAAAGGCGAGCGCGCCGTCGAGCAGGATCCGCATGAGATTTTGCCCGCGCCATCCGGAGCGGATGTAGAAGCAATTGACCGCGAAGACGCCCTCTTCGCCGTCGAGAGGCGCGGCGACGCGCGAGCGATTCATCTGCGGCAGCGTCGCGCGCGGACCGATTGCACACCAGCCGACCGCGCTGTCGCCGTCATAGGCGAGGATGCCGGGTGGCGGACCGGCTTCGACGATGGCACGGAAGCGATCGCGCTTTTCCTCGCGCGGCACAGCTTTCCAGTCGGCTCGCGTCATCCGCCACCACATGCACCAGCAGCCGGAATTGGCGCCGCGCTCCGGCCCGAAAAGGTCGACGAGATCGTTCCAGCGATCGGGAGTGAGCGGATGGATTCGAATCGCAGGCCGCCGCGGCAAGGCTTATCGGCCGTCGTGCGGCAGCCGTCCACGCTTCTCACTGCGCCGGAGCGACAGGAAGACGTAGAGCGCGAACGGCGCCGACGGAAAGATGAACCACGGGTTCACTATCCCGGAGAAGAGCAGGTTCACGAGAAAGAAGAAGATGATCATCCCGATCGAAAAACGCACGCGTTTGGGCTGGTGGGTCAGCCACGCCCAAAATCCGTCGAGGTGGAGCCCGGCCTTCGTGAAGCGCGATTGCGAGGGTGCGGACGTGGCGCCTTCCGCGCTAGCCGAGTCGGGACCAGGTTTGTCCGGCACGTTGCGGCCGTCCATGCGCACCCGATAGCTCGGCACCCGGTCTTCGCTGTTCTTGATCTCCTGGTCGCCGGCGAAATCGAAGGCGAGCGCGAGCTGCTTGTGCGCGAGGCTGTGGACCGTTCCGGAGACCATGATGCCGCCGGGTTCGGCCAGCGCTTCCAGGCGCTGCGCGACGTCACGCCGTCGCCATAGAGGTTGTCCTTGTCGACCATGACGTCGCCGAGATTGATGCCGATGCGAAACCACATCTGCTTTGGCTTGGGCAGGCTGCGGTTTTCGGCCGTGAGCGAATCCTGAATCTCGACCGCGCAGCGAACCGCCTCCACGACGCTGGCGAATTCGGCGATCACCGCGTCGCCCCAGGTGTTCACCTGGCGCCCCTCGTGGCGATCGAAGAGACCGGCCATGATCGCGCGATAGCGGTTCAGCCGCTCGAGCGTCGCCGGTCTCGTCGGTCGCCATCAGGGCGCTGTAGCCCTGTGCGTCGGCGAAAAGAATCGTGGTGAGCTTGCGTTTCAACGGACCGGCTCGCGGGTTTTCGACGCCGCCCTATGAGCCAATTTGGGCGAAAACCCAAGCGGCGGGTGTGAAGTCGCGTCCGTCCCGCGGCAGTAGTGATTCAGCGGATCAGTTCAACGATAACACCAATGTCGAGGTCGGCCCATGCGCGGTCGGCAGTGACGGCGGGAACGCCGAAATGCCTTGCCGTGACCAAGCACGCACGGCCGCCGAGGGATATATTCCGACCTTTCGTCAATCCGTGGAGCAGCCCTGCCTCGACAGCCAGATTCTCGTCGAAGGGAAGCACCTTCAGGCTCAGGTCCGCCAGCGAGCTGGCGACGACTTCCCGAGGCACTGCCCACTCGGTCAGCTTGGTCACGACTTCAGCCAGGTTCACAACGGAAATCGCGGCATTCGCCATGTACGAGAGCGCTTCGCGTGGGGCCTGTTCTTGCTTCAGCGCTGCCAGCACAACCGAAGTATCCAACACTGACTCGATGTCGGACTGGATCACTCCTCGCCCCACATCCTCCGCCGTTCGGCAAGGAATTCATCCACGATGTTTCCCTCCTTCGGCAGATAGGGCTTGAGAGCGTCCTGTGCCTTCTTCACACGCTTGGAGATCTCGTCGGCGGAAGGGCGAGCACCTGCCTCGCCAAGGGCCCCCCGTAGGACATCGCGCGCCTCCGCCTCCATGCTGCGGCCATTCTGGGCGGCGCGGACGCGGAGCCGGTCGCGCACGTCGTCAGGCAGGTTGCGGATGGTCAGGGTCGCCATGTCCGAAAAATGCTCTCTGACAGCATCGCTGTCAGAGACTGCACTGCTGTCAATGACTGCATGCTTGCCTACTTCCTCTGTTTCTCATAACGCGCCGTGGTGTCGGCGTTCGGCGGATTCCACGCCCGTCGGCACCCTTAAGAAACTTTCAAGCATGTTCCGCCATCCTTTTCCGCGCGCATCGGTTCGGGGGGATGTTATGCGTCGCATCAAAACGTTGGGCGAGTTCAGGCAGCTCGCGGCCACGCCAGCCGGGACAGGAATCCTGCTTGCCGGGTTGGGGCTGGTAGTCTGGATCGGCCTGTCGATCTGGGGCGGGTTTGCTACGAGCGAATCGGGTTTTCGGCTGCGCGAGGCCTGGGACACGCCGGCCTATTTCTATTTCGGCTTGCCCGTGATGGTCTCGGCCGTGGCGGTAGCGGCCTTCATCCGCCCGGCGCGCGCCTGGCGCTGGCCGCTGTGGCTCGTCGCCGGCCACCAGCTCGGCGTGCTCCTCGTCGGGCTCGGCATGCAGTCGGGACTGAGCCTCATCATCCTGACGCTGATCCTCGCCGTGCTGCAGGCCGCCTTCTTCGCCATACCCGCGTTGCTCGCCTCGATGGCGGCGCGGCTGCTGACCGAGCGGGCGTATTGACGGGCAGCCGAACAGCGCGTGAGGACGTACTACTTCCGGCGCGATCTTCTGATTAGTCGGATTTCAACGCCGATCGAAACATCGGCCCAAACGGTATCGGTCGTTACGGCGGGCAGACCCTCTCGCTCGGCCAAGGCAAGGCAGCACCGATCGGCAAGCGAAAGGCCCTGACGCTTCGTCAATTCCCACATTGCCCCGGCGCGGCGCGCAAGCCTTTTGTCAAGATCGACGACCTGGTAGGGAAGAGTCTTAACGATCCGCTCCGCCCGCTCGGGGGAGTCTCCGCGCCAGATCAGCTTGGAAATAACTTCCGCCTCATTGACCACGCTGACCAGGGAATCCGACAGGAGCATCTCGACCTGCTCCGCGCCGCTCTCGGCGCGGAGCAAAGCCAGAATCGCAGAGGCATCAAGAACCGCCTGAGCCATTCCCATATTCCTGCTCGAACTCCCGACGCCGATCTTCAATCAACGCATCTGCCAGGCTGTCGTCTCCGGGAATTGTCTCGCGGACGATCTTTTGGGCAAGCCTGATCCCCATGGTCGGAGTGATGAGCCGGAGTTCGCCGTCAACGACGCGGGCCATCAGGCGGTCGCCCTCCTTCACCTGCATCGCCTTCCTGAATACCGCGGGGATCACTACTCGCCCACCCGGGCCGAGCTGGAGATCGAGTCGGTCCGGCAAATCTGCATCCGCCTCCCATTGGGCTGAACCCTCGGCGAAACCCTTGGCTGAAGCGGGCCTTTTCGAGCGTGGCATTGCAATCTTCCCTAAGGCCATGAATGAGTGAGAATGACATCTATTACGTTATTTGCCATTTTCTATGAAACTTGTCAAACTTGGATTAGACTGTCTTCTCGAAAAGCTCCCGGCCGATGAGCATCCGCCTGATCTCGCTCGTCCCCGCGCCGATTTCGTAGAGCTTGGCGTCGCGGAGGAGCCGCCCCGTCGGGTAATCGTTGATGTAGCCGTTGCCGCCGAGACACTGGATCGAGTCGAGCGCGACTTGTGTCGCCTTCTCCGCGGCAAACAGGATCGCCCCGGCCGAATCCTCGCGCGTCGTCTCGCCGCGGTCGCAGGCTTTGGCGACGGCATAGACGTAGGCGCGTGCGGCGTTCAGCGTCACATACATGTCGGCGAGCTTGCCCTGCATGATCTGGAACTCGCCGATCGGGCGCCCGAACTGCTTTCGCTCGTGGACATAGGGGAGCACCACGTCGAGCGCCGCCTGCATGAGGCCGAGTGGCCCGGCCGCGAGCACCGCGCGCTCGTAGTCGAGGCCCGACATCAGCACCTTCACCCCCTGCCCCACCTCACCCAGCACGTTCTCCTCCGGCACCTCGCAATCGCGAAACACCAGCTCGCCCGTCTCCGAGCCACGCATGCCGAGCTTGTCGAGCTTTTGCGCGACCGAAAAGCCGGGGAAGCGCTTCTCCACGATGAAGGCGGTGATGCCGCGCGCGCCAGCGGCGGGGGCGGTCTTGGCGTAGACGACGAGCGTTTCGGCCTGCGGGCCGTTGGTGATCCAGAATTTCGTGCCGTTCAGAAAATAGCGGTCGCCGCGCTTTTCGGCGCGAAGCTGCATCGACACGACGTCGGAGCCGGCGCCTGCCTCCGACATTGCAAGCGCGCCGAGGTGCTCGCCGGAAATGAGTTTTGGCAGGTAGCGCGCTTTCTGCTCCGGGTCGCCCCAGCGAAAGATCTGGTTCACACAGAGATTGGAATGCGCGCCGTAGGAGAGCCCAATCGAGCCGGAGGCGCGCGACACCTCCTCCATGGCGACGCAATGCTCGAGATAGCCGAGACCGGCGCCGCCGTCGGCTTCGGAAACCGTGATGCCGTGCAGGCCGAGCGCGCCCATCTCCGGCCACAGCTCGCGCGGGAACCAGTCTTCGCGGTCGATTTTTTCCGCGAGCGGCGCAATCCTGTCGGCGGCGAAGCGCGCGACCGTGTCGCGCAGCATGTCGGCAGTATCGCCGAGGCCGAAATCGAAGGCGCGGGGAGCGTTGGGGATCATGCGTGCCTCGGGCGCGGGGCACTACAATGCCGTCGTGGCGGCGCCCAATCAAGCGAGCGACCGCCGCGCATCAATAGTTCGGCCAGAGCCCCGGCGTTGCCAGCTCCACGAGATTGCCGTCCGGATCGTCGAAATAGAGACTTTTCCCACCCCTCGCCCAGGCCACCTCGCTGCGAATAGGAATGCCTGCCGCCGAAAGATGTCCCTTCCACGCGGAATAGTCGTTGGCGTCGATCGCGAAGGCGAAATGCGCCGGTCCCTCGGAATGGTGACCCGGGATCATACCCTCCGGCGTCTCGCTATCCGCGCGAGTTGCCCCGCGCTTGAAGACCAGGAGCACCTGCGCGGGGGCAACCGCGTAGGTCAGCATGCGCGGCGTATCGAGCACGCGCTCCAGCCCGAGCACGCCGCCATAGAATGCGTGCGCGCGGAAAAGGTCGTCGGAATAGATCGCGCTTTCGAGGACGCCGCGGATCGGCGGGACAGGCGTCACGCTCATCGCCGGTATTTCACGAAGGGCGTGAGCTGACCCACGCGGTCGTATAGTTTTCGCGCGGGCGCGTTCGAATGAGCGGTGTGCCAATAGACCTGGTCGGCGCCGGCGGCGTCCGCCGCGCGGTAGACCGCCTCGATCAGCGCATGGCCCGCCCCGGAACGGCGTGCATTTGGGCTGACGAAGAGATCCTCCAGATAGCAGCGCTCGGAGATCGACCAAGTTACTGGATGGAACAGGTAGTGCACGATGCCGATCAGACGCCCGCTTGCGTCGAATGCGCCGAGACCGCGGATGGGACCGGCCGGATCGACAATGCGTTGCCACGTTTCATCGGTCACATCGTCTGCGACCGATGTCTCGTAGAAATCGAGATAGCCCTGCCAGAGCGGCAGCCACGCGTCGCGGTCACGCGCCTCGAGCGGACGGATCTCTACCGGCATGGCGGCTCCTTGCCGGCCGTCATGTCACGCCGTCGCCGGAACAATCAAGCTGGTGCGTGAAGTCGCCTAACCGGCGACGCCCCGGCTTTTCAACCAGCGCGTCCATTCGCCTTCGGAACCATGAAAAACGTTGCGGTCGACGTCGCCTCCGATGCCCGGAACACGGCCTGTGGCGGTGTACTGCCAGAACGTCCACGGGCGACCGCTGTAGCGTTCGCGCGGCTCTGCGGCGACGCTCCTGAGCCAGAACTCGTAGCCGCTGAGCTCGCCTTCGAGCACGTCGCGATGGAAATTGATGTCGGTATAGATGATCGGCCGCTTGCCCGTGTGGTACTCCATGATCTCGACCATTTTTCGGATCTTCTCGAGCGCGTCGGCGCGCGGAACCGTTTTTGGGCAGGTGACGGAGGCGTGGTTCCATTCGAGGTCGAGGACGGGCGGCAGCTGCGTTGAATCCTGCGGCACGGCCTGGCTGAACCAGACGGCCTGCTCGCTTGCCGTGCGGCACCAATACATGAAGTGATAGACGCCACGCGCGACCCCGGCATTGGCCGCCTCCTCCCAGTTTTCGTAGAAGCGGTTGTCGATGTGGTCACCGCCCTCGGAGACCTTCATGTAGGCGAAGCGGATGCCCGCCCGATGCACGCGCGCCCAGTCGATATCGCCCTGATACTTGGAGATGTCGATCCCCTGCACCGGCATGGAATGAGCGCGGGAAACACCGGGATGCGGGTCGGAATCCGCGCGAAGGACGGGATTCGTCTTAGCCCCGCAGGCTGCGAGCAGCAGGGATACAAGAAGCGCTGCGATTGTCGTTGGAATTGCCGAGGAAATCATCAGGAAGGGTCCGCGGGAAGAATAGCCGCCTTTCATGCCGCGTTATCGTTTCCAGGTGCTTAAGGCGCAAGTCCTGCCTTTTCGCGCGCGGCTCACAGGAGGAGCCAGGTCGCGAGCGCAAGGAAGGCGAAGAAGCCGGTCGCGTCGGTCATCGCCGTGACGAAGACGCTCGACGCCACTGCCGGGTCGATGCCAAACCGGTCGAGCGCCAGCGGAATGATGATCCCGACGATCGCCGCGACGCTCTGATTGGCGAGCATGCCGCCGGCGATGACGAGACCAAGCTCCGGCCGGGCGAACATGAAGCCGACGAGCAGGCCGGTGATGCAGCCGAGGACGACGCCATTGCAGATTCCGACCAGAGCCTCGCGTCCGATCAGGCGCAGCGTGTTGCCGGCATTGAGCTGCTGGGTCGCGAGCGCGCGGACGGTCACCGTCAGCGTCTGCGTGCCGGCGTTCCCGCCGAGCCCGGCGACGATCGGAAACAGCATGGCGAGGATCGCGATCCGCTCGATCGTATCCTGAAACAGGCTGATCACCGAGGCCGAGAGGAAGGCTGTTACGAGGTTTACGAGCAGCCACGAGCTGCGCAGCCGAACGACCGAGAATACGCCCTCCGAGATCTCTTCGTCGCCGACGCCGGCGAGACGCTTGATATCCTCGTCGGCCTCCTCCTCGATGATGTCGACGATGTCGTCGATGGTGATCACGCCGACGAGGCGGCCTGCTTCGTCGACCACGCCGACCGAGAGAAGATTGTAGCGCTCGAAAAGACGCGCAACGTCCTCCTGATCGTCGGTTGCCTCGACCGAGTGCTTTGCCTCCGAGATGATCTCCTCGATCTTGGTCGGCCGCTTGGAGCGGAGCAGCCGGTCGAGCGGCACCGTGCCCAGAAATTGGTAACTCGGATCGACCACGTAGATCTCGGTGAATTCCTCAGGCAGCCGCGAATCCTCGCGCATGAAGTCGATGGTCTGCCCGACCGTCCAGGACGGCGGCACCGCAATGAAGTGGGTTGTCATCCGCCTGCCAGCGGAGTCCTCCGGATAGTCGAGCCGGCGCTCCAGCGCGATGCGCTCGGCGAGGGGAAGCCCGGCGAGCACCTCCTCGCGGTCCTCCTCGTCGAGATCGCTGATGATCTCGACCGCGTCGTCGGAATCGAGCTCGCGAACGACCTCGGAAATCTGTTCGTTCGAGATCGATTCCAGGATCTCGCTGCGGACGCTGTCGTCGACCTCAGTCAGGGCCACCCAGTCGAAGTGGTTGCCCATGAGGCGGATGAGCTGGTCGCGCTCGTCGGGATCGAGCGTCTGCAGCACGTCGCCGAGATCCGATTCGTGCAGGTCGTCGACGAGCGCGCGGAGCGCCTGACCGTCATGCCGCTTGATCGCATCGGAGACGCGCTCGACGAATTCAGGGACGAGCACCCCCTCCTCGTCGCGGATGCCGACGGCCTCAGGCTCCGGTCTTGTGGCCGTCTCTGTCTCCACCGCGGTTTCTCCGCTCGCGTCCAGTAAACGGTCTAGCGCGGGCTATCACTCAGGAGAAGGGCGGTATCCCCAGTAATCCACCCGGACGCGCATCGAAAGGCCGGCGCGTTTGCAAGCGGTTCGGGTTGTTCCGCGCCATCGAAGCTGCGAGGATCGTGACGAGCCGAGGGGTCCGGCTCAGGAGGGGCGTCGATGGCAACCGTCCGGGTCGAGCGGCGCCTGTCGGCGATCCTGGCCGCCGACATCGTGGGCTATTCGCGCCTGATGGAAGCCGACGAGGCCAGCACGCTCGCTGCGATCAAGAGCCTGCGCCACCAGGTCCTTGACCCGCTGCTCGCGGAGCACAGGGGCCGCATCGTCAAGCTGATGGGCGACGGCGCCATCGTCGAGTTCGCTTCCGCGGTCGATGCGGTCACCTGCGCAGTTGCCTTGCAGAATGAGGTTCCAGTCCATCAGGAGGAGGTCTCGCCTGATCGCCGGATCGCCTTCCGCGTCGGCATCAATCTTGGCGACGTCGTGGTGGAAGGCGACGACCTGCTCGGGGACGGAGTCAACATCGCGGCGCGGCTCGAGGCGTTGGCGGAGCCCGGCGGTATCTGCATCAGCGATTCGGTGCAGAGGCAGCTCGCCGGGAAGACCGACCTTGAATTCGCCGATACCGGCGAGCAGCAATTGAAGAATATCACGCGGCCGGTGCGCGTCTGGCGCTGGGTGACGGAGCCTGTGGCGGGCGCGCCGGGCAAGCCGCTTTCCCTCCCCGACCGGCCCTCGATTGCCGTCCTCCCCTTCGACAATCTGAGCTGCCAGCCTGAGGAAACCTATTTCAGCGACGGCATCACCGAGGACATCATCACCGGTCTGGCGCGCTTCCGCTCGCTCTTCGTGATCGCCCGCAATTCCTCCTTCGCCTTTCGCGGCAAGCAGACCGATTTGGCCGAAATCGGGCGGAAGCTCGGCGTCTCCTACATCCTGGAGGGCAGCATTCGCCGGGCCGGGGAGCGGATACGGATCACCGCGCAGCTGATTGAGGCCGCTACGGGCGCGCATCTCTGGGCCGAGCGCTACGACCGCAGCCTCGACGACATCTTCGCCGTCCAGGACGAGGTCGCGCAGATGATCGTGTCAGCGCTCTTCGGCCGGATTCAAGAAGCCGGCTTCCAGCGGTCCGCGCGCATGCCGACCGTAAATCTTACAGCCCACGACTGCCTGCTGCGTGGCCTGGCCCACTTCAGGGGTTACGCCGACGACGACAACCAGAATGCTCTCGATATGTTCGAAAGGGCGGTTGCGCTGGACCCCCGCTATGCTCTGCCGCGTTCCTACATCGCACTTGTGCGCATCACGATGCACGGTTCTGCCACCGCGCCTGCGGCGGTGTTGGACGAGGCATTGGAGGAGGGCCTACGCGCTGTCGAGCTCGACCCCCAAGAGAGCCGCTGTCATCGGAATCTCTCGATAATTTACCTCTATCGTCGGGATTACGACACAGCGGAGCACCATCTTGAGCGGGCGCTCGACCTCAATCCCAACGATGCAGAAGGGATGATGCAGAAGGGTCGCGTGTTTGCTCTGCGCGGGAGAGCAGAAGAGGCTCTGATTTGGATGAACGCGGCAGTGCGCCTCAACCCACTACACCCAGCCTATTATCATGCTAATTTCGGCATCGCCCTCTATGCGCTTCGGCGCTACGCCGATGCGGCGAAGGCACTTAAGCGGATACCTAGCGCTGGACCGTGGACGCACGCGAGGCTGGCGGCCTGCTATTCCCAATCAGGGCAAACCGCAGAAGCGCGGCTGGAAGCGGATGAGATCCTACGGGCGCGCCCCGACTTCTCGACGGCCGAGTTCCTTCGCAGCAGCGTCCTGTTGGAGCGCGCCGAGGACCGTGAGCACCTCCGCGAAGGGCTGATCAAGGCAGGTCTGCCGGAGTGATCGCCCGACCGTGAGGTGCGGGCTGGCTTGCCAAGCCGTAGCTGCGGAACGGGCCCGCCTACCCCCGGATCAAGTCCGGGGTTCGGCGCGGCAGCCTCCGCTGCTTCGCGAGCCGTAGGCTGGTGCGGTCGAGAGGACTCGAACCTCCACGGGTTGCCCCACAGCGACCTCAACGCTGCGCGTCTACCATTCCGCCACGACCGCATGACCTGGCGCCAGCGTAACCGGCGGGCGCTCATGTAGCAAAGGGAGTCGGGCGCCACAAGGGCGGCAGGATCGCGAGAGACCCGCAGGGTCTCCGCGGGCCGTGACGATCAAAGGATATCGTTGATCGGATAGACGTAGAGCAAATAGAGATAGAAGAAGGCCAACGATAGGGCGAGGATGATGACGCCGAGGATCGGGGAGCTGACCTTGAGCCCGGTGGTCGAAGCCTCGAACGTCGTGTCCTGAGGCCTGTCGGCAAATGGCGTCCCACCCTTCATGGCCGAACGGAATTGCAGCCAGGAAAAATAGACGCCGACCAGAACGAGAAAAATCACCAGCACGAAGATGATGCGCGAGGACAGAAGCTGCCAGGCGAAGACGCGCTGGCGATGCTGATAGCCGGTCACCCGATAGTCGTAATAGGCCTTGAGCGCCTGCCTGAGCGAGGCGGTGCCTTCCTCGCCGAGGAGTTCCGGTGAGATCGCCGTCGGAGCGATTCCGGATGTGTCTTCGCCTTCCAGCGCCTTCAGTTGCTCGATCCGGCTGAGATCGGGCGCTGGCTGCTGATCCTGCGCGAGGGCCGGCCCGCCGAGGCCAAATACCGCCAGCAGCACCATGACGAAGATATTGCGACCCATCGCCCCAAGCCTCACGAGGTCGGCGCCGTCAGGAATTCGATGCTGCGAAGCCGCCAGCTCGTGATCTCATAAAAACTCTTTCCCGTCTCCGTTTGCCGGTAAGCCGTGAGTTCGGCGGGCGTGAGGATGTTGGTCAGTATCGAAAGCAGCTCGTCGTTCAAGCGCGTCCCCCAGTCGGAAAACTCCGAAGGAAGCGGTGGCAGGTCGGCGCCGGGAGTCTGCAGGAACGTGAGGTTGGTGATCGTTCCATCAGGCCGCACGATCGCCAGATTCCCGTTGGGAAGGCGCCTGCGCTTGGTGCCGTCTGAAAAACGAAGTTCGAGCGTTCCGTCCGGAAGGACGGCGCGGGTCGCGGCCGTTGCGCTTGCCTCCTCTTCGGCCGGCGGTTCCGTCTCAGCCGCCTCGGCTGGCGCTTCCGTCTCAGCTGCCAGGAAACGCGCATTCACCCAGCCCGTCAAACCGCGTCGGCTGATTGGGCACCAGCGGTCCACACATTCGCCAAGCCGCTGGATGCCGCCCGTGTGGGGCGGAAGCGTTCCCACGACCGGGAATCCGGTCGAAGGACCGGCGCGGACGTTGAGGACATCGGGGCTTTCCACACCCACGACGCGATAAGTGTCCTGCGCCCCTGCCGGTTCTGGCGAGAAAAGAACCGCCATCCCAAGCAGCAACGGCAGAAGAAGTCTGATGCGTGAAGGACCTGCCATCACCACTCTGCCCTTGAGGAATCGAGCAACCGGGCCGACAGCATTCGCGCCGCATTTCACCCGTGCTCTTGAAAAGCGAGTTTTGATCAACCCCCGCGGCTTGTCAAAGTCCGCCGCGCTGGATCTCGCCAGAAGCTTAAGGGATTCGATCTTCCGCCAACCACCGCCCAAGATGCCGTTCTGTCGCGAGCCTGATATAGGTGCGACGGATTTCTTGACCTGGAACCTCCTGTGCGACCGGACCGCGCCACGATTGCCGCCTCGCTCGCCGCGCCGCGCGCGAAAGAGACGCCGGTCGAGTGGGCGGTAAGCGACGGGCTCGTCCCCTATCCCGAGGCCGTCGCCGCGATGGAAGCGCGTGCGGCGGCGATCGCGGCGGGCGAAGCGCCGGAGCAGGTCTGGCTCCTCGAGCATCCGCCGCTCTACACGGCCGGCACCAGCGCGCGTGAAGGCGATCTCATCGCAACGCAGCGCTTTCCTGTCTTTCGTTCTGGGCGCGGCGGCGAGTTCACCTATCACGGGCCGGGCCAACGCGTGGCCTACGTCATGCTCGACCTGAACAAGCGCGGCCCCGATCTCCGCCGCTACGTCGCCACGCTCGAAGCCTGGATCATCGCTACCCTCGCCCGCCTCAACGTCGCCGGCGAGCGGCGCGAGGACCGGATCGGCGTCTGGGTGCGGCGCCCCCAAAAACCTCCCCTCCCCGACGGTCGGCCGGCGGAGGACAAGATCGCTGCGATCGGCATTCGCGTCCGCCGCTGGGTGAGCTTTCACGGCATCAGCCTGAACGTCGACCCGGTGTTGGAGCACTATGCCGGCATCGTGCCCTGTGGCGTGTCGGAGTACGGCGTCACCAGCCTTGTCGATCTCGGCATTCCGGTCTCGATGGCCGAAGTGGATGCAGCGCTGAAGGCGGAGTTCGAGCCGCTCTTCGGAACGGCGACGCCGTCAACGTCCTCGGCGCTGTAGCGGATCGCGACGTGGCGGCTGCGGAAAACAAGACCACGGAGAAATCCCGGCGATTTGTGCTCGCCGCGACGGTGCTTGCCTCGGCGATGGCCTTCATCGACGGAACCGTGGTGACGATCGCGCTTCCCGTCATCCAGACCGATTTCCACGCGACGTTTCCGCAGATGCAATGGGTCGTGAACGCCTACACGCTGATGCTCGGCGCGCTGATCCTGGTGGCCGGCGCACTTGGCGACCGCGTCGGGCGAAGGCGAATATTCGTGATCGGCATCGTGATCTTCGCCGCGGCCTCGCTCGTCTGCGCGCTCGCCACGAATGTCGGCATCCTGATCGCCGGACGCGCCGTGCAAGGCATCGGAGGCGCGCTGCTCGTGCCGCAAAGCCTCGCCATCATCGCCGCCGCGTTTCCACGGGAGGTGCGCGGCCGGGCGATCGGGTTCTGGGCCGCCGCCTCGGCGATCACCACCTCGCTCGGCCCCCCGCTCGGCGGTTTTCTGATCGATACGATGAGCTGGCGCGTCGCGTTTCTAATCAACCTTCCGCTCTCGGCGGCGGCGCTCTGGCTGACCTTCTCGCACGTTCCCGAAAGCCGCGACGATTCCGCCTCGGGCCCGCTCGATTGGACAGGCTCGGCCCTCGTCGCGGCGTCGCTTGGCGCGCTCACCTACGGCCTGACCACGCTTTCTGGTGAAGGCGCGTCGATGGCGGCCGTCTTCCCGGCGCTCGTCCTGGCGGCGGTCGGGCTTTTCGCCTTCTGGCGCGTCGAACGCCGCGCCGCTAATCCCATAATGCCCGGGATCCTGTTCCGTTCGCGCGCCTTCCTCGTCGCCAATATCCTGACGCTCTTCCTCTATGGCGCGCTCTCGGGAGTGCTTTTCCTGCTGCCCTTCGATCTCATCGAGCGGCGTGGCATGCCGGCTTCGGCGGTCGGCGCGGTCCTTCTGCCGTTCGGCCTCATCATCGGCCTCTTGTCGCGCGTGTCAGGCGGTCTGGCGGACCGCTATGGCGCCAGGAATTTTCTCGTCCTCGGATCGCTCGTCGTTGCGGCTGGAGCCGCGGGACTGGCCTTCAACATCGAAAACTATTGGGTTGGCGTGTTCGTGCCGGTCATCGTCATGGCACTCGGAATGGCCGCGGTCGTGACGCCGCTGACGACGGTCGTCATGAATTCCGCACCCGACACGCAGTCGGGCGCCGCCTCCGGGGTGAACAACGCGGCAAGCCGCATCGCCGGTCTCATCGCCGTCTCAGCACTAGGCGCCGCTGCCGGCCAGATCTTCCGATGGTACGGCGCGCCGCCTGAGGCGCGCTTCGGCGACCTCCCCACCATCGGCGATCCGGGGCGTGCAGCGATCGAGCAGGCCTTCATGGCCGCTTATTCAGGCGTGACGGCGCTGTCTGCCGCCTTCGCCGCGGTCGCCGGCGCGGCGGCATTCTTCTGGCTCACCGAGAAGGATTGCAAAGGCTAGTTGCCCGGCAGCACCGACCAGTCGCGCCCGCCTTTGTGCAGATAGACGACCACCTGCTCGGCCGCCTGCGGGTCCGGATGCGTCGCCGGCATGAGGCGGACGACGACAGTAATGCGTTTCAGATTGTCGCCAAGGCCGGGCTCCTTCAGCGCCTCGAGAAATGCCTGCTCGGCGGCCATGCGCGCCTCGATCAGCGTGAGCGGGTGCGTTTCCGGCGTCAGCACCACCCGCACGTGACCGCTCTCCGGCCCGTCCTCCTGGATGAAGCGGAGCATGACGTCGGCGCTGTCGCCGAGCGCGCGCGACGTGGCCGCGAAAGCTTCCGCGACCTGCCGGGCCTCAGGCTCCCCGGTCGCCGCCGCGGCGGTTTTCGCTGGCAACGCTCCGGCGGCCGTAAGGCCCACAGCCAGGAGCAAACGCAAGGATGCAACCCTACTCATGACGCAACGCCGTTCCTCAGCCGCGCAGGCTAGCTTAACGAA